>NZ_VAWE01000001.1:7857500-8157500 GCF_005795905.1 Streptomyces marianii
CGCCCGTTCGGCGGCGTGCACGACGCGAAGCACCGTGCCGGCGCGGGCCGCCTCTTCCGCCGCACGGAGCACCACCTGCTCCTGCCCCTGCGCTTCGACCACACCCACCACCACCGGTCCGGCCGTGTGGCGATCATCCACCATCGACTCCTCTCCCGGCCGCTCGAAGGACGCGAGCGGTCCTCCGTGATCGGGCCTTGACCCATGCCCCGTCCGGCTCGCTTCCATCACACGGGAACGGGCGTTCACCGGCAACCGGGTGCGGCGCCCTGGCACGGGTCGCCTCATCAGGGGATCCGCGACATCGGGCGGCGTCACCGCGCCGTGCGGCGGCCCCGTGGCGGGCACCGCCTTCCCGTCGAGGTGACGCTCCGCGTCCCGGTCGGCGACACGTCTCCCGGGCTCCGCGGGCTGCTGGATCATCACTTTGCACTATGCAATCCTTCCGGGGTGGCGGCGGCTCCTCCGAGGAGCGGACGGCACACGGTGAGATCGCCGCACCCCGGAGCCGGGCGGACGCCCAGCCTCCGAGTGGCGGCTACGGACCGGGCATCGCCCGCGCTACGCGGCGACCGGCGGAGGGGACGCCCATGTGCTCGCCGCGCGGAGCGGCGAGGCGTCGGCTGCGCACCGGCTCGCCAGGTTTCCCGACCCGCGCCCCACCCGGGGGCCGTCCACGGCGGGGTGGGCACGCGTTCGACCGACCGGAGGGCCATGTCCACGCAGGAACAGACGATCCGGACCTTGCCGCCCCGCCGTGCCGTACTGCGCGTCGGCATCGCGGCTGCGGGATCCGGACTGCTTGCCGGCTGCTCGGGCAGCGCACAGAATCCCGCACACCGGGACGGGGCCCAGGGACCGGCACACGCACGTTCCGCCCAGGATCCGGATGGCGGCGCGGCGGCGTCCCCTGGGGCGACGAGCCCCGAACGGCCGGCGAGGGGACTGACGCTGACGGCCGCTCCGGGGACGGTCGAGCTGGGGGCCGGGCGTACGGCCAGGACCTGGACGTACAACGACGAGTTGCCGGGCCGTGAGGTCCGCGTCACGGCGGGCGACACACTCCGGTTGACCCTGAACAACCACCTGCCGGATCCCACCACGGTCCACTGGCACGGCGTCGCCGTGCGCAACGACATGGACGGTGTGCCGAACGTGACGCAGCCGCCGATCAGAGCGGGCGCGTCGTTCACCTACCGCTTCCGCGTGCCGCACCCGGGCACGTACTGGTTCCACCCGCATCTGGGCCTGCAACTGGACCGCGGTCTCTACGCACCGCTGATCGTGGACGACCCCGACGAGCCGCTCTCCTACGACCGCGAGTGGGTCATCGTGCTGGACGACTGGATCGACGGGATCGACGGCCTGTCCCCGGGCGACGTGTTCGCCCGGCTCCGCAAGGGCAGGCCCGCTCCCGGCCACGGCGTGCGGCAAGGGCACCAGGACGGGCACGGTGCACGTGAGGGCAGCGACCGGCCCTCGCTCCCGCGCGGAGGTGTGGACGCCGGGTACGGGCCGGCCCGGGACGACGGCCCGGAGCCGCGCGACCGGACGTCCTCCACCTCCCCGTACGGCGGCGAGGCCCCGCGCACCGGCCGGCAGACGGGGAGCGAGCTCCTCGGCGGTCACACGGGTGATGTCGACTACCCGCACTACCTGGTCAACGGCCGGATCTCGGCAGATCCCTCGCAGTTCAGCGCCAGGCCCGGCGAACGGATTCGGCTGCGCATCATCAACGCTGCGGCCGACACGCCGTTCCGGGTCGCGCTCGGAGGCCATCGGCTCACGATCACCCACAGCGACGGCTTCCCCGTGCAGCACGAGACGGTGGACTCAGTGCTCCTGGGCATGGCCGAGCGGTACGACGCGCTGGTCACCGTGAAAGGCGGGGTCTTCCCGTTCACCGCGCTCGCCGAGGGCAAGCGCGGGGCGGGGATGGCGGTGCTGCGGGCGGGCAGGGCCGCTGCACCGAAGCCGTCCGCGCGTCCGGCGGAGCTGTACCGGGACGTCCTGGTGTCGGCCCGGCGGCTGAGCCCTCACGAGTCGGTCGCCCTGGACCGGCGCAGGCCCGACCGGCAGCTCAAGATCACACTGACCGGCGGTATGGAGAGGTTCGACTGGGGCATCGACCACAGGCCCTACTCGCCGGATCGGATCCACCGGGTCGAACGTGGTGAGCGGGTGCGGCTGGTGGTCGTCAACGCAACCGACATGTGGCACCCCGTCCATCTGCACGGCCATACCTACGCCCTGGCCGGCATCGGCTCCCGCGGCGCCCGCAAGGACACCTCCGTGGTGCTGCCGCACCGCAAGCTGGTGTGCGACCTGGACGCGGACAACCCCGGGCTGTGGATGCTGCACTGTCACAACGTCTACCACTCCGAGTCGGGAATGATGACGACGCTCGGCTACCGGTAGGCCGAGCGTCCGGCCCGGAGTCTCCGCTGGACGGCGCCCGGCCCCGGGGCCGCCGATCTGCATCGGCCGCGGGTAACGACTCGTACCGCACGGGCCGACCACGTGCCCGCGGGTCCTATCCTGTGCGTCCGCGGAGGTCGCCGCGACGACGCGCACGAGTGCGCGCCGCGAAGGGCCCCGCGGAGTGGTCGTTGTCCAGGGAGCCCGTCCGAAGGAACTCGATGAGTCAGATGCCCGGCACCGTCAGATCCGTCCGTGCCGTCTTGCTCGCGGTGGGGGCGGTGAGCGTCCTCGCCTCGCTGGGGTTCGTGGTGGCCGCCGCCACGCTGGAGACCGGCGCCCTGGGAGCGCTCTTCGTGGGCCTCCTGCTGCTTGCGGCCCTCCTGCTCGGGGTGTTCGCCACAGCCGTGATCGCCATCGCGCGGAGGTTCGCCGGCGGGGGCAACGGCGTCCGGATCGGCGCGGTTGCCATCGGGTCACTGCTGACGTTGGGCGGCGCGAGCGGCCTGGTGGCTCACAGCGGCGCCTGGGGCTCCTGGGCCGCCGCCGTCGCCGCGGGTCTCTTCGTCACCGTGCTCTCCACGGGAGATGCCAGCCGGGAGTGGTTCGACCTTCCGCGCCGGTAGGGCCCCGGCGACCTGACCCTGCCCCCGGCAGCCCGTGCTCTCCCCGCTCCCCGAGCTCCTCGTGTTCCTCGTCCGCCTCGTCCGCCTCGTGTTCCTCGGTCCCCTCGTCCGTCTCGTCTCCCCGTACGCCTCGTTTCCTCGTGCTCCCCGTGGTGCCGCTACCGCCCTCTGCCGTACGGAGATCCGCGCATCGTGCCGCCAGCGTGCGCCGCGCGGCATCAAGGGGCCGTAAAGATTGCCGGAATACGGCAATGCGAACCGATGGGACGCACTGTCAGGATCACTTCGGGCCAAGGGAGATCCGGCCCAGCACACATGACCGGCTGCCGGAAGCAGGCAGAGGCTTCTGTTGTTGCAGATGCCGGCGACCGACCACCCGGTCCACTCACGAGGGGATGACTGATGGCCGAGTTCCTGCAAGCCGCCGCAGGCTTCCCCACGGTGCTGTTCACCTCGGCGCTTCTGGTCGTCATCGGCTTCTGGCTGCTGGTTCTGACCGGAGTGGCCGACCCCGACAGCTTCGACGCGGACGTGGACACCGACGCAGCGGGCCTGGGCGGTGTGCCCGTCTCGGTGGCGGCCTCGCTCCTGATCGCCTTCGGCTGGTTCGGCAGCCTGGCCGGCTCGGTCCTGCTCGCCCGAGCCGGCCTGGCCGGCCTCCCCTTCCATCTCCTGCGTGTCGCCGTGCTCGCGGCCTCGCTGTTCCTCTCGTGGTGGGTCACCCGCGCGCTCGTGCGGCCGTTGGCCAAGCTCTTCCCCGACGAACCGGGGCCGTCCCGGCAGGACTTCATCGGTATGACCTGCACCATCCGCACGGGGCGGGTGGACGAGGACTTCGGTCAGGCGGAGGTCGTCGCGGGGGACGGCTCCACGGCGGTCGTGCAGGTCCGCAAGAGCGGCAGCGACCTCCTGGCGCTCGGCAGCACGGGTCTGCTCTACGCCTACGACGACACCGGCGAGTTCTTCTGGGTCGCGCCGTACGGCAACGCGCTGGACCTCCGCGGCTGACGCCGCACCCTCTTCCTCAGCACACGTCTCTCACCCGGGGATTTCCCATGGATGCCATAACCGTGGGCATCGGCGTGCTCATCGCCGTTGTCCTGCTCATCGTCGTCGCCATGTTCTTCGTGATCAGCCGGCTGTTCCGCAAGGTGGAGCAGGGCAAGGCACTGATCGTGTCGAAGATGCGCAAGGTGGATGTCACGTTCACCGGGCAGGTCGTCCTGCCGGTGCTGCACAGGGCCGAGGTCATGGACATCTCGGTGAAGACCATCGACATCACCCGGACCGGCCGGGACGGGCTCATCTGCAAGGACAACATCCGCGCCGACATCCGGATCTCGTTCTTCGTCAGGGTCAACAAGACCGTCGAGGACGTCATCAAGGTCGCCCAGGCCATCGGCACGGCGCGTGCCAGCGACAAGGAGACCCTCCAGGACCTGTTCAACGCCAAGTTCTCCGAGGCGCTCAAGACGGTCGGGAAGCAACTCGACTTCACCGACCTCTACACCAAGCGCGACGAGTTCCGGGACCGCATCATCCAGGTCATCGGGACGGATCTGAACGGCTACAGCCTCGAGGACGCGGCGATCGACTACCTGGAGCAGACGCCGCTGGCGCAGCTGGACGCCTCCAACATCCTCGACGCCCAGGGCATCCGGAAGATCACCGAGCTGACTGCCGTCGAGCACGTCCGCACCAACGAGTACCAGCGGCACGAGGAGAAGGAGATCACGCGGCAGAACGTCGACGCCCGTGAAGCCATCCTGGAGCTCGAGCGCCGCCGGGCCGACGCGGAGATCAAGCAGAAGCGCGAGATCGAGACCGTGCGGGCCCGTGAGGAGGCCGAGACCGCTCGGGTCGTCGAAGAGGAGCGACTGCGGGCGCAGAGCGCCTTCCTGAAGACCGAGGAGCAGCTCGGGGTCCAGCGGGAGAACCAGGCCCGTGAGGTCGCCGTCGCCAAGATGAACCGTGAGCGCGTCGTGGCCGTCGAGAACGAGCGCATCGAGAAGGACCGGCTGCTGGAGGTCATCGCCCGGGACCGGGAGACCGAACTGACGCGGATCTCCGCCGAGAAGGAGGTCGAGGCCGAGCGCCGCGACATCGCCGAGGTGATCCGCGAGCGCGTCGCGGTGGACCGGACGGTCGCCGAGCAGGAGGAGTCCATCAAGCGGCTCCGGGCGGTGGAGGAGGCCGAGCGCAACCGGCAGGCCGTGGTCATCGCGGCCGAGGCCGAGGCACAGGAGAAGCTGGTCAAGGACATCAAGGCCGCCGAGGCCGCCGAGCAGGCCGCGGTCCACCGGGCGGCCGAGGAACTCACCCTCGCCGAGGCCCGCAACAAGGCCGCCGACATGGACGCCCGCGCCAAGATCCGCCTCGCCGAGGGCATCCAGGCGGAGACGGCCGCCGAGGGCCTGGCAGCCGTGCAGGTACGGGAGAAGGAGGCCGACGCGATCGAGAAGGCCGGCCGCGCCGAGGCCGAGGCCACCGCCGCCCGGCTGCGGGCGGAGGCGGAGGGCGCCCGCGAGAAGGCGCTCGCCGACGCCACCGCCATCGGCGAGAAGCTCAAGGCCGAGGCCGTCGGCCTGACCGAGAAGGCCGCCGCGATGGCGGCACTGGACGAGGCCTCCCGCGCACACGAGGAGTACCGGCTGCGGCTGGAGGCGGAGAAGGACATCCGTCTCGCCGGGCTCGACGTCCAGCGGCAGGTCGCCGAGGCCCAGGCCACGGTGCTCGCCACCGGCCTGGAGAGCGCCGACATCAACATCGTCGGCGGTGAGTCGGTCTTCCTCGACCGGCTGGTGTCGGCGATCTCCCTCGGCAAGGGCGTCGACGGCTTCGTCCACCACTCCGAGACCGCGCAGGCCCTGGCCGGACCGTGGCTGGACGGATCCGCGTCGTTCACCGACGACCTGGCGAAGGTGCTGGGGTCGGTCTCGACATCGGACGTGCAGAACCTGACCGTGTCCGCGCTGCTGATGCGGCTCATGAAGACGGGCGGGGCGCCCGCAACACAGCTGAGCCAACTGCTGGAGCGGGCCGGTGAACTCGGCCTCGCCGACACGCCGCTCACGGCGCTGAACGGCACGGCGAAGAGCTGACCGCTGGAAGAAGCGGTCGGAGGCTCCGGAGCCGCCGGACGGGGGTCAGCGGCTCCGGAGCCTCAACCAGACGTACGAGGGAGGGTGAACGGGATGGACGAGGGCTCGGGCGGCATGGACGCCGGAACGTACGAGGTGCTGCGCGACCGGCTCGGTGCACGGGCGACGGAGCTCGCCCGGCGCGCCGAGGCGCTCAACTCGGCCCGCATCGCGGAGTTCGGGGGGGACGAGCTCACCCTGACCGGCACCGAGCGCATCGGTACCGAAGCGCACTGCGTGGCCCGCGACCTCGTCGCGGTCGGCGGCGGACTCCTCCTCGGCCACAACACGCCCGCGGCGTTGACGCCCCGTACCACGGTCGGCGACGTCTTCTCGCTGTACGACCACGACCTGGCCCCGTTGGAAGAGGGTGCCGCTCCGGGCCTCCTCGACGACGCGGACTTCGCACGCGAGTTCGCCGCCCTGTGCCGCTACTACCAGGGTGCCCGGCTGCACCGGCTGCGCGTGGTCGACGGCACGCTGCTGGCCGTCTTCCGGACCGGGGAGAAGGCCGAGGACGTCCGGGTCCTGCGCTGGGCGCTCACTGCGGACCGGCGGGCCCGGTTCCTGGACGCCCGCGGTGAGCGCGACAACGTCGCGCCGCCCGCACATGACGTGACATGGGTGAAGACCACCCGCGACGACCACGTGCCGGGACGGCACCCGCACATCTCGATCGGCGGCGACATCTTCGTCACGACGGTCGGCGGCAGCCTCACCGTCAAGACCGAGGACGACACCGAGTCCGGGGAGGGCATCCACAGCGAGCCGGTCGACGAGTCCCTGCAGTCGCTCGCGGACTCGGACGTCGCGTACGCGCGGGTGGGCTCGCTGATCCTGCTGCGCGTGCGCCCCTACAAGGAGGAAGCCGACCGCCATCTGGTGTTCAACACGCTCACCAGGTCGGTGGTCAGGCTCGACGGCATCGGCCGGTCCTGCCGCCGGCTGCCCGACGACCAGGGCATCGTCTTCCCCGGCGGTTACTGCCTGTCCACGGGCGCCGTCAAGACGTTCGACGTGGCCACGGCGGAGGACATGACCTTCGAGCGTGCCGTGCGCTCACCGAACGGGGAGGACGTGCTGTACGCGTTCCACTCCCGCGCGGAGGGCGGGAGCCTGCTCCTCCCCTACAACCTGATCCGCAAGGAGGTCGCCAACCCCCTGACCGGCCGGGGGTACGCCCTCCTTGACGACGGAACGCTCGTCGTCCTGCGCACACCCGACGCGGACGAGCCCTCCCGGGCGCACCTCGTCCAGGTCTGGCGGAGCCCGTACGTCTCCGACTCCCTCGCCACCCCGGGCGGATCCGGACCGCTCGCCAGGATCGGCAACGCCGACCTCGTCCGCGGTCTGTCCGACTGCGTGGCCATCGCGCGTCAGGCCACCGAGGCTTCGCCCACGGCCGAGATGTACGACGTCCTCGTCGCCTCCTGCGCGCGGGCCGCCGACACCCACCACTGGCTGGGCGACACCGAGACCGGGGATCTGCGGACCCCGCTCGACGAGATCCGGATCACCGCCGAGCAGGTGCTGGACGAGTTCAGGACCGTGCGGGACCTGAGGCGTCACGCGGCCGACGCGCTCGCCGAATCGGCCGTGCACATCGCCGGCCTGGTGCGGCGCGTCCGCGGCGAGGCGCCGGCGAGCGCCGAGGAGTGGATCGCGCGCATCACCGAACTGCGCCAGGCCCACGGGCACCTGCTGACACTGAAGGAGATGCGGTACGCGGAAACCGGGCGCATCGAGGCGCTTGCCCTGGACCTCGAGGCCGACATCGCCGCAGTCGCCCGGCGGACCGTCACCTTCCTCCAGCGTGAGGACTCCTTCGACGGCTACCGCGCGGAGATCGAGAAGCTCGGCGCCGACGCCGAGGCCATCACCACGGCCGCCGAGGCCGGGCCCGTCGCCGGACAACTGGACGAGCGGGCCCTGGGACTGCAATCCCTCACGGAGGTGGTGGCGGGCCTCGAGGTGGGTGACACCACCGTGCGCACCTCCATCCTGGAGCGGATCACCGAGGTCCTCGGCGGAGTCAACCGCGCCCGCGCGGCTCTGGCCGGCCGCTGCCGGGAGCTGCGCGACCGTGAGGGCCGGGCCGAGTTCACCGCCGAGTTCGCCCTCCTCGGACAGTCGGTCACCGGCGCGCTGGCCGCCGCCGACTCCCCGGAGGGCTGCGACGAGCAGCTCTCCCGGCTCCTGCTCCACGTGGAGAACCTGGAGTCGCGCTTCGCCGACCACGACGACCTGCTCGACGACATCGCCGCCAAACGGACCGAGCTCTACGAGGCGTTCTCCGCACGCAGGCAGACGATCCAGGACGCCCGCGCCCGGCGCGCGGAACGGCTCGCGGAATCGGCGGCGCGAGTCCTGGAGACGATCTCGCGCCGGGTCGCGTCCCTCGACGGTCCGGACGCCGTCAACGCCTACTTCGCCTCCGACCCCCTGGCGGCCAAGGTGCGCCGCACCACCGAGCAACTGCGCGAACTCGGTGACCCCGTGCGCGCGGAGGAGCTGGCAGGCCGGCTGAAGGCCGCGCGGCAGGAGGCGGGCCGGGCGCTGCGCGACCGCACCGAGCTGTTCGCGGACGACGGCGCGACCGTCAGACTGGGCCGTCACCGCTTCACCGTCAGCAGGCAGGCCCCCGAACTCACCCTCGTCCCGCACGGGGAGGGCATGGCCCTCGCCCTGACCGGTACCGACTACCGCTCGCCCGTCACAGCCCCGGACTTCCAGGACACCCGCCCGTACTGGGGCCAGGTCCTCCCGTCCGAGAACGACGAGGTCTACCGGGCGGAGCACCTCGCCGCGAGGCTGCTGGCCGAGCACGGCCCGGGCAGGCTCGCCGGATCCGACCTGGCCGCACTCACCCGCCGGGCGGCCGAAGCCGCCTACGACGAGGGCTACGAGCGCGGCATCCACGACCACGACGCGGCCGCGATCCTGGCGGTCGTGCTGAAGCTGCACGATGGAGCGGGTCTGCTGCGTCATCCGGCCGCAGACCGTGCCGCGGCCCAGACGTTCTGGACGTACGGAACGACACCGTCGGCACGTGAGGCTTGGCTCCGCCAGGCAGCGTCGCTCGTACGGGCGCGGGAGGTCTTCGGCGCGACCCCGGCGCTGGACGCCCTGCGGGATGAACTGGCGGACGCGATGGGCGCTTTCGCAGCCGGAGCACCGGGCCTGCGGGCGCACTGCGGGACGCGGGCAGCGGCGTACCTGGTCGAGGAACTCGCCACCGGGGAGTCCTTCGTCACCAGCGCGTCGGCTCGTACCCTCCTGGACGCCTTCCGCCGCGCGGCCGGTTCGTCGCCGTACGACGAGGACGTCCGCACCCGTCTCGCAGCCGGGGACCCCTCCGCCGCGCACCGACTCGTCGAGGGCTGGCTCGTGTCGTACGCCGGTGCCCTCGATGCGGAAGTCGACCCGGGCGACCTCGCCGAAGCCGTGGCGATCGAACTCTGCCCCGCCCTGCCGCGCCACGACGTCGACGCCCCGCTGACCGGCGACGTCACGGGTCTGCTCGGCACGCACGCGCGGATCACCCGGCGCGGACTCCCGGTCCGCCTGGACGAGTTCCTCGCCCGCACCGCGGACTTCGCCGACCGCGTGGTGCCCGGTTTCCGCGAGTACCAGAAGCAGCGTGCCGCTCTCGTGGCCGCGGAGCGCACCCGGCTGCGTCTGGACGACCACCGGCCCCGGGTCATGTCCGCCTTCGTACGCAACCGGCTGGTGGACGACGTCTACCTCCCCCTCCTGGGGGACAACCTCGCCAAGCAGCTCGGCGCGGCCGGAGACGACAGACGGACCGACAACAACGGACTCCTGCTCCTCGTCTCCCCGCCCGGTTACGGCAAGACGACGCTCATCGAGTACGTCGCCGACCGCCTGGGCCTGCTCCTGGTCAAGGTCGACGGTCCGGCCCTGGGCGCCACGACGACATCCCTCGATCCGGCCGACGCGCCGAACGCCACCGCCCGGCGCGAGGTGGAGAAGATCGAATTCGCCCTGTCCGCGGGCAACAACGTCCTGCTCTACCTCGACGACATCCAGCACACGTCGGCCGAGCTGCTGCAGAAGTTCATCCCGCTGTGCGACGCCACCCGCACGCTGAACGGCCATGACCTGCGCGGCAAGCGATTCGCCGTCTGTATGGCCGGCAACCCCTACACCGAGTCCGGGCAGCGCTTCCGGATCCCCGACATGCTCGCCAACCGGGCGGACGTCTGGAACCTCGGAGACGTGCTGACCGGCAAGGAGGAGGCCTTCGCGCTCAGCTTCATCGAGAACGCGCTGACCTCCAACGCCGTCCTCGCCCCGCTCGCCGCCCGTGACCGCGCGGACCTGGAACTGCTGGTACGGCTGGCCGGTGACGATCCCACAGCCCGTGGCAGCCGGCTGTCCCACCCCTGCCCGCCGGCCGAACTCGACCGGATCCTCGACGTCCTGCGGCATCTGCTGACCGCACGGGAGACCGTTCTCGCCGTGAACGAGGCGTACAAGGCGTCGGCCGCCCAGACCGATGAGACCCGTTCCGCACCGCCGTTCCGGCTGCAGGGCTCCTACCGCAACATGAACAAGATCGCCCAGCGCATCGTGCCCCTCATGAACGACGCCGAGCTCGCCGCGGTCATCGACGACCACTACGCCGGGGAGGCCCAGACCCTGACGACCTCCGCGGAGGCCAATCTGCTGAGGCTCGCAGAGCTGCGCGGCACCCTCGACCCGGAGCAGAAGGACCGCTGGGCGGAGATCACGTCCGGCTGGGTACGGCGCCAGGCGCTGGGGGGACCGCAGGCGGACCCGCTCGTCCGCGCCGTCGAAGCCCTCGGCCTGCTGGCCGACCGCGTCGCCGCGGTGGAGTCGGCGATCGCCCGGGCGGCCGGCCCGCACCCCGCGCCCGGGACGTCACGTGCCCGCCACGCGGCGAGGAACGTCGCGCACGAGACCGGACGGGCCTGAGCGACACCTGTGTACGCGTTGATGACAGCCCGCAGCGACGCGCTGTTCGAGCTGACCGACGCGTTGCCGTGCGCGGATGGGCCGGTGAAGACGCTGGTCGGGCGGGCGCTCGCGGCCGAGTACCGGCGTGGGCACGGGGCCCTGTATGCCGGGCTGAACCAGGGGCGCCTGGACGTGGACCGGCTGCGCCGGGCCCTGGTCGCGGTGCCGCTGCCGAAGGCGGCCGACGGCCGCCTGGTCCTCGCGGTCGATGTCTCCCCGTGGCCGCGGCCGGACGCGGCCACCGCTCCTGACCGGTGCTTCTGCCACACCTACGGTACGGCGGCAACAAGCACCTGATGATCCCCGGCTGGCCCTACTCGATCGTTGCGGCTCTGGAGACCGGCCGACGTTGTGGACCGCGGTGCTGGAGGCGATCCGGCTGGAGCCCGGCGCCGACGTCGCCGCGGTCACCACCGCACAGATCCGGGAGGTCGCGAGGAACGGCAAACTTGACGGCCTGGGCCATGTGCAGCGGGCACGAGGCCGAAGAAGTTCGCGGAGTGCGTCGGTGGATCTCAGCTCAGTGATCATCGCGGTGGCAGGCGTCGCAGGAACCCTGGGAGGATCACTCCTCACCCAACGCGGTTCCGAGCGGGCAAAGCGCCGGGAAATAGAACTCGTTCGTGACCATGAAGAGATTCGTGAGAACCGTTCACTGCGACGCACCTGCTATGTGGAACTCAACCGGGATGCCCGGCAGTTCACCACCGCACTCAATCGCCACCTGCACGTCATAAGGGAACGCGGCGCGGAGGACGCCGACAGGGACGCACTGGACGAGGCTAAGAACGCGCATCGCGATCGATACTCCGAAGCACAGATGATCGCCCCCGAAGAGGTACTCATGAAGGCGAGGGCCGTCAACAAAGCCCTGAACAAGGTCTACGGTCAGGTCAAGCGCCTCGAACGCGGTGCCCCCGGACCAGGCGAAACGACGGAGACCGCGGCCCAGGCCCAGTATGAGGTCTGGGACATGCTCCGAACCATGCGAACCGCTATGCGTCACGACCTCGGTGTGGCGCATGAAAACTGAGAGCCGGCACTCCGTGTGGAAGCTGTTGCGCAGCAAGTGGGCTCGCAGAGAATTAACTTGTGGGTTCAGGGGCTTGACGTCCCAGGTCGGCGCGATACCCGCCCGCAGGTTGTTCTTCTGCGAGCCCAGTGGATCACGCAGGTCTGCACAATCGTGCGAGGCCAGACGGTCCCCACCGCGTCCGGCAGGCCTTCTCGTCCTCGTCGGTGATCATCCAGCCGGTGGTGAAGCGGACCGTGCGGCGCATCGTGTTCAGATCCCGCAGGTGCTCGTGCAGGCCATGGGTGGCCCCCGCGCCATCGACGCGCACCAGGATCTTGGCGGTGGAGGCGCCGGGGATTTGCGCGAGCGTCTGGCCGAGCACTCGCAGGTGGTCGGCGACCGTGTTCGAGCCGGCGCTTCCGGTCCGCAGCCACATGGCCAGGCACTCGCCTGTGTTCGCGCACCATGCCGCCAGCAGGGCTTGATCAAGTTCCGTAGCTGTCTGGATCGTTGGTGATGCCCAGGACGGGGAGTGCTCGTTGGGGCTCGTCGCGGATCGCCCGGGTGGTCTTGGCGATGTTGTCGGCTCCGAGGGTTTTCAGCACGCCGATGGCGAGGTTGCGGAGGGTCGCCATGGCTCGTGGTGCGCTCCCGGCGTGGACGGTGGAGGCGTCCTCGGCGAAGGTGACGTCCCTGATGTGGTGCGAGGAGTCTTCCACTCCCCAGTGTCCGCGGATCGCGGCGGCCAGGGCGGCGGGCCCGGCTTGGTGGGCGTCGAGGCTGGTGACGGCGTAGACGCTCTCGCGGGTCTCGCGCCGGCCGGTCTGCTTGCGGCGGCGGTGGACGCGGATGGCCAGGGGGCATGGGGAAAGGCGATTCCGCCGAGTTCGTCGGCGATCCCGCAGGTCTTGATCGAGCGGGACTCGCGGCGTCCGTGTCCGGCCCCGGACGCGGTGTGCTGGACTGCGATGGACTGCCAGGGCAGGGCAGCGAGTTGGGCGTGGGCGGTGGGCTGGTTGGTCTTGATCACGGCGATGTAGTGGGCCAGGGCCTTCTTGGTCTCGACCAGCCAGGAGATGTTCGCCTTGACCGAGTGCAGGGCGTCGAAGGTGACGACGGTGCCGGTCAGGTCCAGCGGCGCCAGCAGCGGCCGGAAGTGTGTGGTTTCGTTCGTCTTCGCGCCGACCTCCACCTGGGCGAGGGTCACAACGGTGCCGTGGGTGACCGCGGAGAGCAGATGCCGGCGCGTCGCGGTAAGACGGGCTGATCCCTTGAGTGCTTTGCCGTCGACGGCGATCGCGCGCGACGGCCCGGACGCGGAGGGCGACGGCGCCTGGGCGGGTTCGATGGCGGCACGGTGCCGGTCGGCCAGGTAGGCGCCGACCGCCCGGTCCAGGGCGTCACCGTCAACAGCCCCCGGCACACGGCCGATCGTGGCCGGCGCCGGAGTGCGCCGCCATCTGAGCAGGTGGCGGCGGATCCCGATCACTGTCAGGAGTGCGTTCGAAGCACGCTGACCCCACTCGGCGAGTTCATCGATGCTCCTTGCTCCCGAGACGACCGCGCAGGCACACACCAGCAGGAACGCTGTGAGTGAGTACCACCGGCCCCGCCGTGCGCGCGGGTCGGGCACCGAGTCGAAGTAGGGGCGCAGGTCGGCGATCCGGCCGGTGTCCAGCGGACCCAGTTTCACCAGCACGGCAGGGATGGGAGAGGATGCAGCAGCAGGCACGGGCCACCTCGTGATCATCTGGCTTAGACACCACAATGATCACGAACCCCCGTGCCTGCTTTGCTATCCGCCCCTACCGGCTGGTCGCCAACCCTCCACGCAAGCATGGAACTTGACGGAGCCCTGTGCCGCCAGGGGATGAAACCCGTAGGTCTTCTTCCAGGTCGCCGAGGCGCCCTGCTTCTTCGACGCGGCCGTGATGATGGTGGCGTCCATGTCGATCACGATCCAGTGGTGCAGGTACTTCCCCGCGACCGTCAGCCACGGGAACCCGCCCGGCCGCAGGCGCAACAGCGACCACACGTGCCGGCGCACCCGAGCCCGCACCTTCGCGATCCTCGCCGTCCATCGCGGCCAGCGTCCGCCGCGTCGTCGAGTCCGATACCACCGGCCCGAACAGGTTCTGGTGGTGGGCCTGTATCTGCTCGGCGTCTGACAGGTTCGCCGCCCCCAGCACGATCGCGACGGCGAGCTGCACGACCACGGCCGCACGGTCCCGCCAGCCGGCTCCCGTCCCGGCGGGCAGCACGCCCGCCAGCGCGGCCGTGAGCCCCGTACGGCCAGCCGGCGCAGCAGCACTGCCCCGGCATGCCCGACCAGCCCCTTGCCGTCGGCGACCACGGACAACCGCCGGTCCCACCCTGTAGGCTCGCTCACCAGATTGGTGCCCTGACTCTCGCAGCGGATACGACCTCAACACTCGCATCCCCGCAGGCCAGCGGCACCTTTCTGCTACCGGGACGTCAGATCACCCAATTCCGCTGAATATCCAGGGTTAGCCTTTGACTCCGCTCAGGTAGATGGTGACCTGGCGTACGCCGCTGACGGTCGGGCCGAACTGCATGTCGCCCGAAGCGTTCCTGAACCGTTGAGTGCCCCCGGTCACCTCAGCAGGGAAGGTCTGGAAGTTCACTTCCGTGATGGCCTTGTACCCGATCTGACCGTCGGGCGTTCTGAACCCCCCCATGCACATCAGTCTACGGGGGGTCGCAGACTCAACCTGGCAGGCGTTGACGAAGCTTCCGTACGACTCGCCATCCTTTTCCACGGTTCCTGTCGCACCGAAGAAATTACCGGGCGTATTGTCGCTGGTGCTGCCGTAACGGTTCTCGTTTGTCAGGGTCAGCGTCAGGACCACGGTCTTGTTGTGCCCGTCCGCCTGAGCCGGCGATCCCACCGCAGCCAGTCCCCCGAGAGCGAGAACCGCCGCGACGACCATTCGTGACAACTGTGCCTTGCGCATGATCAGACTCTTCCGCTTCTGGATTGGTGGCTGCCCGAGGAATCCCGGACGATGGCCCCATTCTCAGTAGCAGAACTGAGGGCTGCCACCACAGGAGCGCAACCGTTGGGCCATTCAGTGGACGTTAGTACTCCAGCTGTAGATCGTGATCTTCATGTCTGGGATGCGGCTTGCCGCCGGTAGTGACTGGTGCGTGATCGTGCCTGGTGGCGGCGGCGCCAGTCGGACCAGGCAAGCCGGTGGGCCGCGTCGAGGACGGGCCGGACGACGAGCGCGATGAACAGGCGGCAGATCTCGTTGCAGGACAGCGGGATCAGGTCGTCCGGCGTGGGTCGGTGTGCGTGTTCGTCGGCGCGGACGACGGCGAGGAAGGCGTGGGCCAGCATCGCGAGGGTGACCCAGCGGGCCCACGAGGGGTAGCGGCGGACCTGGTGCTCATCCAGCCCGGCCAGTCCCTTCTCTGTTTGGAAGGTCTCCTCCACCCGCCATCTGGAACCTGCGACCTTGACCAGGGTGGCCAGGGATGCCGGCGTGGTGGAGTGACAGCGGTAGTAGGCGAGTTCACCGGTGCTGCGGTTGCGGCGGATCAGCAGCTGGTGGTGGCCCGGGGCTTCGTCGGCGAGGTCGATGACGGCCCAGTCGTAGAATCGCTGCCCCTTCGCGCCGTGTCCGGCCGAAAGCTTCTGCCAGGCCCG
Source organism: Streptomyces marianii (assembly GCF_005795905.1). Classification (NCBI taxonomy): domain Bacteria; kingdom Bacillati; phylum Actinomycetota; class Actinomycetes; order Kitasatosporales; family Streptomycetaceae; genus Streptomyces; species Streptomyces marianii. Next base: position 7,873,371 of record NZ_VAWE01000001.1, read on the forward strand.
CTTCGGCACCTTCGCCGCCAGGGCATCGGCGCGGAACTTGCCTGCGCCGGTGGACACTTCGGCCGAGCAGGCCACCGCGAGGACATAGCCGATGCCGCGTTCCTCCAGAGCCGTACGGAGTCTTGGGTTGCCGCCGTAGACCTCGTCCCCGGTGACCCAGCCGACGTGGTGTCCGGCGTCCAGGAACCGTTCGATCATCGTGCGGGCCAGTTCCGGCTTGGTCGCGAAGACGGTGTCCTGGCCGAGTCCGGCTGCCCGGCAGCGGTCCGGGTCGGACGTCCAGGAGCGCGGGATGTACAGCTCGCGGTCGACCGCCGCGTGCCCGCGCGTCCCGGCGTAGACGAGGTAGACCGCGACCTGGGAGTTCTCGATCCGGCCGGCGGTGCCGGTGTACTGGCGCTGGACCCCGACCGTGTGGGTGCCCTTCTTCACGTCGCCGGTCTCGTCGACAACCAGGACCGCAGCCTCGTCATAGAGGTGCTCGACGACGTATTCGCGCACGTCGTCACGGATGCCGTCGGCATCCCAAACGGCTCGGCACAGCAGATGCTGCATGCCGTGCGGGCTGGCCTCCCCGGCCCACTCCGCGATCGTCCAGCAGTTCTTGCGCGGCAGGTCCGCCAGCAGGCCCAGCACCAACCGCCCGGCCCGTTGCCGTGGTTCGACCCGGACGAACCGGCCCGCGATCCGGCCCATGGCCACCTCGAACGCATCCCGCCAACGGACGGGATCTATGCTGTGACCTGCGGCCACCGTCTCATCGTTACTCCACACAAGTCACGATGATCAACGGTGGCCGCACCCGTCTCCACACCGGCCCACCTTGGCTGAGGGCCCTGCTTAGCCCGTTTCACCGTAACGCTCAACAGCACAGGCCGATGGGCCTACGGTGCCGACAGGGCTGTGCGCTCGGCTTTCTCCAGCCAGTCGGTGTACCAGCGGGCGAACGTCACCGGCGTACCGTCGTCGTCGAGCAGCGGGGCGAGGTCGACGTCGTCCACCCGGCAATCGGACCAGATCGTGCCACGGTGGCTGCCGTTGATGATCAGCCATTCTCTCTGGGCGCAGCCCAGGTGGGAGATCACGATGGCGCCGGCGGTGCGCTCCGGGGCGAACATGATGGCCTCCCACCGCTCGTCCCAAGCCTCGATGGCGTCGTCGAAGTCCTCGATGTCGTCGAAGTCCTCTTCCTCGGGGCGTTGGGCAAGAAGGTCGTCGAGCAGTTTCGGGTCCGGGCCCTGGTCGGGAAACGGCGCGGCAAGTCTCGTCAGGTCGGCCAGGTCCGCGCCGTCGCCTTCCCAACGCCAGCGGCCTTGCACGCGCCGAACTGGGAACAGGCCGTACGCGGGGCCGGCGCCACCCGCACCGACGTGGAGCAGGAATGTCCGGTACTCCTCCGGCAGCCGCACGTCCGTCTGAGCCTCGAGTTCGGCAAGCTCACCCTGGGTAAGCGGGTCCTCCACGATCCACCTGTGCCCCAATGCCCCAAACACCCTGCTGCCGGAAGGCCCTGCACCCGCCGCCTCGAGCCGCTGACGCACGCCCACCCACCACTGATCAGTCATGCGCAGACCGTACGTGCAGCCATCGACACCTGGGGCGCGGGCCCACTGCTACGGTCCCGACGGGCTCAAGACTGGCCCAACGCCCCAGACCCCTCAGCGCAACACGCACATCGGCCAGCTGAGGCTCTCGATCACGCCCCCAGCAAGATCACGATCTACAGCTGGAGTATTAGCCTCGATCCGTCAGCCTCGATTCTTCGGTGGCGTGACGGCGTCGCCGTGTGCGGCTGGCTGCCCGGTATGTCCCGTGCCGTGTCGGGACTGGCCGTCGCGTGACGCTGCGGGGCGTCGGGTTCCACGGGCCCCGGGGGTGCTGCGGTCCTCTCCTCTCCGGTGTCGTCGGGGTGGTGGCCGGTCGTCAGGTACGGGCCGGGAGTTCGGTGGCTCGCTTCCAGGCGGCGGTGAACGCTGCCGCCCAGGGCCAGGTGCGGTCGAGGTGGAGGGTGCGGCGGCGGGCGTGGGAGGTGAGGCGGGCGGGCAGGTGGTAGAGCTTCCTGCGGATCGTCTCCGGTTCGGCGGCGGCGAGTTCGGGCTCGTCGTGCAGGAGGAGGAGCCGGGTCCAGGTGTCGAGGTCGGCGGCGAGCGTGGCGGCCAGCACCCAGGCGGCGTTGAACTGCCAGGATTTCGAGGGCAGCAGCCCGAGGCCGACCCGCTTGATCGCTTTGACGCGGTCCTCGACCTCGGCGTGATCGCGGTACAGGGCGTCGACGAACCAGACCTGGCCGGAGCCGGGTACCCCGGAAAGTCCCTGGTGGGAGGGGATGTTCGTGGCGACGATCTGGTAGCGCCAGCCGGTGCGTTTCTCGAAGGCGGTCAGCTTCTTCGCATCCCGGCGCGAGGGCTTGACCCGGCGCACGATCAACCGCATCCCCTGGGGCCAGCCGGTCAGGTCACGGACCCCGGTCAGCTCAGCGACCTGGTAGGACAGCCATTCGCCGTCGGGGCCCTTGATCTCGTGCAGTTGGCCGTCTTGCCGCAGCGCCGCCGTCCATACCTTCTCCGGCAGCCGGGCGATGGCCTTCTCGTCGGCGTCGTTGATGGCCCAGCCGGTCACCCAGCGCACCCGGCGCCGGCTGGTGGTCAGGCTCTGGAGGTGGCCGAGGACGTCGTGGCTGAAGGCCGCGCCGTCGATCCGTATCAGCAGCTTCGACCACAGCGGCAGCGGGAGCTGCCGAAACGCCGAGGCCAGGACACTCTTGTGGTCGTCGACATCGTTCGGCGGCGCGTTGCCGGGTCGCAGCAGCATGGCGACACACTCGCGGGTGTTGGCCACCCACGCTCCCAGCGGCATGTGGCCGAAGCTGCCCTTGAAGGTGCCGGCCGCACCCTCCTTCTTGCTGCTACAGGTCACGATGGTGGCGTCGAGGTCGAGGACGTACCAGCCGGTGAGTTCTCTGCCGCACACCGCGATCCAAGGGAAGCCGCCGGGGCGCAGGGCGAGCAGGGTCCACACCATGCGCCGGACCACGGCGCGCACGCGCTCGATCCGCGCCGCCACCGGACCGTCGATCGCCTCCAGAGTGCGGCGCAGGGTGCTGTCCGAGACCGGCCGCGGGAACAGGCTCTTCCAGTGGTGCTGCAGTTGCTCGGCTTCCAGGATGTTCGTCGCGCCGAGCACGATCGCGCAGGCCAGCTGGACCAGCGCCATGCCCCGGTCACGCCAGCCAGGCCCGGTGCCCTTCGGCAGCGCCGCGCTGAGCACGGTGGCCAGGCCGACGCGGTCGGCGACCTTCCGCAGCAGCACCACGCCCGCGTGGCCGGTCAGGTTCTTGCCATCGGCCCGCACGGCAAGCCGGTGATCCCATTCGGTAGCCTGCACCTGTTGGGTGTCTCTTCTCTGCGACGGTTTTGATCTAGGAAATCCAGATCATCGCAGGTGGCAGGCACCCTTCTTCTGTCGGGGCATCAAGTCACGGCCGTAGCTGAATACATGAGGTCAGTGGTGATTGCTGCTGGCCGAGGCGACCAGTTCATTCCGTTTGTCCCGACTGGTGTCGGGCGGGATCTTCGCGTGTCGCTGCGGGGTGCGCCGGGGTTCCACGGCTCCCGGTGGTGCGGGTCTCCTCCGTCCTGGTCGTTGTCGGAGCGGGGCCCGGCTGTCAGGTGACGGCGGGGAGCTGGGTGATCCTGGCCCAGGCGGTGGTGAACGCTGCCGCCCACGGCCAGGTGGACTCGATACGCAGCCATCGGCGTCTGGCGTGCCGGGATAGCCGGGCGGGCAGGTGGTAGAGGCGAAAGCGCATGGTGCCGGGTTCGGCGTCGGCGAGTTCGTCGTTGTCGTGGAGGGTGAGCAGGCGAAACCAGGCGTGAAGGTCGGCGGCGAGGTTCGCGGTGAGCATCCATGCCTCGTTGACCTGCCAGGACTTGGAGGGCAGGTTGTGCAGGCCCATCGTCTTGTTCGTGCGCACGTGGTCTACCACGACCGCGTGGTGGCGGTGCAGGGCGTCCAGCAACTGGATCTGGTGCGAGCCGCGGACGCGGGTCATCTTGGAGATGTTCGTCGCGACGATTGAGTACTTCCAGCCGGTCTTCTTCTCGAACGTGGTCAGGTCGTGCATCTGCCGTCCGGACGGCTTGACCCGGCGGACGATCAGCCGCATCCCTTTGATCCAGCCCTCCCGCTTGTTCAGGTCGGTCAACTCGGCGACGAAGTAGCCCTCCTGGACCTCGCCGTCTTGCCTGATCGCGTTCTCCCACGCGGTTTCCGGCAGGCCTTCTCGTCCTCGTCGGTGATCATCCAGCCGGTGGTGAAGCGGACCGTGCGGCGCATCGTGTTCAGATCCCGCAGGTGCTCGTGCAGGCCATGGGTGGCCCCCGCGCCATCGACGCGCACCAGGATCTTGGCGGTGGAGGCGCCGGGGATTTGCGCGAGCGCCTGGCCGAGCACTCGCAGGTGGTCGGCGACCGTGTTCGAGCCGGCGCTTCCGGTCCGCAGCCACATGGCCAGGCACTCGCCTGTGCTCGCGCACCATGCCGCCAGGGGATGAAACCCGTAGGTCTTCTTCCAGGTCGCCGAGGCGCCCTGCTTCTTCGACGCGGCCGTGATGATGGTGGCGTCCATGTCGATCACGATCCAGTGGTGCAGGTACTTCCCCGCGACCGTCAGCCACGGGAACCCGCCCGGCCGCAGGCGCAACAGCGACCACACGTGCCGGCGCACCCGAGCCCGCACCTTCGCGATCCTCGCCGGCACCTCGCCGTCCATCGCGGCCAGCGTCCGCAGCGTCGTCGAGTCCGATACCACCGGCCCGAACAGGTTCTGGTGGTGGGCCTGTATCTGCTCGGCGTCTGACAGGTTCGCCGCCCCCAGCACGATCGCGACGGCGAGCTGCACGACCACGGCCGCACGGTCCCGCCAGCCGGCTCCCGTCCCGGCGGGCAGCACGCCCGCCAGCGCGGCCGTGAGCCCCGTACGGCCAGCCGGCGCAGCAGCACTGCCCCGGCTGCCCGACCAGCCCCTTGCCGTCGGCGACCACGGACAACCGCCGGTCCCACCCTGTAGGCTCGCTCACCAGATTGGTGCCCTGACTCTCGCAGCGGATACGACCTCAACACTCGCATCCCCGCAGGCCAGCGGCACCTTTCTGCTACCGGGACGTCAGATCACCCAATTCCGCTGAATATCCAGGGTTCAGTCCGTCGCACACCAGCATGAGGCAGTTGTCCAGGCCGCGGTTCTTCAGCTCGGTGAAGATCTGCAGCCAGAACTTGGCGCCCTCGCCGCCGTCGCCGGCCCAGATCCCCAGGGTGTCGCGGTGGCCCTCGGCGGTCACGGCCATCACGACGTAGACCGGACGAATCGCCACCTTGCCGTCACGAATCGGACCTTCACGTTGATCGCGTCCACGAACAGGACCGGATACACGGGATCGAGCGGCCGGTTGGAACGCCTCCCGCAACACAGCGAAGCCCACCTGGCCTGGTCACTCATCACTCTCATGGCCAGGCGCCTGACCCGAACCCCGACAGCCCAGAAGGCTGCCGGACGGCTGTGGCCGGGCGCCAAGCGTGTCAATCACTTGACACAGTTCAAGCCCTTGGGTGATTGTGTCAGATAGTTGATACACCTTGTAAGGGGGAGGGAATCGGCATGCCTGCAGCCGCAAGAACGCAAGGCACCCGGCGGGCGGGACTGGATACTCCCGTGCGATGGGCCGGTGCGGCGACCGGTCTGACTGTCAACGCGCTGATCACCTTCAGCCCTGACCCTGATGTGGACCTGCTCTACGGATTTCCCGTGTTCGGTCTGTGTGTCATGGCCGGCGTGTTTGCAGCAGACGTCATCGCACGCCCGAGTCCTGGCCGGCGACGAGCCGCCGAAGTGACTCCACGCCGGATCCGGGACTACGTGCCCCGGTCCCTGACTGCTGCATTGGCCGCGCAGGCTCTCGCCTTGCTGGTCCTCCTGGTTCTCGCCGCAACGACGGCCTCGGCGGACACTGACGGTCGTCCAAGGCGTGCCCTGTCCGTCACATGCCCGGCGGGGACTCACCTGCTCTCACCCTGGCCCGGCCCCTACTATGCCTGGCCCGCCGTCGGCGGTCTCGCCCTCGGCACCGTCGCCTGCGCACTGCTCCTGCGCCGTGTCACCGCACGGTCGGGAAACGATGATCAACGCCGCATCAGTGCCCGGGCGGCTGTCGGCGCATGGGGAGTGCTGGTGACCGCTCCCCTCTTCGCCGTCTGCGTGACGATGGGCCTCGTGGTGCTGAGCTTGCCCTGCGGGGGCGCGATGATGGACGTGGCCCTCTCGGGCCTGGCTCTCGCGGCCCTCACTTCTGCACTGACCGCGGGTCACTGTCTAGGCGTCCTGTTGCTGCCGCAGGCCTACATCAAGGATCGGCCATGACGACAAACGGCATCAGCGTCTGCATCAACCATGCGTCCCCCGTCCCGCCGTACGAGCAACTCCGCGCACAGTTGGCTGATCTGATCGCGCTCGGGCGGCTTGCTCAGGGGGCCAGACTGCCGTCCGTGCGCCAGCTAGCCTCTGACCTCGGGCTGGCCAACAACACCGTGGTGCGGGCCTACCGTGAACTGGAGGCCGCGGGTCTTGTCAGGAGCCGCCGAGGCTCTGGTACTCAGGTCATCGCCCCATCGGCCAGCACCGACACCAAGGCGAAGCTGGCAGAACACGCAAGCGGTTACGCGATTGCCGCCAGACAGCTCAATGCCACCAACGAGGAAGCCCTCGCCGCACTCCGACATGCCCTCGCGACCCTCGACAGGCCGTGACCTCAGAGAGACCGCCAGTCCGTGCCTCAGCTTGAGAGGAACTCAAGCTTAGGGCCCTACGGGCGCAGCGCCAGGAAGGCCTCGTCGACAAGGGTGGGCAGATGGGCTTCACCGTCCCCTTCCACCCAGATGGCCAGGGTGGTGGTGAGCGCCGCGAGGGCGGCCGAGACGAGGACCCGGAGCGGGAGGTCGGGCTCCTGCCCCGAGCGGGCCGCGAGAGCGGTGGTGAACATCAGTTCCGTGGCGTGCTGGTTCTCCCAGAGGCGGGCGCGCAGGGCCGGAGTCCTCAGGATGAGACGGGTGCGGACGAACAGGGTGTCACGGTCGGTGGCGTAGACGGTGGCGAGCCCTTCGGCGAGGGCGTGGCGGAGAGCGTCGAGAGGGTGCTCCCGGGCGGGCCGCCGCTGGATGAGCAGGACGATGAGCGGGTCGTAGTCGTCGGATTCGACGACCGACTCCTTGGTGGGGAAGTGACGGAAGAACGTCATGCTCGAGACGCCGGCGGCGCGGGCGATCTGGTCGACGGTGGTGTTCTCGTACCCCTGGCTCAGGAACAGGCGCAGAGCCTCCTCCTGAAGGGTGCTGCGGGTACGTGCCTTCTTGCGCGCGCGCAGACCCGTGGGCGGCGTCGCCGGGCGGTTCATGTGTCCTGCTTCTCCGGGGTGTGGTTCGTCGTGGTACCGAGCCTGGCGCCGAGCCAGGTGTCGAGTGCGGCCGTGGAGCTGCCGCGCCAGGCCAGGTGACCGTCGGGCCTCACCAGCATGACGTGACGGCGCGGTGCTGTGGAGGGCACCGCGGCGGTGAGCCGGACCGTCGTGCCGACGTGCCGCTCGGCCACCGCCGCGTACGCCTCGGCGTCGCCGTGCACGGGGACCAGCAGGGCCCAGCGGGCCTCCAGTTCGGCGTGGAGCCGGGTGGAGGACCCGTCGGGGCGTGTGCACGGAACGTCGGGCACCCTGTCACCGGCCCGCGGGGCGCCGGGCGCCCGGCGCCCCGTGAGCCGGGTACCCAGGGGACCGCCCCGGTAGTGGATCCTCAGTTGCGACGACTGCTCCCAGATGAGCCTCTGCACCAGCGGGCGGTTCATCAGTGGGACGAAGAGGCGGTCGCGGGCGGCACGGGCGAGCGGGGTGTCACCGACCACCAGGCGGGTGAGGGAACTCGTGGATGCGAGCACCTCACGGGCGAGGGGCCTGCGCTCGGCTTCGTAGGTGTCCAGCAGCGAGTCGGGCGCCGAGCCCTCGGCGACCAGGGCCAGCTTCCAGGCGAGGTTCTCCGCGTCCCCGAGCCCGGTGTTCATCCCCTGGCCGCCGAAGGGGCTGTGAATGTGGGCGGCGTCGCCGGCGAGCAGGATCCGGCCGCGCCGATAGGTGGGGGCGAGGCGACGGTGGATGCGGAACCGCGAGGACCAGAGCACCGTGCCGACGACCGACGGGCCGAGGCCGGTGTGATGCCGGAGCAGCCGGGCGAGTTCACCGACGACGTCCTCGTCTCCCGGGCTCGTGTCGTCCCGGCGAGCCGGGGCCATGAGGCGCCAGACACGGTCGCCGGGCAGGGGAAAGGCACCGAGCATGCTGTCCGCCCGGAGCCACACCGACACCGTGTCGGACGGTACGGGCAGATCGGCCTGCACGTCGGCCAGCAGGAAGTTCTCGATCATGGACACACCGGGGAAGCCGATCCCTGCGGCCTTGCGCGCGCGACTGTGGGCGCCGTCGCATCCGACCAGCCATGACGAGCGGAGCCGTTCTCCCGGGAAGGACAGTGTCACCCCGGAGGCGTCCTGGGTGGCGGAGAGCAGTTCCTTCCCCCACTCGACCTCGATCCCCAACGCACTCAGCCGGTGCCGCAGGGCCGCTTCGACCTCCGTCTGGGACATCAGCAGACCGGGCCTGGTGACCAGCTTCGTGGGACGGCCGACCCGCAGGTCGGCCATGGGCCTGCCGTCGACGTGGGTGACCACCCGGGCGATGCGTACGGACCGCTCCGGCAGGTCGGCCAGAGCGCCGAGCCGGTCCAGCACCTCGGCTCCGCGCGGCTGGAGTCCGAGTGCCCGCGAGGTGGTCGCCGGCCCGTCGCGCTTCTCCACGATCCGGACCGGGACACCGGCGGCCGCGAGCCCGCAGGCCAGGGCCAGGCCCGTCGGTCCGGCCCCGGCGATCACCACACTGGACATGCCCACTCTAAATGTTAGTCACTATCAATAGTTAGAGGCTAACGTGAATGGGAGCGTGGAGTCACTAGCGGAGGCGCCCCCATTCGTCGGGGCGGACTCCCGTGGCCGGGCGGTGACGGTCGGGCGAGTGGTCGTCAGCGGTCTGCTCCCCTGGATGGGGGGCGGGTTCTGCCGTGGTCTGCCGCGTACGCCCGGAAGACGTCGCGGGTCGTGCCGCCGTTGTGCAGGAAGCGCTCGTCGAGGACCTCCGCGAGGTCTCCCAGCGCGGTGGTGAGCAGGGCCGCCGCGAGGCGTACCTCCGCGTTCCGGGCGTCATGCGCGCGCTCCGCGAGATCCGCGGCGTACGGGATGCTCGCGGCCAGGGAGGTCCGGTCGTGGCCCTCGTGGAAGTAGTACGACTCCGCGTACTGGATCAGATCGACGGAAATGCCCGCCACGTGTGCCGCGAGGCCGTCCAGGACTCCCGCTCCCAGGCCCGAGTCCAGCTGGGCCGCCGACGGGTCGTTGCGCTGCAGCTGGGACAGTCGCAGGGCCAGGGCCCGTCGGCGGGTCAGCGCGGGATAGATCTCCAGGATCCAGGAGACCGTCGCGGTGAGGAGAGCGAAGCCGACGAGGGCTTCGAGCGGGGCGACGATCCGCAGCCATGGCTCGCTGGGTGCGATGTCGCCGAGACCCAGGGTCGACACGGTGACCAGCGAGATGTAGAGCGCGTCGACAGGCCCGCCGTGTTGCGTGGGCTTCAGGTCGGCGGCGAAGGAGAAGGCGCCCGGCACATGGGGCCAGTAGATCAGGGCCCAGCCTACGATGACCGTGCCCGCCCACATGGCCACCACGGTCACCATGGCGAGGGGGCCCGCGAGGCCCGCCGCCTGCCTCCGTACGGGGAAGTGCTGGGACAGTCTCCACAGGGCCGCCATGACGTACCGGCTCAGACCGCCGTGACGGGTCGGGTGCCAGAGGGTGTGGAACACATCCCGCAGGGCCAGCATGACCAGCCCCGCTCCGAGCAGTGAGACCAGCCAGTCCATACGCGTCTCCCCGGGCCGGTGTGCGCGGCGTCCAGCATGCCCGGTGGCCCGGGGGGACGGGCACAGGCCGCGCCGCCCGGGGCATGTGCTCCGCTCGGCGGCCCGGTCGGGGCCCCCGGGCACCGTGTCGGCGGGGGTGTTCGTCGCCGGGTGCGCCGCTTCGTGCGGGCGGCGGATGCCGTCACCCCGGTGAGGTCGCCGCCCCGGGCACCCGGCGGAGGGGCGGGGGCCTCGGCGTCGCTCCCCGTCCTGGCCGGTGCAGGGCCGCCCCGTCAGCGGTCGCGCAGCGGGGCCGGTGGCGCGCCGAGGTCGGCGGAACGGGGCCTGTTGTGGGGGAGTCTGGCGAGCATCGCCGCCATGCCGCAGGTGTCGGTGAGGGCCGAGAAGACCAGGCCGCCCGCGATCACGGCGGATACCAGCAGGAAGGCCGGGTGGACGAGGAATCCGAGCAGGAGGCCGACCAGGACGAGGGTGCCCGCGGTGAAGCGGACCTGCCGCTCCATGCTCCACGTGGCACGTGAGGCCCCCTCGGGCCGTTGCAGTTCGTTGCCTTCGGCCGCCCAGGCGGCGGTCCCGCCGGAGAGCGTGGCGCTGGCGACGCCGTGGGCGGCGAGGGTCCTGCAGGCGTTCTCCGAGCGGGCGCCGGAAGCGCAGACGACGAGGACGTCGCCGCGTGCGGCGGCCTGCCGGATGTCGGGGAGCGCCCGCCGGATCTGGTCGAGCGGGATGTTGAGGGCACCGGGAAGATGGCCGCCGGCGTACTCGCCCGGGGTGCGTACGTCGATGACGGTCAGTTCGTGCAGCCGGGTGCGGGCCTCGTCGATGCCGAGGGCCGTGGGTGTGGTCATCGCGGGTGCGTCCTTGGGTGTCGGCGGATCCCCCACACGTCCATATTACCCCCGGGGGTATTTTGTGAGGAGTCGTGGTGGACCTCGATCTGGCGGGAGCGGAGCCGAAGGCGGTCCTGAACCGGCTGCGCCGGGCGCAGGGCCAGATCTCCGGGGTGATCCGGATGATCGAGGAGGGCAGGGACTGCGAGGAGGTCGTCACCCAGCTGGCGGCCGCGTCCCGCGCGCTGGACCGGGCCGGATTCACGATCACCGCCGCGGGGCTGCAGCAGTGCCTGACCGGGATGGAGGACGGCAGCCGCTCCGGTGAGGACCGCGACGAGACGCGGAGCCGCCTCGAGAAGCTCTCCCTGTCCCTGTCCCTGTCCCTGACCTGACCTGACCTGACCTGCTCGGCCGATGCCGTCCGCATGGCGCCGATCGCTCGGAAGGGCTCCGGCCCGATGCGCTCCGGGGACTCACCGCGGGAACTGCGCCACTCCGCTCCCGTGGGGCGCGTAGGTGTCGAGGAGGCGGACCCGCGTGGCCTGCAGCCGGCGGGCGACCACTTCCAGGACGTGGCGGGTCACGGCGAAGCCGAACGCGGGATCCACGTCGCACAGGCCGCGTACGGCCCTGGCGTCGAACTCGTGGGCCCGTACGAGGCTGAAGGCCTCGGCCCCCAGCCGCCACTCGTACGGGCGCACCAGCCAGGACCAGCCGAGCAGGTCGCCGTGGCCCAGTGTCTCGACCGTCGCCGCGCGCCGGCCGTGTACCTGCAGGTCGAGGGTGACCGCACCGGTGCGGATGATCCAGAACCGGTCGGCCGGGTCGCCCTCGTCGAAGATCCGCGTTCCCGCCGGGAACGAGACCTCGTGCGAGCACGCCATCAGGCGGTCATGGCCCTCCGACGGCAGTCCGCGCAGAAAGGCGTTGTTCATCGGTGTCCTCCCGAGTCCACGTTCCGGCGGGTCGCTTCGTGCGGGCGCCGGCAGCGTCCACACCCCAGACTCCGTCAGCGGCAGGCCGCGCACCTGGGCCGAGAGGCCCAACTGTGTGCCCCATGTGGCCTCGCCGTGCGACGTGTCGCGGTCCCTCGTCGCGCCCGGACCGTTCTCCGTCACCGTCGTCCCCTTCCGCCGGTGCCGTCCACTCCCCTCTGGCCGGGGCGCACCGGCCTCGGCAAGGGACCTTCGGGCCGGACCGGTCCCTCGTCGGCCCTGTGGAAGCGGTGCCCGAGCGTGCAGTGTGGGTGGCGTGAGGCACCCCGCCCCCCGTCCTCCGTCGGCAGCTGCTCCGGAACCCGATCCCTGTGAGCCGCTGGCACTGCTGCGGCGGGAGCTCGGCACCGGCGCTCATGGACTGTCCGGCCGTGAGGCGGAGCGGCGTCTCGCCGTGTACGGGCCGAACGAGGTCCGCTCCACCGCCGGAGAGCCGGTGTGGCGGGAGCTGACGCGGCAGCTCGCCCATCCGCTCGCCCTGCTCCTGTGGGCCGCCGGCGCCCTGGCCTTCATCGCCGGCATCGCGGTGCTGGGATGGGCGATCGTCGCCGTGATCCTGCTCAACGCGGCTTTCGCGCTCCTCCAGGAGCGCCAGGCCGAGCATGCGGTGGAGACCCTCGCCCGTTACCTTCCGGAGCACGCCCGGGTGGTGCGGGACGGCGAAACCGCCGACGTCCTCGCAAGGGAACTGGTGCCGGGTGACATCGTTCTCGTCGAGGAAGGCGACAAGATCCCCGCGGATGCCCGGCTGACCGAAGGCGGCATCGAAGCCGATCTGTCGATGCTCACCGGCGAGTCCGCACCGGTCGACCGGTTCGCCGGCCCGGCGCTGCAGGGGAAGCCGCTGCTCGCGGAACCCAACCTCGTCTTCAGCGGCACCACCTGCACGGGCGGACAGGCGCAGGCGATCGTCTTCGCCACCGGAGGTCATACCGAACTGGGCCGCATCGCGGCTCTCAGTCAACGCACGCGGCGCGAGCCCTCCCCGTTGGAGCAGCAGGTCAAGGAGGTCGCCTGGCTGATCGCGGCGGCCGCGGTCGCGATCGGGGTGGTCTTCCTGCTGATCGGCTGGGCGATCGGCCTCCCGCTGACCGACGCCCTGATGTTCGCCATCGGACTCCTCGTCGCCAACGTGCCGGAAGGCCTGCTTCCGACGATCACTCTGGCGCTCGCCGTGGGAGTGCGGCTGCTCGCTCGGCAGGGCGCGGTCGTGAAGCGGCTCAGTGCCGTGGAGACGCTCGGCTCCACCAGTGTGATCTGCACGGACAAGACGGGGACGCTCACACAGAACCGCATGCGCCTGCAAGCGACATGGACACCGGAGCACGGGACCGGGACCGGGCCGTGGACCGCCGGGTTGGCCGCGGCCACGGCGGAGTGCACGACCGTCACACGGGACGAGGGAGGAGGGCTCCACGGCGACCCGACGGAGGCGGCGCTGGTCGAGGGGGCCGCGGCCCTCGGGGCGGATCCCGACCTCGAGCAGCGGGACGAGCGCCGCAGGGCGCTCTTCCGGTTCGACCCGCGGCTGCGCCTGATGTCCACGGTGACACTGTCCGGGCGGGGTGGCGATCAACTCCGGCTCATAGTGAAAGGAGCGCCGGAGAGCGTGCTGGCGCGTACGTCGGACGCCGGTGCCCGGGAGGGGCGCGATGTGAGCCGGGCACGGGAAGCCGCGGACGACCTCGCCCGTCAGGGCATGCGCGTTCTCGCCGTCGCGGACCGGGAACTCGCCGCCCTTCCCGAACACCGTGAGCAGGCGGAACGAGAGCTCCGGCTGCTGGGACTGGTCGGACTGTACGACCCGCCGCGGCCGGAGGTGGCCGCCGCCGTGCGCCGTTGCCACGAAGCGGGGCTGCGGGTGCACATCGTGACCGGTGACAACGGGGCCACCGCGGCCGCCGTGGCCGAGGAGGTCGGCATCGGTCATCCCGAACTGGTCGTCATAGCCGAGTCCGAGCGGGTCACCGATCGCGAACTGGACGATCTGCTCATCAAGGGGCCCGGGGCGGAGATCGTCTTCGCCCGGTCCTCACCCGAGACGAAGCTGAAGGTCGCCGACACCCTTCGTGCGCACGGCCGCATCGTGGCGATGACGGGCGACGGCGTGAACGACGCCCCGGCGCTGCACCGGGCCCACATCGGCGTGGCCATGGGGCGTTCGGGCACCGATGTCGCCCGTGAGGCGGCCACGATGGTGCTGACCGACGACAACTTCGCCACCATCGTCACCGCGGTCGAGTCCGGACGCCGCGTCTACGACAACGTCCGCAAGTTCATCGTCTACATCTTCGCCCACCTCACACCGGAGGCCGTCCCGTTCCTCGTCTTCGCACTGTCCGCCGGCGCCGTCCCGCTGCCGCTGACGGTGCTGCAGATCCTGGCGATCGATCTCGGAACCGAGACGCTGCCGGCCCTCGCGCTGGGCCGCGAGCGCGCGGAACCGGGAGTGATGAAGCGCCCGCCGCGCTCCGGCCGGCAGAGCATCATCTCGCCCGCCATGCTGGTCCGCGGCTGGGGCTACCTCGGGGCGGTCTCGGCGGTACTCGTCATGTCAGGGTACTTCTACGTGTTGTGGCGGGCGGGCTGGCAGCCCGGCGACCCGGCGGGTCCCGGGAGCGAGCTGCACCACGCCTATCTCACCGCGACGACGGCGACCTTCGCCGGGATCGTCACCTGCCAGGTCGGCACCGCGATGGCGGCCAGGACGGAGCATGCGTCACTGAGGCAGATCGGGGTCTTCAGCAACACCTTGCTGCTGTACGGGATCGCCTTCGAGCTGGCGTTCACCGCCGTGCTCGTGTACGTGCCCGTGTTCCAGCGGATGTTCGGCACCGCCGCCCTGCCGGCCGACGTGGTCGCCCTCATCGTCACGTTTCCCGTCATCGTCTGGGGTACCGACGAGCTGCGGCGGTGGGCTGTGCGCCGTCGCACGCTGCGGACCGTCCCGGGCTCCGGGAGGGGTTGACCGCCTCTCGTGGGGCGATCATCTTCCGTGGTGAGCGAATAGGATAAAAGTCGCATAATGGCCATTCAGTGCTGCAGCCGGACGTGATGTGCGGCGTACCGCAGAGGAGGCCTCATGGGTCGCGACGAGAATCTCGAACTGGTATTCGCGGGAGGGGTTGCTTCGGCGAGCGACGGCGAAGACGCCGTGGTGGTGCACCGCACCGACCGCAAGGGTCCGGGCGGGCACCCGATCTACGCCGACGACACCGGCATCGTGCAGGCGGAGATCAGCGACCGCGGCGAGGTGCGGATGATCGCCAGCGGCGGGCACCAGCAGCCCGCGTCCGGCGTCGAGGCCAGGCCCGTGGTCCAGCCCTGACGCCGACCCCGTACCTGCCCGGCGTGCCCGGTTGGGCACGCCGGGCAGGGCGGACGCCGCCCTCCCGGCCGTCCGGGCGCCCTCGGATCCCACGCCCGGAGTCCGGGCGAACCCCGGGCCGGGGCAGTCGTGAGGGATCGGCGGTCCGTGCGGGGCCCGGCCCGGAAGGCCGTGCGACTCCCTCACCAGGCCAGTTCTTCGTCGAACACCATCACCGGCTCCGGCAGCTCCCCGCCCAGCGACAGCTCCGCCCAGATGATCTTGCCGGGGCTGACATAGCGTGTTCCCCAGCGTTGGGAGAACTGGGCCACCAGGAAGAGCCCCCGGCCGCCCTCGTCGGTCGCGGCCGCACGCCGCAGGTGGGGAGAGGTGCTGCTGCCGTCGGACACCTCGACGATCAGCGTGCGCCCGTGCAGCAGCCGTACCCGTACCGGCTCCGTGCCGTAACGGATGGCGTTGGTGAGCAGTTCGCTGAGCACCAGTTCGGCGACGAAGACCGAGCCCTCCAGGCCCCATTCGGCGAGTTTCCGGCCCGCCTCGGCCCGTACGCGGGACACCGCCGAGACGTCGGGCGGCACGTCCCACTCCGCGGCCCGGGACCGGTCGAGCAGCCGTGTGCGCGCCACGAGCAACGCGATGTCGTCGCTGGGCTGGTCGGGCAGAAGCGCGCTCATCACGGCGACGCAGGTCTCCTCGGGCGTCAGCCCGGGCTGTGCGAGGGCGTCACGGAGCAGCGCCAGCCCTTCGTCCACGTCGCGCTGCCGGTCCTCGACCAGACCGTCAGTGAAGAGGACGAGCCGGCTGCCCTCGGACAGGTCCAGCTCCGTCTCCTCGAACGGAAGGCCCCCCACGCCGAGCGGGGGTGACACGGGCAGTTCCGGGAAGACCACCCGGCCCTCGGGGTCGACGACCGCCGGCGCGAGATGGCCGGCGTGCGCGAGGGTGCAGCGCCCGCTCACCGAGTCGTAGATCGCGTACAGACAGGTCGCGCCCGTCACCTGCGCGCGTTCGCCCTCCGCCTCCGGAGGCTGGTCCGCGTCGATGCGCAGCACCAGGTCGTCCAGGCGGGCCAGCAGATCGGAAGGCGGCAGGTCCAGGGACGAGAAGTTCAGCACGGCCGTGCGCAGCCGCCCCATCGTGGCCGCGGCGTGCATCCCGTGCCCGACCACGTCGCCGACGACCAGGGCGACCCGGAGCCCCGGCAGCGGGATGACGTCGAACCAGTCGCCGCCGACGCCGGCCTGCGCCGGCAGATACCGCCAGGCGACGCCGAGCGCGTCCTGCTCCGGAAGGTCGCGCGGCAGCAGACTCCGCTGCAGTGTGACGGCCATCGCGTGCTCTCGGGTGTAGCGCCGGGCGTTGTCGATGGCCACGGCCGCACGGGCCGCGAGCTCCTCGGCGAACGAGATGTCGTCCTCGTCGAACCGCGGCGCGTCCTCGGACCGCCAGTAGTTGACCAGCCCGAGGACGACGCCGCGTGCCCGGAGCGGGACCGTGACCAGCGACCGGATGCCGTACTCCAGCGCCTGCCGCCGCCCCTCCGGGTCCTCGCTGCCCCAGGTCTCCGACGCGGCCAGATCGGGCTCCAGCAGCGCCTGGCCGTTGGCCAGCGCCGTGCTCATCGGCGTGATGTTGATCCGGATGGCGTCGCCGACGGGCTGGAGCGGATGGTCGTCGCGGATGCCGCTCAGCGCCGTGCGCCGCATCGCGCCGAGGCCGGCGGGTTCGTCGCCGCGCAGCACGGGATCGAGCAGTTCGACCGACACGAAGTCCGCGAAGCGGGGTACGGCCACCTCCGCCAGTTCCCTCGCCGTCCGGCGCACGTCCAGGGTGGTGCCGATCCGCACCCCGGCCTCGTACAGCAGCGTCAGCCGTTCCCTGGCCGCCTCCGCCCGGCCCGAGAGGGCGCGCAGCTCGGTCGTGTCGCGGAGGCTGGCGACCAGTCCCGTCACGCCCCCGTACGGTGCCGTGGGCCGCGTGCTGAGGGCCAGCAGCCGGTCCCCGGACAGGAACACCTCGTCGGAGACCTCCCTGCCCGACACCAGGAGCCGGGTGATGCCGGGGGCGAGGCCCAGCTCGCCGACGGGGCGTCGGTCGGCGTCGGGCGGCAGACCGAGCAGGCGCCGGGCCTCGTCGTTGGCGAGCAGCAGCCGGCCGTCTCCGCCGACGATCAGCACGCCCTCGCGCACCGCGTGGAGGACGGCGTCGTGGTGTTCGTACATCCGGGTCATCTCGGCGGGGCCGAGCCCATGGGTCTGGCGCCGCAGCCGCCGGCTGACCAGGGCCGCCCCGCCGGTGGCGAGCACGAGCGCGCCGGCGGCCGAACCCAGCAGGATCGGCATCTGGAGGTCGAGCAGTTCCCCGACGTTCGCGACCTGGATGCCCGCGGAGACCAGGCCGACGACCCTGCGGTTGCCGTCCAGCACGGGGACGACGGCCCGGACGGCGTCGCGCGGCTCACCCTGGAAGGTCTCGGTGAACGCCTCGCCGGCGGCCGCCCGCGAGATGTCCCCCTCCACCCGCTTCCCGATCAGCTCCGGTTCGGGGTCGGTGTAGCGGACGCCGTCCGTGCTGAGGACGGAGATGAAGTCGACGCCGGCGCCCCGCGCGGCCTCGTCGGCAGCGGGCTGCAGTACGGCCGCCGGGTCGGGTGAGGTGAGTGCCGCGGCTGTGCCGGGGCCGTACGCGAACGCCTCGGCGGCGCCGAGAGAGCGGTTGTGGGCGTCCTCGTAGCTGTCGTAGCGCGCCTGCAGGACCAGGGCGACCGCCGCGGCGACGACCAGCAGGATGATCACGACGGCCTGCAGCAGGAACACCTGGGTGGCCAGACTGTGCACGCTGAGCAGGGACTGCAGACGTCGGCGCCACCCCGGGCGTTCGCGGGGGCCGGGCGGTCGCGGGCGGCTGGACGGCATGACCGCCGTCCACCAGGACCGGCGGGGACGTCCGATCATGTCCCCAGTTCTAGCACTGGGCCGCCGTCCCGGGCGACCGTTCGGCCGGATCGGGCAGCACGGGAACGCCGGCCCGGTGCGTAAGGCGACCCCGGCCCGCCTCCCGGGGGGCACCCGTTCGGCGGCACGCCGGGCTGCTCACGGCGCACTTGAGGGTAGCGACGGCACATGCCCTTCAGATTCGGCGACCCGGACGACGGCCGGACCGGCCACTGGTTCGCGCGGCTCCACCGGCGAGTGCGGACCTCCGTGGTCGGCCTCGCCTGGAACCGCGGACGCGAGATGGAACTGTTGCACCGTGCCATGGGCTTCGCGGCGCTCTGCTTCCTGACCATCGTGCCGCTGCTGGTGGTCGTCGCGGCGGCCGACCCGGCGAGCGGGAAGGGCTTCGCCAGGTGGCTGGTCCAGGGCCTCGGGGTCTCTGAGGTGTCACAGGAGGAGGTCGAGGAGCTCTTCGGCCTGCCGGGGGAGGCCCTGCAGCGGACCACGGCGCTCGGTCTGGCCGCGCTGGCGGCGTTCGGGGTGACGTTCGGCTCGGCGGTGCAGACGGGCTACGAACGGGTGTGGGACCTGCCGACCGCGCGGTGGCACACGATGTGGCGGCACGTCGTCTGGCTGGCGGTGCTGGTCGCGGCGCTGCTCATGTTCGTCAACACGCCCACGCCGCCCCGCGCCCCCATCGTGGTGCAGGCGCTGGTCCCGGCCGCCGATCTGATCGGCACCTTCCTGTTCTTCTGGTGGTCGCAGTGGCTGCTGCTCTGCGGCCGGCTGCGCTGGCGGGCCCTGGCCCCGGGGGCCGCCGCGACGGCGTTCGGGCTGCTCGGGCTGCGGGTGTTCTCGCAGTTCGTGTTCTCGCCGTTGATCGCGTCCAACGCGGTGACCTACGGGCCGATCGGGACGGTGCTGGTGGTGCAGTCCTGGCTGGTCGGGGTCGGGTTCGTGGTGTACGGAGGGGCGCTCGTGGGGCGGCTGCGCCACGAGCGCCTGGTACGGCGCAGGCTGGCGGCCGAGCAGCCGGCGCCGCCACGGCCCTGACCCGGCCCGCTCCGGCCCCGCCGGGCGCGGGCCCCGGCCAATCGAGGACCCTAGCTAGAGCGTGTTGCGAAAGCCCCTCCTGGCCCGCGACGCCTGGCACGCACGCTCGCTGCGTTGTCGGAGTCATCCGAGTACGTCCAGTACGAGGATGATCCTCCGCCTTGCGATCGCACGCACCAGACGCCGCAGGCCCCGCCCTGCGGGCGGACGGAGCTACTTTCGCCACACGCCCTACTAGGCCGGGCCGGGGACGAGGCCGTCGGCGACGAGGCCCGCGAGCACGGCCTCGCTCAGGGTCCGCAGGGCCGACAGCGGACGGACCATCACCGTGAACTCCTTGATGCGGCCGGACTCGTCGTACTGCAGCAGATCGATGCCGTGGATCTCCCTCCCGGCCACCGTCGCCCGGAAGAGCAGGATCTCCGAGGGCGCCTCGCTGCCGTCCGCGCTGGTCTCGGCTGTGCCGTCGAACCTCCCGATGTAGCGGAAGTCCTCGAAGGTGCGCAGCAGTACGCCGAACAGCCCCAGGACCATGGTCCTGCCCTCGAAGGGCGTGAACTTCACCGGGCTGTAGAAGCGGACGTCGGCGGTGAACAGGTCGTCGAGCGCAGCCAGGTCGCGCTTCTCCACGGCGGTGCGGAAACGGTCAGCGGTCTCCATCGGTGCTCCCTCGGTCGTGCTACTCAACAATGTGAGTAGTCATTTTCTTGACCTAGGGGCACTTCATCAAGCGGTCCGGCGGAGCCGCACGTAAGATGAACGACGGATTCCGTAGGAACCGATGCTCCGGAGAGGTCCATGACGCGGCGTCGTCCTCCGCGATCGGCGAGCGCCGACGACCTCCTGACGACGCTCGGACTGCTCACCGCGAAAGCACGGCAGGGCGCTGAGCGCCAGCGCGCCAGGGTGGACCTGGCGGAAGCCCTCCAGCGCGAGATGCTGCCCGAGACGCTGCCGTCCGTGCCCGGGCTGCAGACCGCCGCGCGCTACACACCGGCCCGGGACGGGCTCGACGTCGGCGGCGACTGGTACGACGGCTTCGTCATGGCCGACGGGTCGCTCGCGTTCTCGATAGGGGACGTCCAGGGGCACGACGTCGAGGCCGCGGCCTTCATGGGGCAGATACGGATAGGCCTGCGGGCCGTCGCGCTGGCGGCCACCGATCCGGGCGAGATCCTGGCGCGGGCGAACGACCTGCTGGTGTCCGTGGCCCGCGAACTGTTCGCCACGTGCACTTTCCTCCGCTTCGATCCCTCGGAGTGGGTGCTGGAGAGTGCCCGCGCCGGCCATGTCCCCGGGGTGCGGGCCTTCGCCGGCGGCCGCTGCGAGCCGATGCAGGACATCGGCGGCCTTCCGCTCGGCATCGAACCGGGAGAGGTGTATCCGGTGACCAGACGCAGGCTCACCGAGGGCGGGGCGTTCGTGTTGCTGACCGACGGGGTGATAGAGGGGCCGGCCGTGCCCGTCGAGGCGGGGCTGGCGAGGGTCACCCGGGTCGTCGGGGCCGGCGCGGCCGAGGCGGTGACCGCCGACCACCTGGCCGCCGAGGTGATGAAGGCGGCCGAGTTCACCGGGCACACCGACGACGCGGCAGTGCTCGTCCTGCGCCATGACGCGGCGGCGGACCGGCTGCGGCGGCCCTCGCCGCTCGTCTGACGCGACAGCCCTCCCGCCGGTGCGGCGCCACGGGCCGGTCAACCGCCTGATCCCGTCCGGCCCCGCACCGTAACCGGAATCCGGCTTTCGTCCGTCTGGTCCTTCCGGTCCGTCGACGCGTGTCATGGCACGCCCGTGCGCGGCGGCGTTGTGTGATGGCTGCTGTGGCCCGTAACCAGCTCCTCAACCGTTTCGGCACGGTAGTCCTCCTGATGCTCGGCGTCGCCGTCGCCTACTACGCGGCCGGGCGCGTCGGACTGACGCTGCAGCTGGTCGTGGAAGGGGCGGTCGTCACCCCGCTCTGGCCGCCCACGGGCATCGCCCTGACCTGCCTGCTCTGGTTCGGTCTGCGGATCTGGCCGGGCATCGCCCTCGGGACCCTCCTCGTCATCCTGGCGATCAGCCCCTTCCGCGCCCACTCCCTGGGCATCCTCGCTGGCAACAGCCTCGCCCCGGTCTGCGCCTGCCTGATGCTGCGCCGGGTGGGGTTCCGGACCGAGCTCGACCGGCTGCGCGACGGGCTGGCGCTGGTGTTCCTGGGGGCACTGGCCGGCATGCTGATCAGCGCGACGGTGGGGGCCGGGGTGCTGCTGCTCTCAGGCCAGATCCCGGCCGAGGGGTTCTGGCCCATCTGGTCGGCGTGGTGGGTCGGAGACGCCATGGGTGTGCTGGTGGTGACCCCGCTGCTGCTCGTCTGCCGGACCGTCGGCCGGCCCGTCGACCTGTCTCCCGGGCGCTGGGCCGAGGCGGTGTGCCTGGTGGCCAGCGTGACCGTCGTCACGTACGCCGTCACCCGTACGCCCGTCGCGCTGCTGTTCCTCGTCTTCCCCCTGCTGATGTGGGCCGCGCTGCGGTTCCAGCTCTTCGGGGCCGCACCGTGCGTGCTGATCGTGTCTGTCCTGGCGATCTCGGCGGCGACCGAGGGGCAGGGGCCCTTCGGCGGACACGGGATGCTGGCCGTGATGAGCGTTCTCCAGGCCCTCAACGGTTCGGCGGCGCTGACCGGTCTGCTGCTCTCCGCGGTGGTCACCGAGCAGATCACCGTCCGCCGCAAGATCGAGCTGGCCTGCAGCGAACTCGCGGAGGTGGTGGACCGGCTGGTCCCGGGCAGCGGCGTGGCCCGCCGCTGGCCGCCACCACAGGACAAGGACCTCTGACGAAGCGGTGGAGTCCGGACGGCGGCCGTACCCGAGGCGGCGGTCCCGGCGGCGGCGCCGGTCGCCGGGGCCGCCCGCCGTTCGCGCCGGGGCCCGGTCCGCTGCCGCCGGGGCCAGGACCCCGGCGTGCGGACGGCCTCGTGCGGGAGTGGGGCGGTTCCCCACGCACCACGGGACGGCCCTGCCCGGTGCCTCACGCCCAGGGGGCGAAACCCACCGCCCGGCCCGTTCCGTCGCGCTGGATCTCCAGCATGCCCTCGACCGCCGAGCGGTCGATCGGTCCGTAGACGTGCGGGAAGAGAGTGCCCGAGGCGACCCCGGGCGGTGGTGCCGGGTCCGCCGGCTCGAGACGGACCGGTGCGAGCAGCCTGGTCTCGTCGATGAGCAGTGCCATCAGCGGTCCGGGCACATCGCGGTAGAAGGCGTTGACGACCGCGAGTGTGGTGGCCTCGTCGGGCGAGCAGTGGACGAAGCCCTCCGCGGGAAGGGACGCGGGCGCGTACGGCCGTTCCGGGACGGCGAGCCAGTCGTCGAGCGGAACCACATGCATGATCATGTGTCAGTTATAGCGCCGCGGAGGGCGCGCGCCGGGCCAGGCCGGCACCGGACGGCGTTCCGGACCCGGATCCGGACTCTGCCCCGGGGCACGGGTTCAGGCACGGACGACCGTCACCCCGGCCTCCGCGAATGCGTCCGCCGTCCCCTCGGACACGGCGGAGTCGGTGACCAGTGTGTCCACCTGCTCCGTCGCGCAGATGCGGGCGAAGGCCCGGCTGCCCAGTTTGGTCGAGTCGGCCGCGACGATCACCCGCCGGGCGCGCTCGCACAGCAGCCGGTTGATCGCCGCCTCGTCCTCGTCGTGCGCCGCCGCGCCGTGCACCACGTCGAAGGCGTTCACACCGAGGACCGCCACGTCCAGGGCGATCTGGCCCAGGACCCCGTCGGCGAGCGGGCCGATCAGCTCGAACGACTGCGGACGGGCCACGCCGCCCGTGACGACGATCTTGAACTGGGGTCTGATCGCCAGTTCGTTGGCGATGTTGAGGGCGTTGGTGACGATCGTCAGCGCGGGGGTGCCCGAGGCCAGATCGGGCCGGGCGGCCAGCGCCCGGGCGACCTCGGTGGTGGTCGTGCCGCCGGTGAACCCGACCGCCTCGCCGGGCGTGATCAGCTCGGCGACGGCAGCGCTGATGCGTTGCTTCTCCGCCGCGTGCCGCGACGCCTTGTAGCGCAGCGGGAGTTCGTACGACACGCCGTGCACCACCGCGCCGCCCCGGGTGCGGACGAGCATCTGCTGCTCGGCCAGCTGGTCGAAATCGCGCCGGATCGTCGCGGCCGAGACGCCCAGGGCCCCCGCGGCCTCCTCGACGTCCAGCCGGCCCCGCTCCACCAGGAGTTCCAGCAGCGCCGTCCAGCGGGCGTCGCGCGACATCCACCGCTCCCTTCCTCGAACGTCAGTGGTGACCCTAACGCACACAGAACCCGCCATGATGCTTGAAGATGCTCGAAATCTCGCGCTATCTTGCAAAAACACGCACACACTCGAAGAGTGGAGTACGCATATGAGCCATGTCGGGCAGGAGTTGGCGAGCCAGCCGGAGTGCTGGACCAGGGCGGCGGAGCTCGCCGCGACCCAGGGCGGGGCGCTCCCGGCCGCCGGCGAGCGGGTGGCGTTCGTCGGCTGCGGCACCTCCCTGTTCATGAGCCAGGCGGCCGCGGCCCTGCGGGAGGGCGCGGGACAAGGAGAGTCGGACGCGTTCGCCGCCTCCGAGTTCCCCGCCGGCCGCTCCTACGACCGGGTGGTCGCCCTCACCCGTTCGGGTACCACCACCGAGGTCCTCGAACTCCTCGGCCGGCTGCGCGGACGCACCCGTACCACCGCGGTCACCGCCGACCCGACCACGCCCGTCATGGCCGCGGCCGACGAGACCGTCGTCCTCGACTTCGCCGACGAGCGGTCCGTGGTCCAGACGCGTTTCGCGACCACCGCGCTCACCCTGCTGCGAGCCGGTTCCGGCCTGCACACCGACGCCGTGGCCGACGACTGCCGGGTCGCCCTCGCCGAACCGCTCCCCGAAGGGCTCACGGCCAGTACGCAGTTCACCTTCCTGGGCCGCGGCTGGACCGTCGGCCTCGCCAACGAGGCCGCGCTCAAGGTGCGCGAGGCGTCGGCGTCCTGGGCCGAGGCGTATCCGGCCATGGAGTACCGGCACGGCCCCATCAGCGTCACCACCCGCGGCACCGCCACCTGGATGATCGGCGACGCGCCCGCCGGGCTCGCCGACGAGGTGCGCGCCACCGGAGGGAGATGGGTCGCCGGCGGCCTGGACCCGCTCGCCGAACTGGTCCGCGCCCAGCGGCTCGCGGTCGCCGTCGCCGAGTCACGGGGCCTGGACCCGGACAGCCCCCGCCATCTGACCCGTTCCGTCATCCTCTCCGGAGCGTGACCCATGCCGCTCGCCGAAACCGGAACGCTGGTCGCCGCGGCCGCTGTCGAGCGCCGTGCCGTCGCCGCCTTCAACATCATCACGCTGGAACACGCCGAAGCGGTCATCACCGGCGCGGAGGCCGCCGGGTCCCCGGTCGTCCTCCAGATCAGCGAGAACGCCGTGAAGTACCGCTACGGCAGGGTCCGTCCGCTGGCCAGGGCCGCCGCCGAGGCGGCGGCCGAGGCCGGCGTTCCCGTCGCCCTGCACCTCGACCACGTCACGAGCGACCGACTGCTCCGCCAGGCGGTCGACGCGGGGTTCAGCTCCGTGATGTACGACGCCGCGCATCTGCCGTACACGGAGAACCTCGCCGCTACCCGGTCCGCCACCGAGTGGGCACACGGCAGCGGCCTCTGGATCGAGGCCGAGCTGGGGGAGGTGGGCGGCAAGGAGGGCGCCCCGCCGCTGGACGCCCACGCTCCCGGGGCCCGTACCGATCCGGAAGAGGCACGCGCGTTCGTCGAGGGGACCGGGGTGGACGCACTCGCGGTCGCCATCGGCAGCTCGCACGCGATGACCGCCCGCACCGCCTCGCTGGACCACGGGCTCCTGGCCCGGCTCGCCGGGACCCTGGAGGTACCGCTCGTGCTGCACGGCTCGTCCGGCGTACCGGACGGGGAACTGACGGCCGCCGTGTCCGGTGGCATCGCCAAGGTCAACATCGGCACCGCCCTGAACCTCGCCATGACCTCCGCCATCCGGGACTACCTGGCCGCGAACGCCGACGCCGTGGACTCGCGGAAGTACCTGTCTGTCGGCCGCCGGGCGATGGCCGAGACGGTCACCGCGCTGATCGGTGTCCTGCGCGGCGCGGGAGAGCCCGTCCCCGTCGCCTGAGCGGCACCCGTACCCGCCCCGCGAGTGGGCGCCCGGCCCGAGAACCCGTCGCTCCTCGACGTTCCCGCCGACACCCTCGGCCCGGTGCTCGCGCAAGGCCGGGGCCTCCTGGGAGGAATCAGGTGAAATCCGGGGCGCTGGGCCACCGGAACGGACCAACCGCGCCCGGCCCCTCCCGGATTCGCCGCCTGATCCGGGACACACTCTCCTCGCCACCCGTTTCCCGCGGGCGGCGGAGTGGGCTCGATGGAACGGACGCCCGGCGCCACGGGCACAGCGAGCCGTCCGCCGCCGAACCGAACCGACAGGATTCCCATGCCCCACATCACACCTCCGGCCCTCCGGCGGGGCGGCGCGCTCGCGCTCGCCGGCGCCGCGGCCGCCGCGCTGCTGACCGGCTGCACCTCCTCCGGTGACAGGGAGGGCTCCTCCTCCCCGACCGGAAAACCGCTCGCCGGACCCGAGAAGGCCGGTGCCGGCATGGCCGTGCTCCGCGGCGACACGATCAGGAAGGCTCTCGTCACCGATTCCGAGCTGCGTTCCTACCAGGCCCAGGAGATCAGCCCGCCGAACGTGCGGCCCAAGTCCGACCGGGAGGAGTGCCGGCCCCTCGCGGACATGACCGCGTCGGGTACGGCCCGTACGCCCGAGGCCGTCGACTTCGCCAGCCGCTCCTACGTCTCCACGGGGACGCCCGGCCTCACCACGACGGTCAGTCTCTTCTCGTACGAGGGCGACGACGCGCGGCGTACCTTCTCGGACGTCCGCAAGGCGCTCGCCACCTGCGGCGCCGGCTTCACCACCTCGGGGAACAGCGGCGGTACGTCGGTCAAGTACGTGGCCGTGAAGGAGGAGGAGGCGCCCGAGGGCGGCGACGAGGCCGTCTCCTGGAGGATGACCGGCACCGCACAGGGCTCCTCGATGCCCATGCAGATCACCGCCGTGCGGCAGGGGCGCAACGTGGCGGTGTACTTCACGCTCAACCTGCTCGACCCGAAGAAGGCCGACCTTCCCGAGGACCTGCACGGCCGTCAGACCGCCAAGCTGGCGAAGGCGATCGAGTCGGCCGGCAGGTCCTGACGGCGCGCGGCCGCTGCCCCCGGGCTCGGCACGTCCTGGGCGGGTGCGCGGTCCCGCGGCGGCCAGGCCCGTCCCGCGTGCGGGCCTCGCCCGGGGCCGACCCCGGGAACCAGGCCCCGGAAACGGGAACCCGGCCCGCCGGACGGTGTACACCGTCCGGCGGGCCGGGTTCCCGTTTCCGGATCGCCGGACCTCGTTCCGGCCACCAGTTCCTCGTTCCGGACACCCGGTCCGTGCCGCACACCGCGGCCGGGCGGCCCGTGCGCGTCCGGACCAGTAGTGCTGCTTGCCGGCGCGCAGCAGGATGCCCGTGACGGCGACCGCGACCAGCGCGGCCGATACCACGAGCCGGCGCCGGGCGCGCACATGAGCCGCGGGCCGCGGCGGGCCGGGTACGTCCGGACCCGCCCGGCCCACCCACGCCGCTGACGTTCCGGAACCGGACCACGAACGGGAACCGCGCGGCGACGTCGGTCAGGCCCCGCCCGGCGCGGCGGCGGGAACCCTGCCCAGGAGCCCGAGCACGCTGAGGAACGCGGCGAGGGGAACGGCCGGGACACGCCGGGTACGCATGAACGACCCCCTGTCCGACTCGCTTGCCGCACTCGCGGCGGGCGAGACGGTACCGAGCTCACTATGCGACAAACCGCCACCGAAAGCCATCGAACCCCCGTACTCGTGTTGGCGGAAAGTGACGGGAGTTGCACAACTTGCGTTCGAAGATTGGCTGGTTGACCGTAGGATCTGGATGCCCCCGATCGCCGGGGGAGTCCGTATGCGGTCTGGAAGGGACTCGTTCTGGCGTGGTCGCGTTATCCGGAAGCGTCGTGTCATGGTCGGGCTGCTGATCGCGGGGGGTGGCGGGGTCGCCGCCCTGGCGCTGCTGACCTGGGCGTTGTCCCTGCGTCGAAGGCTGCTTGCCGAACAGCGGGTACGGGCGCGGGCGGAGGGGCTCGCGGCGGCACGCGAGGCCGAGATCGCCCATCTGGCCGCCGTCCGGGTCCCGGCCATCGCCGAACGGACGCGCACCGGCCGTCTCCTGGACGGGGTGCCCGGCCCCGCCGGCTCGGACGCCGAGCTGGGCGCCGCGTTCGCCCGGGCCCTGGCCGTCGTCGTCACCGCCCTCGGCTCCGACGAGGCCGTACGCCGGGAGCGGGCCCTGCGGGACTCGGTGCAGTCCGCCTTCGAGTCCGTCGCCCGCACCATGCACGCCATGGCGACCGTGCAGCAGCAGGTGCTGGACCACATCGAACGCTCCATCGACGACCCCCGGTTGATGGCCGAGGTGATGAAGGCCGACCATGCGGCCGCCCAGATGACCCGCAAGGCCCAGACCCTGCTCGTGATGTGCGGCATCTGGCCCGCGCGGCGGGAGAGCCGGCCCGTGTCCCTCTACGACTGCGTCCGCGGCGCCCAGTCGCGCATCGTGGAGTTCGGCCGGGTCGAGGTACACGGCGGCCAGACCCTCCACGTCGTACCGCCCGCCGTCGAGGGGCTGATGCACGCCGTCGCCGAACTCCTGGAGAACGCCACGGTGTTCTCCCCGTCCAGCACCCAGGTCGTGGTCACCGTCCGGGAGGTGGCCGCGGGGGCGGTCGTCGAGATCGACGACGCGGGCCTCGGCATGCCGCCGGACGTCCTGGCGCAGGCCACGGCACACCTCCTCGACGACCCGGATCTGGCCCGGCTCGGCGCGGTGCCGCGCCTCGGACTCGCCTGCGCCGGCCGCTGGGGCCGCGAGCTCGGGTTCAGCGTGGAGCTGACGTCCGCCTCCGCCTACGGCGGAACCCGCGCCGTCACGTTCGTACCCCACCGGCTGCTGACCGAGCCGCCGGCCCACCCCGCTCCGCTCCGCCGCGAGCCGGCGGCGGAACCGCGGGCACCCGGGCATGCGCCGTCGCGCCCGGCGACCGGCGAGGGGGAGCCGCACCCCCGGTCGGACGGCCCGGACCCGGCGGTCCAGGGCACGGCCGGCCCGGCAGCCGGCCTTTCGGGGCCGGGCGTTCCGCCGTCCGGTGTCGGGCCCGGTGTCGGGCAGGCAACCGGTCCCGTACCGCCCGGCGGCGGTCCGGCAACGGGCCACCCGGTCCCGGGCGGCGGTCCGGGGTCCGGACCCACGGTGCCCGGCACCACCCCGCACGACGAAGGTCCGGCGCCCGCCGACGGTCCGGTGCCCCCGGCCGGCGGACTGCCGCGGCGCCGCAGCAGGCGCGGCGGACGCGAACCGGGGCCCGAGCGGGGCACCGGACAGAGCCGCGGCGCGCCGTCGCCTCCGGACCCCGGCCCCCCTTGGACCCCCGAGGCGGCCCGCGCCTCGATCTCGGGCGTGGTGTCCGGGACACGCCGGGGCCGCGCCGCCCTGGAAAGCGGCACGCCGACACCCCGCGCGGCCGATCGCGGAACCGACCACCCAACCGACCACGAGGGAGGCCGCCAGTGACCGGAGCCGTGACCAGGCTGCCCGACCTCGGATGGATGCTGCGCCCGCTGACCGACGTCCCCGGAGTGCGACACGCCGTGGTGGTGTCCGAGGACGGGCTGCGGCTCGGCCACGCGTCCGCCGAGGCCCTCACCGGACCGGTCGCCCTGCTCGGCGTCCCGGAGGCCGAGTCGCTCGCCGCGGCGTGCGCCGCGATGACGATGACCGGCCGCTCCACGGCCGCACTGCTGTTCGGCGGCGGTGCCGGGGTGCGCCAGCTGATGCTGGAGTCGGAGCACGGCTTCGTCCTGTTCACCCACGCCGGGGCAGGCGCCCACCTCGCCGTCGCCACCGGCACCGACGCCGATGTCGGCCTGGTGGCCCAGCAGATGCAGGTGCTGGTGGCGAGGATCGGTACCCATCTGAGCACCGGGCCGCGGGATCCGGCGGACCCGCCGTCATGACGGACGACCGGGAGGGCCGGACCACCACCCGTGCGGTGCGCCCCTACGTGATCACCGGCGGCCGCGCGGCCGCCGCCGGCGCGCCGCTGTCCTGGGAGACGCTGGTGACGGCCACGGGCACCGCAGCGCCGGAGACCCTCCAGCCCGAGTACCGCATGATCCTGACGCACTGCCAGGGGCTGCTGTCCGTCGCCGAGGTGGCGGCCCACCTGGGCCAGCCGCCGTCGGTGGTGCAGGTGCTGCTCGCCGACCTCCTCGACTGGGGGCTCATCCTGTCCCGTCCGCCGGTGCCCCGCGCCGAACGCACCGACGTGACCACGCTGAGAAAGGTGCTCCATGGCCTCGAAAGCCGCCTCTGACGCCTTGGCCGGCAGCGCCGGGGCACCGGCGACGCGGCCGCCAGGGGGAGCGGCGGCCGCCTCCGGGCCGTACCCGGGGACGGAACCGGGTGGGAAGTACCTCGCACCGGGCGTCGCGGGCGCGGCCAAGATCCTCGTCGTCGGCCCGCTCGGAGTGGGCAAGACGACGCTCATCGGAACCGTGTCCGAGATCCGGCCGCTGTCCACGGAGGCACTGATGACCCGGGCCGGCGCCCGCGTCGACACCCTGGGCGGGCGTACCAAGACGACCACGACCGTCGCCCTCGACTTCGGCCGGATCACGCTCGACGGCGACCTCGTGCTCTACCTCTTCGGCACCCCGGGGCAGCAGCGGTTCCTGCCGGCCTGGCGGGATCTGGCCAAAGGCGCGCTCGGCGCCCTCGCCCTCGTCGACACCCGCGATCCGGCGGCGTCCTTCGACGCCTTGGGCAATCTGGAGGACCTCGACCTTCCGTTCGCCGTGGCCGTCAACGCCTTCCCCGGCAGCCCGGAGCACTCCGAGGACGATCTGCGCGTCGCGCTCGACCTGCTGCCCAGCACCCCGCTCGTCAGCTGCGACGCCCGCGACTCGCGCTCCTCGGTGCTGGCCCTGATCGCGCTCGTACGCCATCTCGTCCACGCCGCCACGGAATCCTCGTGACCAGGGAGGCCTCGATGACCACCCCGCACGGCTACTCGCCGCCGCCCTCCGGCATCGGCGGACGGCGCCCCACCGCCACCGCGTTGTACGGGCCGCACCTCGACGGCGACGCCATGCCCGCGCTGTACGAGGAACTCCGCAGGAACCACGGCCCGGTGGCCCCCGTCACCGTCGCGCCGGGCATCGAGGCCTGGCTCGTGCTCGGCCATCGCGAGCTGCTCCGGCTCACCCGCGACGAACAGGACTTCTCCCACGACCCGCGCCGCTGGAGCCTGCTGCGCGAGGGCCGGGTGCCGCGCGATTCGCCGATCCTGCCGTTCGTGGGCTGGCGGCCCGCGCTGCTGTTCGCCGACGGTCAGCAGCACCGCCGGATGAGGGCCGCCGTCTCCGACGCCCTGGCCGGGATCGACGGGCACGAACTGCGGCGAGGCGTACGGTCCGCCGCCGAGGAACTGATCGCGTCGTTCGCCGAGCGCCGCGAGGCCGACCTCGTACCCCACTACGCGCACCGGCTTCCGTTGCAGGTCATCACGGGACTCCTCGGACTGGACGCGCGGACCGGCAGCCGGCTCGTCCACGCGATCTCCGGCCTGGCCGCCGCGACGGCCGACTCCGGCAGGGCGAGCAGGCGGATCAACGCGATCCTCCTCGCCCTGATCGACCGGAAGCGGACCCGGCCCGGTGACGACATCACCTCGGCCCTGCTGCACCACCCGGCACGTCTCACCGACGAGGAGGTGCTGCACAACCTCGTGGTCATGTTCGTCGCCGGCCATCAGACCACCGTCAACTGGATCGCCACGACCCTGCGCGTCCTGCTCTGCGACCCGGCGCTCCGCTCCTCGCTGACGGGCGGACACCTCAGCGTCGACGACGCACTCGACCTCGTGCTGTGGCGCTTCCCGCCGACGCAGAACTTCCCGGCCCGCTACGCCACCCGCGATCTCCGTTTCGGAGGCCAGTCCATCCGGGCCGGCGACATGCTGATCCTCGGGCTCGCCGCCGCCAACGCCGACCCGGCCGTGCTGCCCCCCGGCGGCCCCGTCACCGGCAACCGCTCCCATCTCGCGTTCGGCGCGGGACCGCACACGTGTCCGGCTCAGGACCCGGCCCGGCTGATCACCCGAACCGCCGTGGACACCGTCCGGCACCGGCTGCCCGACATGGAGCTGGCCGTGGACGAGTCGGAGCTCGCCTGGGTGTCGTCGCCCTGGAGCAAGGGGCTGGCCGCCCTCCCCGTCCGCTTCACCGATCCTCAGCTCCCCCGGACCCCACGACCGGGCGAGCCGGGCCGCACCGCCCGCCCAGGCCATCCGGCCGCCCCACAGACAGGAGAGGCCCGTTGAACACCTCACCGAGCACCCCGCACCGGATGGACCCGGCCGGTGGCTGCCCGCACGCGGACAACGCCCGGCTGCTGGCGCGGGGGGCGGTGGCTCCCGTCGTCCTCCCCGGCGACGTGGCGGGCATGGCCGTCCTGGGCCACGACGCGCTCAGGGAGTTCCTGGCCCACCCCGATGTCGCCAAGGGCGCCGAGCACTTCGCCGACCTGCGGGAGGGCCGGATCGCCGACGGCTGGCCGCTGAAGACCTTCGCCACGGTACGAGGGATGACCACGGCCGACGGGGACGACCACCGCAGGCTCAGGTCGCTGGTGAGCAAGGCGTTCACCGCACGGCGGGTCGCGGAGCTGCGCCCCCGTGTCGAGACGGTCACGGAGGAGCTGCTGGACGGCCTCGGCCGGGCCGCTGCGGAGCACGGCGGCGTCGCCGATCTGCGCCGGTACTTCGCCATGCCGTTGCCCATGGGGGTGATCTGCGGACTCCTGGGTGTGCACGCCGAGCACCAGCAACGGCTGCACCACCTCTCGAACCAGGTAGTCGCCACCGACATCGGCCCCGAGGAGGCGATGGCCGCCAACCGGGAGCTGGTCGACGTGCTCGGCGCCGTGGCCGCCGCGCGGGCGGAGGATCCGGGCGACGATCTCACCAGCGCGCTGATCGCCGCCCGTGAGGAGGACGGCGACCGGCTCAGCGGGCACGAACTCATCGGCACCCTGCTGCTGATGATCGTCGCGGGCCACGAGACGACACTGAACCTGATCACCAACGCGGTCCGTGCGCTGTGCGCACACCGGGACCAGCTGGAGCTGGTCCGCTCGGGCGGCGCGGCCTGGGCGGACGTCGTCGAGGAGACCCTGCGCTGGGACAGCCCCGTGAGCTACTTCCCGTTCCGCTACCCGACACGGGACCTCACCCTGGACGGTACGGTCATCCCGAAGGGCACCCCGGTCCTCGCCGGATACTCCGCCGCCGGACGGGACCCGGCCGTGCACGGGCCGGACGCGGGCCGCTTCGACGTCACCCGGGCGTCCGTGTCACGCCACCTCTCCCTCGGCCACGGACCGCACTACTGCCTCGGGGCACCGCTCGCCCGTATGGAGGCCGCCATCGCCCTGGAGCGGCTGTTCACCCGGTTCCCCGGGCTGGACCTGGCCGTACCGGAGCCGGAACTGGCACGGCACGCCAGTTTCGTGGGGAACAGCGTCCTGGAGCTTCCGGTCCGGCCCCTGGCTTGAGGGGGCGCGGACCGCTTCCGTGGACCCGGGTGCGCTTCACTCGTTCGGAGCAGGCCGACCGGCCCCGTCACCGGGGCCCGGCGCAGGCTGGAGTGGTACCGAGCACCGGAAGAGCTTCGGCGCCGAAGGACAGGGAGTCAGCATGGCCGGACGGTTCGAGGGGACGGTCGTGATCGACCGCCCGGTCGACGAGGTGTTCGCCTTCCTCGCGGACGGCGAGAACGACCGGAAGTTCAGCCCACGGGTGCAGGAGATGACCAGGGTCACCGACGGCCCGACGGGCGTGGGCACGGTCTACCGCAGCAAGGTGAAGGACGCGGGGATGACCACCTCGCGCGAGTTCCGGATCAGCGAG
This sequence comes from Streptomyces marianii, assembly GCF_005795905.1. NCBI lineage: Bacteria > Bacillati > Actinomycetota > Actinomycetes > Kitasatosporales > Streptomycetaceae > Streptomyces > Streptomyces marianii. Next base: position 7,906,575 of record NZ_VAWE01000001.1, read on the forward strand.
TTCGAGCCGCCGCGCCGGATCCGCTGGACGGAGGTCTCGAAGAACCTGGTGACGGCCCCCGAGGGCGGCTACGACCTGGAGGCCGTCGACACCGGGCGGACCAGGCTCACGGTGTTCAACACCCTCGAGGGCCACGGCCTCGGCAAACTGCTCGTCGGACTCGCGCTGAGTGCGGCGCGCAAGGACGCGGACGACTTCGCACGGCGCATCAAGGCGGCGGTCGAGGCGTCCTGAGCGCACGCCGGCCTCGTGCGCTCGCCTCATCCGCCGGCGGCGGGCGACGAATCGAGCCGCAGCCGTAGTTGCTTCTCACCGTCCCCCGACACCGCGTGCTCCACCTCGACCGAGAAACCCGTGGTCATGGCCCGTGCGAGCCGGTCGACCGCCGCGTACGAGCCCGACAGCTCGGCTCCCACCGGCCGGTGCAGAGCCGTGGCCGCCACGGGGCCGGCGGTGCCGACAGGGGCCACGTCGTAGGTCGCCGACCAGATCGTCGGATGGCCGCCCCGGCCCTCCTGGTGGGGGTGCTCCTCTGCATCCCGGTCGCAGGGGTAGGCCGCGAGCAGCGCGCCGAAGACGGCGTCGGCGTCCTCGGGCGCGCCGGTGAGCTGGACCGATACTTCCTCGTGCCTGTCGATGACGGCCATGGTGATCCCCGTCCTCTCTCACGCTCGGACGTCCCACTCCAAGGTCGCACTTCCGGGCCGGAACGGCACACGGCCGGACGGGGCGGAACGCTACGAGGGCGGTGCGGCTCGGTCCGTGCGGGCGGCCGGTCCGTGCGGGCGGCCGCCCGTCCGGTGGTGGAGCAAACCGACCCTCCTCCGGGGGCGCCCGGGCCCCCTCGGCCCGAGTCACGCGGTGACCCGGCTCCCGAATCGTCGAGCCGTGCAGCCGACCCGAGCCGAGCCGACCCGAGCCGACCCGAGCCGAGCCGAGCCGAGCCGAGCCGAGCCGGTCGCGGCGCGAGCCGTGCCCCGTCCCCGCGCCGCTCCGCCGGCCGTCCGGAACCACGCGGAGCCGGGCCGCTCGTGGCCCGGACCCGACCCCGGCCGGCCTCGCGCCCCCGGGCGCCCCCGCGCCGCTCAGTCCGCGCCCGGAAGTTCCCCGGTCCGCGTCCAGCGCAGCACCTCGTCCGCGCCTCGGGCGTTGACCACGCGCGACTCCGGCACCCCGCACTCCTCGGCCCGGGCACAGCCGTTGATCTGCCAGTCGAGCTGGCCCGGAGCATGGGCGTCGGTGTCGATCGTGAAGAGCACGCCCGCTTCAGCGGCGCGCCGCAGCAGCCGGCGCGGTGGATCCAGCCGGTCCGGGCGGCAGTTGATCTCCACCGCCGTGCCGGACTCGGCGCACGCGGCGAACACCTCGTCCGCGTCGAACTCCGACTCCGGCCGTCCGCGCCCTCCGTCACGCCCCGTCAGCAGTCGTCCGGTGCAGTGCCCGAGGACGTCGACGAGCGGACTGGTCACCGCGGCGACCATCCGCCGGGTCATCGGCCCTGCCTCCATGCGGAGTCCGGAGTGCACGGACGCGACCACCACGTCCAGCCGGTCGAGCAGCTCCGGCTCCTGGTCGAGCGAGCCGTCCGGCAGGATGTCGCACTCGATGCCGGTGAGCAGCCGGAACGGCTGCCAGGTGCCGTTGAGTTCGGCGACCGCGTCCAGTTGCTCGCGCAGCCGGTCCGGGCTGAGCCCGCGCGCCACCGTGAGCCTGGGGGAGTGGTCGGTGAGCACGGCCCATTCGTGGCCGATGGCGGCCGCCGCGCGCCCCATCGCCTCGATGGGGCTGCCCCCGTCGGACCAGTCCGAGTGGAGATGGCAGTCCCCGCGGAGCGCCGCGCGCAGCCGCGCTCCCGGGGCGTTCTCGTCGGGCTGCGCGCCCGTGTCCTCCTCCAGCCGTCGCAGATACGCCGGCACCTGTCCGGCCAGGGCTTCCCGGACGACCTGGGCGGTCTTGGGCCCCAGGCCCCGTACCGACTCCAGCGAGCCGGCCGCGGCCCGTCCGGTGACCTCGCCCTCGCCCAGGGCCGTGACCGCCGCCGACGCCGTCCGGAAGGCACGCACCCGGTACGTGGGGGCGCCGGACCGCTCCAGCAGGAAAGCGATCCGGTCCAGTGCCTCCACCGGGTCCATGGCCGGGCGCCGTCAGCACGGGCCGCGGAAACGGGCAGCGGCCACCGCCCCGCCCGCGCCGGTGCCCTGCGCCGGGCGGCCGCCGTGCGTTCTGTCGTCCGCCGCCATCACGTCACCCTTCCTCGACGGTCCGTCGCTCCCATCGTCCTCCCGCGGCACGTCACGAGCGACCGACGAACTTCCGCGCGAGTCTGTCGCCCAGCGTCACCGCGGCACGGTGGGACTCGATGGGAGCGACCTTGGAATCCCGGAACAGGATGTACGTCACGCCGGAGTTGACGCCTCCGGTGGCCGGATCGGGGTCTATGCCCAGCGCCCGGGCGGTGGCGTGCGACGCCTCGCCGATGAGGTCGGTGGGTCCGGCGTCGCCGACGACCGCGTACACCAGCCGGTCGCGGTGGATGACGGCGGCGACGGTACCCCCGCGGATGCGCGAGTAGTTGTAGTCCCACAGCGGACTCACCGCCGGTACGACGATGAACGGAAGGTCGGCCGAGTCCAGTGGGTACCCTTCCGAGTCCCAGTAGGCGGTCTCGGGCTGCCAGTACTCGTCGGTGTCGGGGTTGCACTCCGGGCTGCTCAGCCCGTCGCAGTCGATGTCGAGGTCCGCCTTCCAGAAGACCACCGAACTGGTGCCGCACACCGGTATGGACTCCTCCTGGTCGGCGTCGGTCCGGAACAGTCCGTCGGATATCTGTGTGCAACTCCTGACCTTGGCCAGGAGTTCGCGGGCGGTCACGGAGCCCTCGTAGGTGTGACGGGCGGTGGCGGTGGCGGGCAGGACGGCCGCGACGAGCAGTGCCGCGCCGCACGCGGCGACGGCCTTGAAGCAAGGGGACACGGGGTGTTTCCTCCGGTTCGGGGGCGGCGGCCGCGTTCAGCGGCCGCCGCGTATGTGGTGGGCAAGCCGGTCAAGGAAGATCCGCTGGCCGGGGACGAGAAGCTTCGCCGCGCGTTCCAGGGGGAACCAGTCGACCCGGTCGACCTCCGGGAACTCCGTCGGCACACCGGACCGCGGCGGCCACTCCATCGTGAAAGTGCCGGGGCTCACGGAACGGGGATCGAGGTCGCCCTCGACAGCCCACACCGTGACGGTCTTGCCGCCCGACTGGCGGCTCTCACCGAGGGCGATGCGCTCGCCGTCCGGGGCGGGCAGTCCGAGTTCCTCCTCGAACTCCCGCCGCGCCGCCGCCTCGGGTCGCTCCTCCGGGCCGTACTCGCCCTTGGGAATCGACCACGCGCCCTCGTCCCTGGCGGCCCAATAGGGGCCTCCCATGTGCCCGATCAGCACCTCGAGATCCGCCGCGGCGCCCCGGAACAGCAGGAGGCCGGCGCTTCGCTTGCCCGACATGCCGCCGAGTCTGCGGGGGGCCGGCGGCCGCCGCCATCGGACCTCGGGGCCGCGGTCGCCGGGTGAACGTCATCCGCCGGGTTCACCCCTGGGAGTGGGCCGGTCCGGCCGGAGCAAGGGGGTCTAGCCCAGGAGAGTGGACAGGTCGACGCTCTCGTCGGCCGGGGGCGTCGCCGTCGGGACGGGCTCGTCGTAGTCCGAGAAGTCCACGGTCGCCTTCGCCGCACCGGCACTCGTGACCACCAGGCGCACCGGGTACGGTTCGCCCTCGGTGGCGACGTACAGCGTGATCGTCCGGCCCGCCAGATTGCCCGACAGCGGGATGGCGTCTACTCCGTCGACCTCGGTCTTCTTGCCCTTGGTGAGGTCGACGTCGCTGGTGGGGACGCCCGTGAGCCGGTCGACGAACGTGTCGAGGTCGCAGACCTCGGTCATCCCCCTGAGCAGTCCGTTGTCCGTCGTGCCGCGCAGATAGCGGTCCCCGACGATCTCCTTGACCGTGTCGCCGCCGCCCGGTACCTGGTTCTTCCAGAACGCCGCGTCCGGCTTCATCCACACCGTCTCGCCCCGCTTGATGATCTCCACGGAGCCCTCGTCGCCCATGCTGACCGTGCCGGCGCAGTTGCCCGAGCGGTCGAGGGCGAGATCCAGTTCGTTCGGCGAGCCGGGCTCGCGAAGGTCGCCCTTGCTGGTGATGTGCACCGACTCGGCGCCGATCAGCGCCTCACGGGCCTTCTCCGCGATCTGCCGGGCCGTGAGCGTCTCGATGTCGTCGCCCGCGTACGCCGTTCCGCCGGCCGCAAGCGCGACCGCGAGGAGCGCCGCGGACGACACCCGTGTCCAGCTCCTGCTCCTGGTCCCGCTCCCACGGTGAAGTGCGCTCACGATCGTCTCCCGGTGACGTGACCGGCCGGGCTGATCCGCCTTCTCGAGCCTACGCCGCGGGGGCACCGGCTGCCCGTTCGGGTGAACCGCCGAAGGGTGGGGACGGGCGGCCCCGCTGAGCCCGGCCGCCGGAGGTCCGGCGGCCGTGACGGGCGGCCGACCCGGCCGTCCGTCACGTTGCGCGGCCGCCCCTGGCGCGGCAGGGTCGTAAGTGCGGCCGAAGGAGGACACAGCCATGGCCATCGCCAGTGTGAATCCCGCGACCGGCGAGACGCTCAAGACCTTCGAAGCCATCGGCCCCGAGGAGATCGAGAACCGCCTGGCCGCCGCCCACGCGACCTTCCGTGTGTACCGCACGACCTCGTTCTCCGAGCGGTCCCGGCTTCTGAGGCGGGCCGGCTCGCTGCTGGAGGAGGACCAGGAGGACATCGCCCGCACCATGACGAGCGAGATGGGCAAGCCGCTGACGGCCGCCAGGGCCGAGGCGGCGAAGTGTGTGAAGGCGATGCGCTGGTACGCCGATCACGCCGAGGAACTGCTGGCCGACGAGCACCCTTCCGACGACGACGTGAAGGACTCGGGCGCCTCCGGCGTCACGGTCCGCTACCGCCCACTGGGCGTGGTGCTCGCCGTGATGCCCTGGAACTTCCCGCTCTGGCAGGTCGTGCGGTTCGCGGCGCCCGCACTGATGGCCGGCAACACCGGACTGCTCAAGCACGCGTCGAACGTCCCTCAGACCGCCCTCTACCTGGGCGATCTCTTCCACCGGGCCGGATTCCCGGACGGGTGCTTCCAGACCTTGCTGGTCGGCGCGGGCGCGATCGAGGGCGTGCTGCGGGATCCGCGGGTGGCCGCGGCGACGCTCACCGGCAGCGAGCCGGCCGGGCGGTCCGTCGCCGCGATCGCCGGTGACGAGGTCAAGAAGACCGTCCTGGAACTCGGCGGCAGCGACCCGTACGTGGTCATGCCGTCGGCCGACGTGGACCGGGCCGCGCGGGTCGCCGTCACCGCCCGGGTCCAGAACAACGGGCAGTCGTGCATCGCGGCCAAGCGGTTCATCGTCCACGAGGACGTCCACGACGCCTTCACCGAGCGCTTCACCGCCCGGATGGAGGCACTCTCCGTGGGCGATCCCATGGACGAGTCCACCGACGTCGGCCCCCTGGCCACCGAGCAGGGCCGCGCCGACCTCGAGGAACTGGTCGACGACGCGGTACGGCTCGGCGCGGAGGTCCGGTGCGGCGCGGGCCGTCCGGGAGACCGCCCGGCCGGCTGGTACTACCTGCCGACGGTCCTCACGGGGATCACCCCGGAGATGCGGATCCACCACGAGGAGGCCTTCGGCCCGGTCGCGACCGTCTACCGGGTGTCCGGTCTCGACGAGGCCGTGAGCGTCGCCAACGACTCGCCCTTCGGCCTGAGTTCGAACGTCTGGACCCGGGACGCGAGCGACATGGAGCGGTTCGTCCAGGACATGGAGGCGGGTGGGATCTTCTTCAACGGGATGACCGCCTCGCATCCGGCGATGCCCTTCGGAGGCGCGAAGCGCTCAGGCTACGGGCGTGAGCTGTCCGACCACGGGATCAAGGAGTTCTGCAACATCACGACCGTCTGGACCGCCGCCTGAGGCGAACGCGCCGCCCCGCCGCGGGGGCTGGAAGCCTGCGTCCGTGATGTGAGCCGGACGGGCAGGGCAGCCGGTCGAGGCGGACGACTCACCGGCGCGGGTGGGGGACATCGGGTGTGTGAAGAGTGCTGCCCCATCCTGCGGGCGTATCGTCCGTATGTGGGTGATTTCGGGAATGGCTGGTTCGGTGCGCCTCCTCCGAGACGGGCGGTATGCGTCCGCCGGTCTCGCCGGCCCGCTCGCCGACGGACGGTACGGCGCGTAAGCCGCCGCCGGGCGGCGGCCCGCAGTCGCTTCGGACGCGTTCGCACGGCCACCACCGCAGCGACCGGGGCCGGGTAGGGGCCATGCGGTTCCGCCCCTCCGGCCCGGTTCCCGGCATGGAGCACGTGGAAGCCCTCATGGCCGACGTGATGCGCGAGACCGGCGCGTCGGCCGGCCTGCTCTACCTGCTGCCGCCGGAGGAACGGGTGCTGCGGCTCGCCGTGATGTCCGGCATGTCACAGCAGATCGCGGCGCCCTGGGCCCGCGCGCCGGTGGACGCTTCGACGCCCGTCGCGGACGCCACGCGCGAGCGGCGGCTGGTGTGGCTCGACAGTCGGGAAGAGGTGGCCCGCCGCTACCCGCAACTGGGCCTCGTCCTGCCGTACGACTTCATGCTCGCCGCGGCCCCCTTCGTCAGCGGAAACCTGGCGTGGGGCGGCATCGCCCTGCTGTGGACCACCAGGCACCCGCCGCGGCTCGGCACGCACCAGCGTGAAGCGATCACCGCGTGCTGCCGGCGAGCGGCGGATCTTCTTGAGCGGGCCGCCGCCCAGGGCAGGCCGCTGCTGCCCCCCGAGGAACCCCGGTCCCTTCCCGTACCGCTCGAAGAGGCCGACCCTGCCCGGGCGATGGCCGCGCTCGGCTTCACCGAGCGCCTGCCCATGGGGTGCTGCGCCCTGGACCTGGAGGGCCGGCTCACCTTCATCAACTCCGCGGGTGCCGACCTGGTGGGCGCCGGCGACGCCTCCCTCGCGGGCCGTCGGCTCTGGGAAGCGCTGCCGTGGCTGCCCGCCCCGGTCGGCGAGGACAGCTACCGGGCGGCGGTGGTCGCCCGCCGGTCCACCTCCTTCACCGCGGTGCGCCCTCCGCACACGCCACTTCTCTTCGAGCTCTACCCCGACGACAGCGGCATCAGCGTGCACATCTCACCCGTCGCGCGGCAGCCGGACACCGCGCATTCCCCGCCGTCCGACGACCGGTTCGGCGCCATGGGGCTCTACCACCTCACCTACCTGGCGGCCGCCCTCGCCGAGGCCGCGACCGTCCATGACGTGACCGACGTCGTCGCCGACCAGATCGTGCCCGCCTTCGGGCCCCAGGGCCTGGTCCTCATGATCGCTGACGAGGGCCGGCTGCACATCATCGGCCACCGCGGCTACAGCGCCGAGTTCATCAGCCGCTTCGACGGCACGCCCCTGGCCTCCGACACCCCGACCACGCACGCACTGGCCACCGGCGACGCCGTCTTCTTCCCCACCTTCGCCGACTTCCAGCGCCGCTATCCCGAGGCACCGCGCCATGACACCCGGAACGCCTGGGCCTTCCTGCCGCTGACCGCCTCCGGACGCCGCATCGGATCCGTCGCGCTCTCCTACGACCAGGCCCGCCCCTTCCCTCCCGCCGAACGCGCCCTCCTCACCTCCCTCGCCGGACTCATCGGCCAGGCCCTGGACCGAGCCCGCCTCTACGACACCAAACACACCCTCGCGCACGCCCTCCAGACCGGCCTGCTGCCCCGTTCACTGCCCTGTGTCCCCGGACTCGAGATCGCAGCCCGCTACCGGCCCGCCGGCCACGGCATGGACATCGGCGGCGACTTCTACGACCTCATCCACGCGCCCACCGCCACGACGGCGGCGATCGGTGACGTCCAGGGCCACAACCCCGACGCCGCCGCCCTGATGGGACAGGTCCGTGCCGCCGTCCACGCCCATGCCACCGCCGGCACGTCCCCCGGCGAACTCCTCGCGCGCACCAACCGCCTCCTCACCGACCTCGACGCCGGACGGTTCACCAGCTGCCTGATCGCCCAGCTCGACCCTGCCCGCCACCGCGCCCGTCTCGCCACCGCGGGGCACCCCCCACCCCTGCTCCGACACCCTGGCGGACGCACCGAAGTCCTGCCCCTGCCCCCCGGTCTCCTGATGGGCATCGACCCCGACGCCGACTACCCCACCACCGAGATCCCCCTCCCGCCGGGCGCGGTACTCGTCCTCTACACGGACGGACTCGTGGAAGTCCCCGGTACCGACATCGACGACACCACCGACGACCTCGCCCGGCACCTCGCACAGACTCGCATCCAGGGCCTGGACGACCTCGCCGACGACCTCGTCCGCCACGCGGAGCGGGCCGCCCCGCGCCACGACGACATCGCCCTCCTGCTCATCCGCGCCCGGCCGACCGGCGACTGACGTCACCGCACCGCCGCCGCGGGCCCCACCCGACCGCGACACCAGCCGATGCGCGACGCCGGCCCCGATATGACTCCTGCGGTCCGCCAACACCTCGTCGATCCCGCTGGTGAAGCCCGGACCGTCCGCCGCACCCTCCGTCCGCCGCTCCCTCCGTCCGCCGCACCCTCCGTCCGCCGCACCCTCCGTCCCCCGGACGGAGGGCGCCGCTCCCTCCGTCCGCCGGCCCCGGAGGGCGCCGCACCAGGAGTCCCGGACCGGCCGTTCGTCGCGCGCCGTCCGTGGGCAGGAAGAGGGGCAGCGAGTCGCAGGCGAGGGGCAAGGAGCACTCGATCATGGACCGGCAGACCGACTGGCAGTTCCTCGACGACCGGGGCCATCTGGCCACGTCCGACGGGCGGCCCGAACGGGTCGTCACCTACATCCAGGCCGGAGCGACCCTCTGGGAGCACGGCATACGCCCGGCCGGGCTGTTCGGATCGAACCACGACGGCGACGGGCCCGACCCGGTCAAGGCCGGGTCCCTGCCGCTCGACGGCATCGGCTATCTCGGCTCCGGCGCCGCGCTCGACGCCGACGCGCTGCTCCGCGGCGACCCGGATCTGGTCGTCGCCGTCACCTACGGCGGAGGACAGGTCTACGGACTCGACCCGGACACGGCGAAGCACGTGGAGGAGCGGGCGCCCCTGGTCGTCCTCGACGTCGGCCAGGGCCGGTCTCTCGGCGACGTGCGCGCCCGGTTCGCCGCCCTCGCAAGAGCCCTGGGCGCCGCCCAGGACACGGCGGGTGCCATAGCCCTCGCCCGCGCCACCGCCCGGCTCCGGGCCCTCGCTCACGACACCGCCGCCCGCCCCTGCTGGCCCTGTCACCGGCGTCCGCCGACAGCGCCTACCTCGCCAGACCGCAGTCCTGGCCGGACCTCAGGGAACTCACCGCCTTCGGCCTCGACCTGGTGTCACCGCGGGGAGGCGCCGGCACCAACTGGTCGACCGCCGACTGGTCGTACGTCGCGGAGCTCTCCGCGCGGGTGCTCCTCGTCGACGCCCGGGGCAACGCGTACCCCTTGGACGCCCTGCGCGACAACGCCGCCTGGCGCACGGCCGCGTCCGCCGCCCGTGTCGTGCCGTGGAACCCCGAGGAACCCCGAGGAACCGTACAGCGACGGCGCGCACGCGCGCTTCTTCGACCGCGTGGCCGACGCGGTGGAGGCGGCGGGAGGCGGCGTGGTGTAGTGGCGGGGTGCAGCGGCGGGGTGTGCGGACGCACGGAACACGGCGGCACGGGGCGGGAGCCGTGCTGACGCGGGAGGACGGGGTGCGGCACCGCCGTGACGTCTCAGCGGCGGCCGGCGAAGCCGTCGAGCGCGGCGAGTATCTCGGCGGCCGCCGCCTCGCTGCCCAGGTGGCCCGCTTCGCCCATCGTCACGAGCCGGGCGTCCGGCCAGCCCCGGCACAGCTCCCACGCCGTGTCCGGAGGGCTGGACAGATCGAGCCTGCCGTGCACCAGCACGCCGGGGATACCGGTGAGCCGCGCCGCGTTCCGCACCAGGGCGCCCTCCTCGAGCCACGCCCCGTGCGCGAAATAGTGCGAGGTGATCCGGACGAAGGCGACCCGCGCCGCCGGCGCGCGGCCGGAGTAGACACCGGACGGAGCGTGGGGTTCCAGCGACACGACCGCGTCCTCCCAGGCGCACCAGTCGTTCGCGGCCTTCTCCCGCACAGCCGGGTCCGGGTCGTTCATCCTGCGCGCGTACGCGGCGACCGGGTCGCCGTCCCGCCCGGCCTCAGGGACCCCCGCCATGAAGCGGGCCCACGCCTCGGGGAAGAACCGTGCCACGCCCCGGTAGAGCCAGTCGATCTCCGAACGCCGCGTCGTCGTCACCCCGTTGACGACGATCTCCGACACCCGCTCCGGGTGTCGCTGCGCGTACGCGAGCAACAGGGTCGACCCCCCAGGACCCGCCGTACAGCAGCCAGCGGTCCACCTCCAGCAGCTCCCGCAGCCGCTCCATGTCCGTCAGCAGATGCCCGGTCGTGTTGGTCGTCAGGTCGGCGTGGGGGTCACTGGCGTGCGGGGTGCTGCGACCGCAGCCGCGCTGGTCGAAGAGGACGACCCGGCAGCGCTCCGGGTCGAACCAGCGACGGGCACCGGGCCCGCATCCCGACCCCGGACCGCCGTGCACCACGAGGGCGGGCTTGCCGGCGGGATTGCCGCAGACCTCCCAGTACACGTGGTGGCCGTCACCGGTGTCGAGCACGCCCGTCTCGTACGGCTCGATCGGCGGGAAGCGCGTGGGCATGACGATTCCTCAGATGACGGGGCGGTGAACGGGCGGGGTGCGGCCGGATGACCGGGTGAGCCTCCGGGCGGTCGCGCCGGGGGTGGTGGACGGCCACGTGGTCGATTCCCGGCCCGGCGGATTCCGGCAGGGGCGCCGAGGCGGGACCGTCCCGTCCGTCCTACCACGTCGACCGGTTACGCTCATCGAGTGAGCGGACACCATCACGACGAACCGGTCTTCATCAGGAAGCACGGGCGCTTCGTGTACAACCCGAGGAACCCGGTCGGGCGCCTGCTGATGGGGGTCAGCGTCGTGGTCGTGGTGGGGTTCGTGTACCACCTCTTCGACGACGCGCGCTGGAGCGAGGGCGAGTTCCGGGACGCTGTTCGCGAGGCCGCGGTACGCCTGGAGGCCGAGCCGCAGTTCCTGCGCGGCTACCTCGGCTACGAGGAGCGGATCGAGGACGCCGTCAAGGGCACGGGGCAGGGGCCCGAGCACACGGTCGTCCGCGTCGAGGCGGTCGACGAACCGGACGCGGCCGGCGCCGACGGCGCGGACGTGTTCGAGATCAGCACGGACGACGTCGTCACCCCCTACTGCATGCGCGTGTCCCCGCCCCAATCCGAGCCGGACGTGTTGCGACTGGAGACCGTGAGGGTCGCGGTGGAGGTGGCGGAAGGCCCCTGCTGAGGCAGCGCGGTCACCACCCGCACCAACCGGGCAGCACCGCCGAACGGCCCGGGCCCCGGTGAACGGCGCACCGGCCCCGTGCCGTCGATCCGATCGCCGGCGCCCGGCCCGCCGCCTCACCTCGCGGTGCCCCGGTGGTCCGGCATGCCGCTGGTCGAGGTCGCGGGTACGGCGGGCACTCCGGCGCGCTCCATCTCCCGGCGGTTGAAACGCTCGCAGAGCGTGGCCCCGAGGATGAGTCCGTGCCCCAAGAAGACCGTCATGGGAACCAGGACCATACGCACGAAGTCCGCGTCCTCGGGCCGTATTCCGGACAGGGTCGTGAGCGGTGGGACCATGAGACCGGCGTACAGGACGAACGCCGCTATCCCCTTGACCTTGAGTCCGCCGGGCGTCGACTGCCGCCGCATCCACAGCGGCACGCGCCCCGCGATCATCGCCGCGCCGAGCGGCAGCATGACGGCCGACCAGACGGCCGTCCACAGCCACTGGAACATCTCTCCTCCAACGGACGTGCGCTCAGGACGGCCGGGATGCCCCGTCGTTGTCGCGCTTGAGGATCCGCTCGTCCGGCCGCCCGTCCGCCCGGTCGTCGTGGCCCTCGGGGATGCCGGCGAGGTCGTCGACGTGGAAGATCCGCGCGATGGGGACGTCGGTGCTGCTGTGGGCGATGATCGAGAACGCGATGCAGACGGCGATGAGGGTGTACGCCTGCTCGCCCTGCGGGATGCCGGCCTGCAGCACGAGCAGCCCGTAGACGACCGAGGCGAAGCCCTTCGGCCCGAACCAGGCGGCGACCAGCTTCTCGCGGCGGTCGAAGCGGGTGCCGATCAGCGACAGCAGCATCGAAGCCGGGCGGATGAGGACGATCGCCAGGACGACGGCGACGTACCCGCCGAAGGACAGGTCGCCGAAGAGCTGCGGCGTGAGCAGCGCGCCGAAGACGAGCAGGGCGGCGAACTTCGCCAGCTCGGCCAGCGCCTCTCCCAGCGGTTCGAAAGCCGTCTTCGCCTCCGGTGACACGGCGGTGATCACCGCGCCCGCGGAGAACGCGGCCAGGTAGGGGTTGGCGTGGGTGAGGTGGCACACGGCGTACAGGATGATCCCCGTGGCCAGCGGCAGCAGAGGCTGCAGCTTGGGCTCCGCGCCGAGCAGGCTGAACCGTGCGAGCCCGTTGACCAGCAGCGGCAGCAAGACCCCGAAGGCGAGTCCCAGTCCGAGCTCCAGCGCGATCTTCCCGAACGACGCCTCGGTGTGGCCGCTGGTCGGGCCGGCCGCGACGATGAAGATCAGGACGAAGGGGAGGGCGAGCCCGTCGTTGATGCCGCTCTCGACGTTGAGCAGCTGCCGCAGTTTGGCGGGCACTTCCTTGCGGCCCACGATCGCGGAGGCGAACACCGGGTCGGTCGGCGCCAGGACGGCGCCCACCAGGAAGGAGGTCGTCCAGTCCAGTCCGGCCAGGTAGTGGGTCGCGACCGCCATGCCGACGAAGGCGAGCGGCATGCCCAGGCCCAGGGCGCGGGCGGGGTTCTTCCAGTGCGCCCGCAGTTTGGGGAAGGACACGTGCATGCCGTCGGTGAACAGCACCGCGAACAGTGCCAGATCGGCGGTGACCGCCACGATCTCGCTGTCCGGCGTGATGTGGATGAGTCCGAGGAACCCGTCACTGACGAGCGCCCCGCCGACGAGGAAGAGGAAGGACGTGGACAGCACGGTCCGGGCGGCGAGCCCGGAGAGCAGCACCGCGATGAGAAGGGCGGCGCCGAAGACGGCGACGAGCACCATGTATGTAATCCCCCGATCGGTGAAGACAGCCGTCCCTTGTTTCGCCGACCAGGCTTCCCGGCACTCCGCGGCAGACTTTACACGCCCCTTACGCGTTCCTGACAAGCACCTGACGGGCATTCAGTTCCGTTCCGTTCTTGCCGGGACCCGGCAAGAACGGAACGGAACGGTCCATGCCGCGAACCGGCCTGCACCAAGTGGGTTGACGCCGCGCCGCGTTGACGCGTGGCGGGGCGCCGAGGGCGGGGGCAGCCGCTGGACGGTGCCCCTGCTGCACCGGCCGAGCGCGGGGCGTACCTTCCACCCCGCTCGGCCGGACCGCTGGTCGCCCGCTCCGCCGGTACGCGTCCGGCGGGCGCGGTCCGCGTGCCGCACCACGACGCGACGGCGGGGCGGTCGTCCCGTGGTGGCGGAGCGGGAGCGATGTGACGCCCTAGGGTGACTGGTGGCGCAGGCGCTTGTCGGCGGCGACGACGAGCGCGGAGAGCGCGGCGATGCCGAGGATGCGCAGCCACGCCTGGCCGGTGATCGGTGCGGTGCGGAAGGGCCGGTCGGTGTTGGCGTGGCTCAGCCGCGCGCGGTCTCCGCTCGCATCGGTGGCGCAGCGGGGGTGCCGGCCACGGGGCCGAACAGCACCGCCCGGGCCATCCGCGGAGCGAACAGGGCGCTCAGGGGGTTGGTCAGCGTCAGCACGGAACGGAAGACCGGTCCCACGAGCACGGGATCGCCCGGGTACCGCTGCTGGACGCGGTCCAGGTACCAGCCGACCGGGCGGTCGACGGCACGGGAGGCGACGGCGCTCCCCATCGCCCCGGGCATGGCCCGGTCGGCGCCCGCGGAGATGTCCCACGCCTGTCGCGAGGCATCGAAGAGCGCCTGCTGGACCCGTCGGGTCGTCGGCCTTCGACGCGGGTCGGCAAGCGCGTCACGCAGCGCCATGGCGCTCATGGCGGCGACCGACATGCCCTGTCCGTAGATCGGGTTGAAGGTGCAGAGCGCGTCGCCGGTGGCGAGGAACCCGGCGGGGCGCCGGCCCTGACGGTCGTACCTGCGGCGCAGGTTGGCCGTCGAGCGGAATCCGTACGCCGGTGTCTTCGGCTCGGCCGTGAGCAGCCACTCGTGGAGGTACGGGTGGGGGAGGCGCGCCGCGAAAGCGGTGAACCCGGCGTCGTCCGTGGGCGGTTCCTGGCCGCGGAGGCCCGCGAGCGCCACCAGGTGGTTGCCGTCCTCCAGGGGCAGCACCCCGCCCGCGTACGGCTGCGAAGGGTTCGGGTAGAACCAGTAGGCCAGCGCCTCGGTGCCCAGATGGGCACCGGTGTTGCGGTAGATGCGGGAGGCGTACGCCTGGCCGGTGTCGATGCTCTCCTCCTGCGGCGGCTCGGCCCCGATGGCCGCCAGCCACTGCGGGGCGCGCGAGCTCCGCCCGGAGGCGTCCACGACCAGATCCGCCTCCAGCGTGCGCGAGCCCTTCGCGGCCCCGTCCGCGCTGCTGCGCTCCCGCAGCAGGACACCACGGACCCGGGAGGCGTCCCCGGCCAGTCCCACCGCCTCCGCGGACTCGACGGTCGTGATCACCGGATTGGCCAGCACCCGTCTGCGCACCAGATGCTCGAGCTGGGAGCGGGAGCCGGTGTGGATGTGCGTCGTCGGGGCCGTCCGCCGGAGCCAGGTGCCGTTCCAGGCCACCATGTCCTGGGGCATGCCCACGCGCGGCGCCCCGGCCGCCCGCAACTCGGCCGTGAAACCGGGTAACAGCGAGTCCAGCGCCAGCTGCCCGCTTTCCAGCAGCACGTGGGCGTGCCTGCCCTGCGGGACCCCCGGACGCGGCTCGGGACCGTCGGGGACGCGGTCGCGCTCCACGACGGTCACCCGGTCGGCGTGGCCGGCGAGCACGTGCGCCGCGAGCAGTCCGGCGAGGCTCCCCCCGATGACGACGGCATGGCGTGCCTTGCCGTCCCGTCCCCAACCGGTCCGTTCCCGCGCGTCGTTCACCATGTCCGCCCCTCGTGGTCAGCGAGTTGATCTGTGGCCGACCAGTATCCCCGGCGGCGACCGGAAGATCACGGGCGCCGAGCCGCAGCCGCCCGATGTGGTATAACGCTGCGTCCGGGAACGGGCCGACGTGGCCGTCGTCAGAGGCGGTACGCGGATCCCCCTCGGGCAATTCCCCATCGCCCAGGCCCCTGTGGGGTCGGTCGGTCCGGATCGGCGTGCCCGGACCGGTCCGCCGGCCAGGCAACCCGGAGTGACCCGGCGGCCCACGCTATTGCGGGGCTGACCTTTCGCGGCAGATGTTCTGGTGCGCCGTGTCGGCCTCGACGTGCGTCCGGCCGGCGTCGCGACCCGCGGACACGCCCTCGCCGGGGCGGCTCCACCACACGACCCGCTTCAGCGCCGCCCACGCCTTGTTCACCATCCGTCGCCCGGACCCAAAGAGCAACAGCGCCCAACCCGGGTCAACCTCGCGAGTCCTACGGGTCCGACGGGCGTTATTCGCCCGCAGCGCGCCGGTACTCGGCGTTGATGCGCAGGGCCTCCTCGAGTTGGTCCTCGAGGACGATGATGCGACAGGCGGCCTCGATGGGCGTGCCCTGGTCGACGAGTTCCCGGGCACGAGCCGCGATGCGCAGCTGGTAGCGGGAGTAGCGCCGGTGGCCGCCCTCGGATCGTAGGGGAGTGATCAGCCGTGCCTCGCCGATGGCACGGAGGAAGCCGGGAGTGATACTGAGCATCTCGGCTGCTCGCCCCATCGTGTAGGCGGGGAAGTCGTCGTCCTCGAGACGGCCGACCGAGTCGTCCGCTGTCATCTCACCTCTCAGGGAACCGTGGCGGGGGCTCGGCGCCGATCGGCACCACCGCCGACCCTAGGAGCGTGTCCCAGTAATCAACGCCGGGCCTGTCATCGGGCGACTGCTCTGCTCGCCCGAAACTTGATGTCGTATTGCCGCCAGAGTTGGCGTCTCGCTCGCGAGAGAGTCGGCGACGGTTCGTGTTCCTGATCGCGGACCTGTCCGTCTGGCACTCCGCGAAAGGCACAGCGCATGCACGTCGTCCCCGGGCTCAAGGTCTTGTACTTCGGAACTCCGGTGGTGCTGATCAGCTCACTCAACGAGGACGGCACTGCGAACCTCGCGCCGATGTCCTCAGCGTGGTGGCTGGACCAGTCCTGCATGCTCGGTCTCGGCAACAACGCCCAGACCACCGCGAACCTGCTGCGGGAAGGCGAATGCGTGCTCAATCTGCCCTCGTCGGCGATGGTCGATGCCGTCGACCGGATCGCGCTCACCACCGGGAAGCCGGCCATGCCGGACTACAAGGCGAAGCAGGGCTACCGGTACGAGCCGGACAAGTTCTCGACCGCGCAGTTGACCGAGCAGGCATCGGATCTGGTCCGGGCCCCCAGGGTTGCGGAATGCCCGGTCCAGATGGAATGCAGGGTCGTCGCGGCCCATCCTTTCGGCGGTCCCGAACCGCATGCCACCGCCTTCGAGGTCGAGGTCCTTCGCGCCCATGTCGAGGAAAACCTGGTCATCCCGGGGACGCACTACGTGGACCCGCTCGGCTGGGACCCTCTGATCATGAAGTTCTGCGAGTTCTTCGGCGGGGGACGCAACGTTCACCCGTCGAGACTCGCCGAGGGCTGGAGCATGCCCCACCAGCTCCGGTCGGCGACCGCCTGAACAGGCATCCGGCGCCCTCATCCATATCTCGTGACCATTCATGCGGGATGATCTCGGTATGCGTGATGGGGATGGGCTGTTCGAGGTCGAGCCGGTCGGTAAGAAACGGCCGCAGGGCCGTCCGACCGCGGTGAACAAGACGTTCCGGGCGTTCGACCCACGCCAGGTCCTGCTGTTGCCGCCGTCGCTGGACGACTGGCTGCCCGAGGACCACCTGGCCCGGTTCGTCGCCGACCTGGTCGACGAGGTGCTCGACCTCGGGCCGGTCCTGGCGGACTACACCGAAAAGCGCGGCTACCCGCCCTACGACCCGCGGCTGATGGTGCGGCTGCTGATCTACGGATACACCACCGGGGTGCGCTCCTCACGGGCGATCGAGCGCCGCCTGGCCGACGACGTCGCGTTCCGGTTCCTGGCCGCCGGCCAGGAACCGGACTTCCGCTCGATCGCCCGGTTTCGCCGCCGCCACCTCGATGCGCTCGCCGGTCTGTTCGCCCAGTCGCTGCACCTCGCGACCAAGCTCGGCATGGTCAAGATGGGACGCGTCGCGCTGGACGGCACGAAACTTGAGGCCAGCGCCTCCAAGCACAAGGCGATGAGCTACGGTCGCCTGGTCGACAAGGAAGAACGCATCGAGGCCGAGATCGCACAGCTGGAGGCACAGGCCCAGGCCCTGCTGGCCGACGCGGAGGCCATCGATGAAGCCGAGGACCACGCCTTCGGCGTGGACGGCAAGGAGACGGACCTGCCCGCCGAACTGGACCGGCGTGAGAAGCGCCTGGCGAAGCTGCAGGCCGCCCGCACGCAGATTGAGGCCGAGGCCGCTGACAAGGCCCGCAAGCATGCCGAGGACAAGGAACGCCGCCGTCAAGAGCGCGCCGACATCCACGACGGGCAGGCCGTCACCAGCGCCGGGGAGAAGGCCGCCAAGGCGGCACGCCCCAAGCCGAAGGCGCAGGCCAACTTCACCGACCCCGACTCGCGGATCATGAAGAACAGCGACGGCGCCTACATCCAGGCCTACAACGCCCAAGCCGTCGTCGACGAAGAACACCAGGTCATCACCGCCGCCGACGTGACGACAAACCCTTCGGATGCGCTGAACTACACCACGATGCTCGACCAGTCCGCCGCCAACACCGGCGTTCATCCCAAGCAGGCCCTGGTCGACGCCGGCTACTGCTCCGAGACCAACCTCGAAGCAGCGCGAGAGCGCCATCTGGCCTGCGGCACCGACACCTTCATGGCCACCGGCCGGCTGACCCACGACGAGCAGGTCCCGCCCGCACCGCGCGGACGCATACCCAAGGACGCCACACTCAAAGAGCGCATGGCCCACAAGCTGCGGACCAAGCCGGGCAAGGCCGCCTACAGCCGCCGCAAGGCCATCGTCGAACCCGTCTTCGGACAGATCATGACTTGCCAGGACGGCCGCCAGCTCCTCCTGCGCGGCGAGGACGGTGCCCGTGGTGAATGGCGACTGCTGGCGGCCTGCCACAACCTTCGCAAGATCTTCCGACACGCCGGGACCGCCGGGCTCGCCGGCCTGACCGGGTAACCCACCAGGCCTCCCCGGCCACACCACGAGCCCTGCACCTGGCAGACCCCCACCGAAGCCCCACAGACCCCGACAGGCCCTCCGCAACCGATCCGCCGACCACAGAAGCCGAGCCGCTTGCTCGTTACTGACCCACGCTCCTAGCTCCGATCACTGGGCGGCCACGGCCGGCGGGTAAGCGCATGCGCACGACGGGCCCGTCCGGAACGCTCTCCGGTCGGGCCCGCTGCCGTCCACGTACGGCCCGGCTCGCGCTCAGGCAGCGGGGCCGCCGAGCAGGTCGGATGCCTGCTGGAAAGGGCTGACGGCCTTGTCGGAGGCGGCCGGCCGGCTCGGCCGGCAGACGAAGCCGAGCTGGGTCAGGGCGCGGACGACCTCGCCCGCACTGAAGTCACGGCGGTCCTGACGAGTGATGGCCGCGCCTGCCTGCATGACCGGGTACTGGCGGCGTCCGATAGTCACGGACATCCCGGTGACGGGTTCGGGGCGTACTCCCTTCATCCTTTCCAGTACGACGTCCTTCGTCAGTTCGAACGGGAAGCGGGCGATGACGCAGCGCATGTGGGCCTCACAGGGAGAGGAAGAGTTGCGGCGGCGAGGCAGGGGAGGCGGTTCAGCGAGGCAGGAGCCGGGTACCGCCCGGCTCGTCGACCGTGCGCAGCTCTGCGAACAGGGCGGCGCGGCGCGACTGCTCGGCTGCCGAGGTCACGGCTGAGTGGAAGCCTCCCCGGTCGCCGAAGACGTCGCGCAGGCGGACCCGGTCCGTGTACGCGGCGCTGCCGCGGACGGCGGCGAGCTGGGGCGAGGTGAGCCGTGTGGTGCACTGCCCGTCCTCGTCGCAGAGGAGCAGGTGCCCGGCGCGAGCGCTGGCCATGACCGACATGGCCACCTCGACCGTCATGTTGTCCCAGACCTGAGGTGCGGCCTCGACCGTCGCTTCGGCCGCAGCTCCACTCGCCGATGCGGTACCCGTGGGATGAGCCTGCGTGTGAACCGGTGTCACAAGTGCCTCCTGCAGTGGTGAGCGGACATCGATCTGCGCACGAAAGGCCCTAGGCAGCCGCGTCGGCGGCGGAGCGCCGCCGGGCGGGACGGCGCGTCGCCCGTACCAGACGGTTGCGCCGCGGGCGGGAGGCGGCGTCCCGCCCGGGACGTTCGGATGAGGGGGATGTGATCACGACAGGCGTGCCCGAGGGAGTCTGCGCGCCGGTGATGCGGTGCAGTTCTGCCTCGCCCGAGCGGACTTCCGTGATACGTGGGCTGATGCCCGCGTGCGACATGAGGCGCAGCACGCCACCTCGTTGGTTCGCGGTGACGAGGGTGACGACACTGCCGGACCGGCCGGCACGGGCGGTCCGGCCACCGCGGTGCAGATAGTCCTTCTCGTCGGCCGGCGGGTCGACGTTGACGACGAGATCGAGGTCGTCGACGTGAATGCCCCGAGCGGCGACGTTCGTGGCGACCAGCACGGTGACGTGCCCGGTCCTGAATTGCGCCAGTGTGCGGGTCCGCTGGGCCTGCGACTTGCCTCCGTGCAGCGCGGCTGCCCGTATGCCACTGCCCAGCAGGTCCCGGGTGAGCCGGTCGACGGCGTGCTTGGTGTCGAGGAACATGATCACACGGCCGTCCCGCGCGGCGATCTGCGTCGTCGTGGCGTGCTTGTCCGCGCCGCGGACTTGTAGCACATGGTGCTCCATCGTCGTGACCGCGCCGGCCGAGGGGTCCACCGAGTGCACGACGGGATCGGTCAGATAGCGGCGTACGAGCAGGTCGACGTTTCGGTCCAGGGTGGCAGAGAACAGCATCCGTTGCCCGCCGGGACGCACCTGGTCGAGCAGCGCGGTGACCTGTGGCAGGAAACCCATGTCTGCCATCTGGTCGGCCTCGTCCAGCACGGTGACGGCTACCTGGTCCAGCCGGCAGTCGCCGCGGGTGAGGAGGTCCTTGAGCCGGCCCGGCGTCGCGATGACGACCTCGGCACCGCTCCGCAGCGCACGTGCCTGCCTTCCGATCGACATGCCGCCCACGACCGTGGTCAGCCGTAGACTCAGCGATCGTGCGTAAGGCGCCAGCGCGTCGGTCACCTGCTGGGCCAACTCGCGGGTGGGCACGAGGACCAGGGCGAGCGGCTGCCGGGGTTCGGCGCGCCGGCCGGCGGTTCGGGCCAGCAGCGCAAGCCCGAAGGCGAGGGTCTTGCCGGAGCCGGTGCGGCCGCGGCCCAGAGCGTCTCGACCGCTGAGAGTGTTCGGCAGGGTCGCGCCCTGTATCGGGAACGGTACGGTCACGCCCTCCGCCGCGAGTGCCGCGAGCAGTTCCCTGGGCATCTCGAGATCGGCGAACGCCTCGGCAGCGGGCAGCGCAGGCGTGATCGTCCTCGGGAGAGCGAACTCGCTCCTGGCCGCGGCAGGGTGGCGGGCGTAGCCGCCCGAGCGGCTGCCGTTCCGTCCGGAGCCGGCGTTGCCGGCACGGGTGTGGGAGGAGCGGTCGTTGGTTCGTGGAAGTCGGGTCATACGGAGCCTTTCGATGCGGCGTACGTCGGGGAATTCTCGCAGCGGATGAGCCGGCACCTGGAATCGCAAGAATAGGAACGCAATGGGATGCGGAATGGATCTGGCCTGCGGAAAGCCGATGCGAGTGCGGTCGCTGGAACGGGTGGCGCGACGTCGGCACGACAATTCGGGGCCTTGGCAGTCGTGCGGGAGACTTCGTCGGGTGTCCGAGATTGAGCGGGGCGTACGGAGAGCTGAACCATCGGCCGCAGGCGGAAACGTCACGGGCAACGTGTGCAGCTGGGGCCCGCACCCCGGAGGATGCGGGCCCCAGCTACGTTGTACGCGTCAGTGTCAGGCGGGAACGATGTTCTCTGCCGTCGGGCCCTTCTGGCCCTGCGCGATGTCGAAGGTGACCTTCTGGCCCTCAAGCAGTTCGCGGAATCCCTGAGCGGCGATGTTCGAGTAGTGGGCGAACACGTCGGCGCCGCCGCCGTCCTGCTCGATGAAGCCGAAACCCTTTTCCGCGTTGAACCACTTCACGGTACCGGTAGCCATGACATATCTCCTTTGGGGCACACTGGGATCCGCGCCGTGCGGACACCCTGTCGCCGCGATGATTACCCCACCGGAAATGACCGGAAATGCAAAGTGCTTCAGCGGTACGGAGTCGACTGAGGCGCACTTGAAGTCTGGGAACCACAACTGCAACTGATATCGACAGTAGCATGTTGAGGCGTCCGGTGCGTGCCGTGGATATTTGCGCTCCGCCGACCGGGGAAGAATCTTGCGGCGCGGACTGTCGAATTCTCACTTCGCGGGAACAGATATCTCTCCGCGCGTGACGATGCCGGGGAAGCAGGTCCGCCATGGCCGGACACCTCCGGGAAGCGCACGGCCGGCTCATGGGCGAACGCCTCACGCGGGGGGTCCCGTCGCGCGACCCGCAGCCTACTCCGCCCAGCGCTACCGGGACGCCAGGGGAAGCCTGCCGAGCTCGTCCAGCGCCTCCGTGAGCCAGCCGGTCCAGAACCGCTCCAGCTCGATCCCCCCGCGCAGCACCACGTGCCGGAGCCGGTCCTCGGCCGCGTCCCGCTCCGGCGGGAAATGGCGCTGCTCGATGTCCTCGTACTCCGCCAACTGCCGCCGGTGCAGGTCGAGATGGCGACGCAGCTCAGCCTCGAGCCCCTGCGTCCCCACGACCGCCGCCGCCCGCATGCGCAGCAGCAGCGCGTCCCGGATGGGTTTGGGGTCCTCGGTCCTGCCCACCCAGCCGGCCAGTTCGGTTCGGCCCGCGGGCAGCACCTCGTACTCCTTGCGCTTGCCCCGTGCGGGCTGGGCCGCGGGCAGGGCGCGGATCAGCCCCGACTCCTCCAGCTTCCCCAACTCGCGGTAGATCTGCTGGTGCGTCGCCGACCAGAAGTAGCCGATGGACCGGTCGAAGCGGCGGGTCAGCTCCAGGCCCGAGGACGGCTTCTCGAGCAGGGCGGTGAGGATCGCGTGCGGGAGGGACATGACCCGCATCCTAGGGATGCTGGGTCAGATCGTCGCCGCCAGCCGGGTGCCCTGGTCGATGGCCCGCTTGGCGTCCAGTTCGGCGGCCACGTCGGCGCCGCCGATGAGGTGCGCGGTGCGGCCCGCCGCGGTCAGCTCCTCGTACAGGTCGCGCCTCGGCTCCTGGCCGGTGCACAGCACCACCGTGTCCACGGGGATCGTCCTCGCCGTGCCGTCCACCGTGATGTGCAGGCCCTCGTCGTCGATCCGGTCGTACGCCGCCCCCGCGACCATCGTGACGCCGCGGTGCCTGAGCTCCGTGCGGTGGATCCACCCCGTCGTCTTGCCGAGGCCCGCGCCGACCTTGGAGGTCTTGCGCTGGAGGAGATGCAACGTGCGCGGGGGCCGCGGCCGCTCCGGGGCCCGCAGCCCGCCCCGCTCGGCGTATCCGGTGTCCACGCCCCACTGCCGGAAGTACGTCTCCGGGTCGAGGCTCGCACCCTCGCCGCCGTCGGTGAGGAACTCCGCGACGTCGAAGCCGATCCCGCCGGCGCCGACGACGGCGACCCGCTCACCGACCTCGGCCCCGTCGCGCAGCACGTCGAGGTAGCTGACGACGCTGGGGTGGTCGACACCCTCGATCGCCGGCGTCCGGGGCGTGACACCGGTCGCGACCACGATCTCGTCGTACCCG
Organism: Streptomyces marianii; assembly: GCF_005795905.1. Lineage (NCBI taxonomy): Bacteria > Bacillati > Actinomycetota > Actinomycetes > Kitasatosporales > Streptomycetaceae > Streptomyces > Streptomyces marianii. The sequence goes on from NZ_VAWE01000001.1 coordinate 7,929,700, forward strand.
GTCAGCAGGTCCGGCGTGACGAAGGTCCCGAGCCGGACCTCCACCCCGCGCAGCTCCAGCTGGGTGCGGAAGTAGCGCAGCGTCTCCTCGAACTCCTCCTTGCCGGGGACGCGCTTGGCGATGTTCAGCTGCCCGCCGATCTCCTCGGCCCCGTCGAAGAGCGTGACCTCGTGGCCGCGTTCGGCGGCCGAGACCGAGAACGCCAGGCCCGCCGGGCCTGCGCCGACGACCGCCAGGCGCTTGCGCAGCCGGGTGGGGGAGAGGACCAGCTCGGTCTCGTGGCAGGCACGCGGGTTCACCAGGCAGGAGGTGATCCTGCCGCTGAAGGTGTGGTCCAGACACGCCTGGTTGCAGCCGATGCAGGTGTTGATCGTCTCGGCGCGGTCCTCGCGGGCCTTGGCGACGAACTCCGGGTCGGCCAGGAACGGCCGCGCCATGGACACCATGTCCGCGCGTCCCTCGGCGAGCACCTGCTCCGCCACCTCGGGCGTGTTGATCCGGTTGCTGGTCACCAGCGGCACGGACACCGAGCCCATGAGCCTGCGCGTCACCCAGGTGTACGCGCCGCGCGGCACCGAGGTCGCGATGGTCGGGATCCGGGCCTCGTGCCAGCCGATGCCGGTGTTGATGATGGTCGCACCGGCCGCCTCGATCTCCTTGGCGAGCGCGACGACCTCGTCGAGCGAGGAGCCGCCGGGCACGAGGTCGAGCATCGACAGCCGGTAGACGATGATGAAGTCGTCGCCGACCCGTTCGCGGGTACGGCGGACGATCTCCCGGGGGAAGCGGGTGCGGTTCTCGTACGAGCCGCCCCAGCGGTCGTCCCGGTGGTTGGTGGCGTTCGCGATGAACTCGTTGATCAGGTAGCCCTCGGAGCCCATGATCTCGACGCCGTCGTAACCCGCGGACCTGGCCAGCTCCGCCGCGCGGACGTAGTCCTCGATGGTCTGCTCGACCTGCTCGTCGGTGAGGGCGTTGGGGACGAACGGGCTGATGGGGGCCTGCAACGCGCTGGGCGCGACCAGCTCGGGGTGGTAGGCGTAGCGGCCGAAGTGCAGGATCTGCATGGCGATCCGGCCGCCCGCCGCGTGCACCGCGTCGGTGACCGTGCGGTGCTGCGCGGCCTCCTCCTCGGTGGTGAGCTTGGCGCCGCCGTCGTAGGGGCGTCCCGCGTCGTTCGGGGAGATGCCGCCGGTCACGATCAGTCCGACACCTCCGCGCGCACGCTCGGCGTAGAAGGCCGCCATGCGCTCGAAGCCGTTCTCCGCCTCCTCCAGGCCGATGTGCATCGAGCCCATGAGCACCCGGTTCGGGAGCGTGGTGAAACCGAGGTCGAGCGGGCTGAGCAGATGCGGGTACGGGGTGGGGGTCATCGGGGCGCCTCCTCGCGCAATGAGCGTCGCCCCCTTTTGTAGACGCCGGAGACCTCGTTATGCAACAAGTTGCACAACGAGGCCCGGGTGAGATGCGCTACGCCGGCACGGCCCAGCGGTCCAGTTCCTCCGGGGTCCGCGGGCCCGGACTGCCCGCATCCAGCAGTCCGTGGGCGCGCAGCACCTCCTCCGCGGCCATCGCCCACGGCAGGCGCAGCCGGGCCGAGTCCAGCAGCTCCCGGTCCGCCAGCAGCTCCGCGACCGGCCCCGTCCGCAGCCCGGCCGGGGACAGCACGGCGGCATCGTCCGCCCAGCGCAGCGCCAGGTCCACGTCGTGCGTGGCCATCACCACGGTCGTACCGCCCTCCCGCAGCCGCTCCAGCGCCGCCAGCAGCCGCTCCTGCCCGTGCGGATCGAGTCCCGCGGTCGGCTCGTCCAGGACCAGCACACGCGGTCGCATGGCGACCGCGCCCGCGATCGCGGCCCGCTTGCGCTGCCCGTACGACAGCAGATGCGTCGGGCGGTCCTCCAGTGCCGTGATGTCCAGGGCGTCCAGTGCCTCGGCGACCCGGGCCCGTACCTCCCGCTCCGGCAGCCCCAGGTTCATCGGCCCGAACGACACGTCCTGGCCCACCGACGCGGCGAACAGCTGGTCGTCCGGATCCTGCACGACCAGCTGCACCGTCGTCCGCAGCCGGTTCAGCCCGCCGCGGTCGTACACCACCGGCTCGCCGTGCAGCAGGAGCCGGCCCTCCGCGCAGTGCAGCCCGCCGCTGAGGAGCCGCATCAGGGTCGTCTTGCCGCTGCCGTTGCGGCCCAGCAGCGCCAGGGAGCGTCCTCCAGGCACGGCGAAGTCGACACCGCGCAGCACCGGCGGGCCGTCCGGGTAGGAGAATCCCGCGCCGGCCAGTTCCACCAGGGGCACCCCGGCCCCGGGTGCGCTCTCGTCCACGGACGTGCTCACAGTACGGACCTTTCCAATACGAGGGTGAGGGCGACGATCCCCGCGAGCAGCCCGGCGGTCGCCGCCAGGAAGCGGGCCGACACCGTCGCGGGCGGCACCAGGACCCGCAGCGTCCCGTCGTAGCCGCGCCCGGCGAGCCCGGTCTGCAGCCGCTGGGCCCGGTCGAAGGCCCGCACGAACGCGGTCGCGGCGAGCCCGGCGAGGGACCGCCAGGCCGCCGCCCGGGTCGTGTGCCCGAGCCGGGCCGCCTGGGCCTGCCGGACCCGGTGCACGGTGTCGAGCAGCAGAAAGCCGATCCGGTACATCACGAGGGCCACGTCCACGACGGGCCCGGGCACCCCGGCCCGGACCAGCCTCGGCAGCAGGTCCGACACCGGCGTGGTGAACGCGAACAGCAGCACCCCGAGCGAGGCGGCGGACGTCCGCAGCAGGAGCCGTACGGCGTGGGCGGGGCCGTCGGGCGCGAGCACCACGAATCCGTCCGGGCCGCCCACCGAGAACAGCAGCGGAATCGCACCCGTGACGCAGAACCCCAGCGGAATGCGCCACGCTCGCCACAGCTGCCGCGGCGCCACCCCGGCGGGCCCGAGCAGTACGGCCACGGCCGCCGCGGCGACCAGGACGGCACCCGGCCACGGCGGCAGTGAGACGGCGCAGACCGTCAGCCCTAGCCCGAGTGCCGCCTTCTCGCACGGATGACGGCGGCGCCAGCGGCTGCTGTGCGCCGCCGCGTCGATCGGCAGCATAGGCGGCTACGCGCCCGAGCCGACGGAACCGGCCGCACCGGCGGAGCCGCTGCCCGGCGCCCGCCCGTCCCCGGCGGCCGCCGCCCGCGCCTCACCCTGCCGGCGCCCCTTGCGCAGCCCGAAGTAGTACGCCAGGACACCGGCACCCAGAGCCGCCTGGAGGGCGAACAGCGCCGACTCGACCTCCCCGGAAGGGGGTTCGTACAGCGGCGCGAACCAGGGCTCGTAGTCCGGCGCGATCTCCGTGATGGCGGTCTCCGCCTCCCCGTCGGCGCCCGTGAAGGGTTCCTCCTTGTGGTCGCCCAGGCCGAGGGCGAGCGGCAGCGCCGCCAGCGCCGCCACGATCGCCAGCAGCAGCGTGTTGATCTTCGCGTTACGGCTCATCGGACCGCGGCCTCCTTCTCGGCCCCGCCCTGGAGGAGCACTCCGAGGCGGGTCAGCTCACCCTTGCTGGACTGCACGAGCAGCCGCATCACCAGCACGGTGAGCAGGCCCTCGCTGACGGCCAGCGGGATCTGGGTGAGCGCGAAGATGCCGCCGAACTTGGCCAGGGCGCCGACCACGCCGCTGCCCGGGTCGGGGAACGCCAGCGCCAGCTGCACGCTGGTGACGCAGTACGTGGACAGGTCCGCGACGAACGCGCCGAAGAACACGCCCACCATCAGCGGCACTCCGGACCGCCGCAGCAGCGCGTACACCGCGAACCCGGCCCACGGTCCGACGATCGCCATCGAGAACACGTTCGCACCGAGCGTGGTCAGTCCGCCGTGGGCCAGCAGCAGCGCCTGGAAGAGCAGGGTGATCGTGCCGAGCACGGCCATGATCGGTGGCCGGAACAGGATCGCGCCCAGCCCCGTGCCGGTCGGGTGCGAGCAACTGCCGGTCACGGACGGGATCTTGAGCGCCGACAGGACGAAAGTGAAGGCGCCCGACGCGCCGAGCAGCAGGGTGGACTCGGGATTCGCCCTGACCTCACGGGTGAGCGCCCGTACGCCGTGGATCACGAAGGGGGCGGACGCGACGCCCCAGGCGGCCGCGTGCACAGGGGGCAGATACCCCTCGGCTATATGCATGGTTGGGAGACCCTCTCCAGCACCTCGTGGATGGACAACGCGCCCTGGCCGGTCTCCTGGCTGACGGGTCCTGCCGCCCGGGCTCCGCCTTCCCGGACACCACGGTCTCCCGTGGCGGTCCAGTGGCTTCCTTGCGGAGAGAGCCGGACTTCCCGATCACAGTGGCGAGGGCCGCACCGGTACTCCACCGGTTTCCCGTTCACCAAGGCCCTGCGACATTAGTGCGTTGACCAGCTGCATCACAAGCCGCGCACGGATGCTCACGGTCACACCTTGCGGTAGTCGTACGCCTCCACGGCCGCCGCCTCCACCGCGTCCAGATCCGCACCGGCGGCCGCGGTGACCACCGCGGCCACGGCGCCCTCCACGAACGGCGCGTCCACCAGCCTGGTCCCCTCCGGAAGTTCGTCGCCCTCGGCCAGCAGCGCCTTGACCGTCAGCACGGCGCTGCCGATGTCGACCAGCACGGCCACCCCGGCGCCCCTGTCCACCTGGTGCGCGGCACGTGCCGTCAGCTCCGGACTGGTGCCGAGACCACCGTCCGCGACCCCGCCCGCCGCGGCGACCGGCACGGCGTCGCCCGCGCCGGCCAGCCTCCTGGCGAGGTCGGCGACCGACTCCGCGACCTGCGCGCTGTGCGAGACGAGGACGATCCCGACCGGGCCGGTCATCGCGCGGCCTCCTCGAGGGCCCCGACCAGCAGGGCGGAGGACGTCGCCCCCGGATCCTGGTGCCCGATGCTGCGCTCGCCCAGATAGCTCGCCCGGCCCTTGCGGGCCAGCATCGGCACGGTCGCCGCCGCGCCCTCGTCGGCGGCCTCCCGCGCGGCCGCGAAGGACTCGTCCAGCGCCGCGGCCGCGGGCTCCAGTGCGTCCAGCATCGTCTTGTCCCCGGCCTTCGCGCCGCCGAGCTGCGCCACCGCCGCGATCCCCGCGCGCAGCGCCTCGGCGAGCTGCGCCCGCGACACCTCGGCCTCTTCACCGAGCGCCTTGCCGGCCCGCCGCAGCAGCGTCCCGTACAGCGGCCCCGACGCCCCGCCGACCGTCGAGATCAACTGCCGCCCGGTCAGCATCAGTACGGCACCGGGGGTGTCCGGCGCGTCCTTCTCCAGCGCCGCCCTCACCGCCGTGAAACCCCGCTGCAGATTGGTTCCGTGGTCGGCGTCCCCGATCGCGGCGTCGAGCTCGGTCAGCCGGCCCGCCTCGCGGTCCACCGCATCGGCCAGGGCGTTCATCCAGCGGAGGAAGAAATCCGCGTCGAGCACAGCGTCTCCTTCTCGTGGCGCACCGGCTTCCCCGCGCGCGTCGTCGCGGCCCGCGGGCGCGAAGCCGCCGTCGGCCGGGCCGGGCATGGCTCAGCGGCCCCAGCGCAGCGCGGGCGTCTCCACGGGGGCGTCCCACAGCCGCAGGATCTCCTCGTCCGCCTCGCACAGCGTCACCGAGCAGCCGGCCATGTCGAGCGAGGTGACGTAGTTGCCGACCAGGGTCCGGGCCACCGGCACTCCGCGCTCGGCGAGCACCCGGTGGACCTCCGCGTTGAACCCGTACAGCTCCAGCAGTGGTGTCGCGCCCATGCCGTTGACCAGCGCCAGCACCGGACTGGACGGCTGCAGATCCTCCAGGACCGCGTTCACCGCGAAGTCCGCGATCTCCCGCGACGTCATCATCGGCCGCCTCTCCCGGCCGGGCTCGCCGTGGATGCCGATCCCCAACTCCAGCTCACCGGACGGCAGATCGAACGTCGGGGTGCCCTTGGCCGGGGTCGTGACGGCGCTGAGCGCGACACCGAAGCTGCGCGACCCCTCGTTGACCCGGCGGGCGACGGCCTCGACCCGCTCCAGCGGTGCACCCTCCTCCGCCGCGGCGCCCGCGATCTTCTCCACGAAGAGCGTCGCGCCCGTACCGCGTCGGCCCGCCGTGTAGAGGCTGTCCTGCACGGCCACGTCGTCGTTGACGAGCACCTTGGCCACCTGGACGCCCTCGTCCTCGGCGAGTTCCTGCGCCATGTCGAAGTTCAGCACGTCGCCGGTGTAGTTCTTCACCACGAAGAGCACACCCGCCCCGCTGTCCACCGCCGCCGCGGCGCGGGCCATCTGGTCCGGCACCGGCGACGTGAAGACCTCGCCGGGGCACGCCGCCGAGAGCATCCCTGCCCCCACGAACCCGCCGTGCAGGGGCTCGTGTCCCGACCCGCCGCCGGACACCAGGCCCACCTTGCCCGCGACCGGAGCGTCCCCCCGCACCACGACCCTGTTCTCCACGTCGACGTTCAGCCCGGGGTGCGCCGCGGCCAGACCGCGCAGGCCGTCGGCCACGACCGTCTCGGGGACGTTGATGAGCATCCTCATGGGAACCTCCTGGTGGGACTGGCGATCACTCCGGACGGTGTCCTCTCAGGCCGGGCCGTGGCGGTGCGGGCCGCACACCCTCTGCCAGTATCGGCGCAAACGGCCCGCACGGCACCGCGCTCCCGCCAACCCGTCGGCACCGTCCGCGGGAGTGGCCGGAAGGTTCCCCACGGCGACGCCCGTCCGGCGGAGGCCGGTCAGTAGCGCAGCGCGCTCGCGATGCCGCCCATCCCCACAAGCGTGCCGTCGGGGACGAACCGCACCTGCGCCCCCGTCTCCAGGGACTTCTCGACGATCTCGTCCACGACGTCGACCAGCGCGTCCAGGTCGCCGGTGTCAGCGGGCAGGAGGTGGGCGCCGGTGTCCCGCACCGTCTCGCGGTAGTTCTCCTCCACGGCGAGCAGCGCGACCCGGCCCGTCTCCACGTTCTGGCGGATCTCGTCGACTCCGGCGGCGAAAGCACGCCTGCCCCTGGCCCGGTCCAGCTCCTCGAGAACGCCGGAGACCTCCTGCTGCGCGCGGGCCTCGACGGACGGCCGCACCGCCTGCCAGACCGCGTCGGCGGAGCCGCCCGCCACCCCGCCCCGGGGCGCGTGGACGGCCTGGCCCTTCGCGGCCGTGCCGACGTCGTCGAGGAGCGCGAGCGCGGCGGGCTCGCCGGTCACGTACAGCGGCCGCGGGTCGGCCTTCAGCACCGAGGCGAGCGCCGTGTCGGCCTCCCGCAGGAAGTGCCGGGTGTCCTCGTCCCGGAAGGTGCTGGGCACATCGCCGATCCGCTCCTGGCGCTCGGCGTCGAAGTTCTCCGCGGGGCGGGACATCGGGAAGGCCCCGGTGCGCTCCTCGGTGAGGCGGTCGGCCGCGCCGCTCCACAGGGTGGCCCGGTCCGACGCGACCGCCAGGACCCAGTAGGGGCGCTCGGCGGCCTGTGCCGAGACGAGGTTGCGGGTCAGATAGGTGTCCGACAGCACCACGCGCTCGGGCACCGGCCGGCCGAGCGTCCACACCTCGTGCTCGCCCGGCGCGGCGAAGACCACGAGCCCGTCCTCCGCGTGCACCAGGTCGATCTCGGCCAGCGCCCGGTCGAGCTGCTCGGACACGTCGATCCGGGTGTCCCGGGTGACGGCGGGATCGGCCTTGAGCTGCTCCTTGGCCTCGGTCATGAGGTTGCGCAGCCGGACCGGGTCCTGCGCGTTGTCCGGCTCGCGGCGGTGCGTGGGCATGATCACCGACACCGCGGGATAGGGGCGCTGCCGGCGGAGCCGGACCAGGTCGTCGGAGCTGAGGGCTGGGTGCATCGGGTCCACCCTTTCCGAGCGGTGTGCACTGGAGGGCCGGGCTTTGCGCACCGAGGTGCGACGAGCTGAAGCCGACTCCTTGCACCATAAGTCGGATTGCCTGGGCGGGCACCAGGACCGGTGGGGCACCGCGCCCCGCCCGCTGCCCGCCCGCGCTCCGGCGCGCGTGCGCCGGTGCGGGCGCCGAGCCTCACGCCATGCCCACGAGCCGGTCGGCGACCGTCTTCGCCCGAGGGCCCATGAGGATCGTGTAGTGGTTGCAGTCCGGCACCGCCTCCGCCGTCAGCCGCGGCGTCCGGGCCGTCCAGTGCGCGACCAGCGCGCCGGACAGCATCCCCGGCTCCGCCCCCGTCAGCCCTCGGGGCGCGTGCAGCAGCATCGCCGGCACCGCGAGCCGCGCCAGGTCCTCGGCGAGGGCCGGTGCCGAGGTGAGCAGCGCACGGCCGTCGAGGCGGACCGGGCCCTCCTGGGCGCGGGAGCGGCGGGCGCCGGCGGGGCCCGTGATGTCGTAGCGGACGAACGCCTCGATGTCGTCGTTCCATTCGGGGCCGAGGGCGGGATGGGTGCGGAAGAGGTCCACGTACGCCTCGTCGCTCTCGAACGTCCGGGACAGCCGCGCGAGGATCGGCCCCATCGAGGCGTCGAGTAGGGCGTCGGGATCGGCGCCCTCCTCCAGGGGCATCGGCAGTCCCCCGTCGATCATCAGCAACCGGTCGAAGAGCTCCGGGCGGCGCGCGGCGGCCCGCAGCGCCACGCACGCCCCCATCGACTGGCCCGTGACCGCGACGGGCGCGCCGTCGCCCCAGCGCTCGGCCGCCGCGCACAGATCGGCGGCGTGGGCGTCGAAGCCGTACGGCCCCGGGGCGTCCGCGCTGCCGCCCCGGCCCCGGAGATCGAGGGCGAACAACGACCAGTCGGGGTGCAGATGGCGGGCGAGAGCGCGGAACGACATCCCCGACGCGGTGATGCCGTGCGCCGCGACCGCCGTGCGCGGCCCGGTTCCGAACCGCAGGACGCGCAGCGTCCCGCCGTCGACGGGGAGTTCGAGCTCGAGGGGGTCGGTCATACGCTGTTTCCTTCCGAATGGTCGTCACATCGCTTCAACGGACAGCCTTTCACCCGGCGGGTCCGGGCAGCCGGTCCGGGGCGGCGGGCAGGGCGGCGGAGGTCCCGCGGTGCCGACGGAGTCGCCCGACCGCCCAAGCCGGCGTCTTCACACCGCGGGTGTCCGCGGGGACACGAACGGTCGCGGGCCCGCCACGGGGCCGTTCCATACGCCCCCGGCCCGTCCGCCGCCCCGGCGGCGTGGATCAACGACCGCCTCCCGCACGCTCATTGACATCGGTGCCGGGATATTGGTTCAGTGGCTCATCCACTGAGCCACTGGGAGGAACGGCGTGGAGGCACTGCCCCGCGAGACGGTCGTCGACGTCCTGGAGGGCCGGCTGAGGGAGGACATCCTCACCGGCCGTCACCCGGCCGGCAGCTATCTGCCGCCGGAACGCAGACTGGCCGACGGCTACGGCGTCACCCGCACCACCCTCAAGCACGCCTTCGGGCGCCTCGTCCAGGCAGGACTGCTGGAGACGCGGCACGGAGTGGGCACCCGGGTCCGTGACTTCGCCCGGCTCGGCGGGGCGGATCTACTCCCCATGCTCGTGCGGCACGACGCCCGCTGGGTCCGCGAGGTCTTCGAAGTCCGCCGCAGCATCGGTGCGTTGATCGCCGAGCGGGCCGCCCTACGGGCCACCGCCGCGCAGCGGGCCGAACTCGGCGCGCTGCTGGCGGCCGTGCGCGCCGCCGAGGGCGGTGACGCGGTCCAGCTCGCGGATATCGAGGTGCACCGCTCGCTCGCCCGCGCGACCGGCAACCGGGTCTACGGCCTGCTCACCAACACGCTCTTCAACGCCTATCTGCCCGTACGGGCCGCGCTCGTCGGCCCGTTCAACGACGCCGCGGCCGCCCACGCGCGGTTGGAACCCGTGGTGGCGGCGGTGCACTCCGGCGACGCTCCCGCCGCGCGGCGGGCGGCGGAGGCCTATCTCGCCGAGACCGAACGGATCATGCTGGACGGCCTCGTATGAGCACGAGCGGGAGCGACGCGGGCACGGGCGCGGACGCGGTGGCGAGCGCCGGCTCGGCGTGGGGAGTGGGTACGGGCACGGGCGAGGAGGCGGACGCCGGCTCGGCGGGAGACGTGGGCGCGGACGCGGCGGTGACCGCCGTCCCGACCGGGGGCGTGGGCACGAAGGCGGACGGGACCGCCGCGGCGGGGGCGGCTGCCGCAGCGACGGCCACGCCGTCGGTCACCGCCCCGAGCGCGCCCGGCGGCGCGGGCCGGCGCGGCACCGTGTTCGGCGAGACCATGCTCGGAACCGTCCGGCTCGACGGCGAGGACCACTCCCGCCGGGTCCGCCTCGACCTCCGTGTGACGGCGGACCGGGTCATGCGTCCGCTCGGCACGACCGCGGCCCGGGCGAGCGGTCGGATACGCGTCGCCGGATGGACCGACGACGCCCGCGCCGAGGGCGAGTTGGAGATCTCCCCGCTCGCCCGGCGCCGCATCCGCTACCGGATCTCGTTCACCGCCGGGGGGCGCCGGTTCACGCTCGACGGATGGAAGTCCGTCACTCCGCGCAGACCGCTCACCTCCATGACCGTCCTGCCCTTCACCCTCTACGAGGACGGAGCGCGGGCCGGCGGGGGCACACTGCGCTTCCCCCTGGCCACGGGACTCCTGCCCTTCCTCGCGAGCTTCCGCTTCCCCCGCGGCACAGGGAGCGCCGAGGCGCTGACGGCGCCCCGCTGGAAGGGCGAGCCGGGACGCACCGAGGTCTGGTACACGACCCTCACCGACCCGGCCACCGGTGCCGGGCTGTGGCTCCACCACGAACTCACCGCCCCCGCCGACGGTTCCGAGGCGTACGCCCACGGCTGGGCCGCGGTGTTCCCCGAGCACGGTCCGGTGCGCCACGCCCGCTTCGGTCCCGCCGAGTGGACGCCCGGAGGGGCCGGCTTCACGGCCGACGGCGTCGAGGCCGTCCCCGGCCGGCTGACCGGTTCGGCCGGGGCGCTGCGCTGGGACCTCACCGAACGGGCCGCGGACGCACCGCTGTTCACCTTTCCCCGGTGGTCCTGGCGCCGGCCCCTGCTTCCCGCCGCCCAGATCCTCCCGGCGGCCCGCGCCTCGTACGACGGCACGTTCTCGTACGGCGACACCACTCTGACGCCCACCTCCGCACCCGGTGCCTCCGCCCGGATCTACGGGCACGGCAACGCCCGCCGATGGGCCTGGCTGCACGCGGACCTGGGCGGTGGCGACGTGCTGGAGATCGTCGCCGCGGTCTCCATGCGGCCCGGGCTGCGCCGACTACCGCCGCTCGTCTTCCTGCGCCTGCGTCGGGGCACGCGCACCTGGCCCCGGCGCGTCGAGCGCTCGGCCGCCGGCTGGGCCGGACTCGGGCGCTTCCGCGCCGCCGTCGGCCTGCCCACGTGGACCGTCAGCGGCCGCGCGGGGCTGCGCCGGATCCGGGTCGAGGTCACCCAGCCGGAGGACCGCACCCTCGCGCTCGACTACACCGATCCGGACGGCTCTCCCGCCGTCTGCCGCAACAGCGAACGCGCCGACGCCCACGTCCTGCTGGAGCGCTGGTGGTTCGGCGGCTGGCGCACCGAGGCCGAGTGGACCCTGGACGGCACCGCCCACGCGGAAGTGGGGACCCGATGAACCTCGCCGGCTTCGTCGCCTCCCTCATCGCCGACGACGGCACCGCCGGCTGGCCGGGGCGGGTGCCCGCACGGCTCGACGCCGTGCTGGACTCGATGCCCCTGCCCGCGCGTGCCGGGATACGTTCCGCCGCCCGTGCCCTCGACGCCTGCGCCGTCGTCCGCACCGGCCGCGGTCTCGACGCCCTCACCACCGGCGAACGGGAGTCCGTCCTGGCCTCCCTCGCCGCTCGCCCCGCGCTCCTGCCCCTGCTCGACGTGCTCAAGGTGCCCGTCCTGCTCGCCGCCGGCACGGAGCACATGCTCCAGCGGCCGGCGCCGGCCCGGCGGATCGTGCGGACGGACCCGCCGCTGGACTGCGCACCCGCCGGCGAGTGGCCGGACCGTTCCACCGCCGACGCCGTGGTCGTCGGCTCCGGCGCGGGCGGTGCCACGGCCGCGCGGACCCTTGCCCGTGCCGGGCTCAACGTCGTCGTCCTGGAAGAGGGCCGGCACCACACCACCGCCTCCTTCGCCGGACGCGCCCCGCTCGAACGGTTCGCCGATCTCTACCGTGACGGCGGCGCCACCGTCGCCCTGGGCCGCCCGCCGCTGCTGCTCCCGGTCGGCCGGGCCGTCGGCGGCACCACCGTCGTCAACTCGGGGACCTGCTACCGCACCCCGGACCACGTCGCCGAACGCTGGACCAAGGGCTTCGGATTCGTCCTCGCCGAACGCCTCGGCCCCTGTCTCGACGAGGTCGAACGCCTCCTGAACGTCGCGACCCAGCCGCTCGACGTCCTCGGCCGCAACGGCCGGATCGCCCTCGCCGGGGCCGAGCACCTCGGATGGCGAGCCGCGCCCCTGCGCCGCAACGCACCGGGCTGCCTGGGCTCCTGCCAGTGCGTCGTCGGCTGCCCGACCGGGGCCAAGCAGAGCGTCCAGCTCTCCGTACTGCCCGACGCCTGCGCCGCCGGGGCCCGCATCGTCACCGGGGCGCGGGTACGGCGCGTCCTGGTGGACGCCGACCGCCCCGGCGGCCCCCGCGCCGCCGGAGTGCGCGTACGGCGCGAGGACGGGGGCGACTTCGAGATCCTCGCCCCGCTGGTCGTCGTCGCCGCGGGCGCCCTCCAGTCGCCGCCCCTGCTCCGGCGGTCCGGCCTCGGCGGACACCCCCGGCTCGGCCGCAACCTCAGCGTCCACCCCGCGACCAGCGTCGCCGGGCGCTTCGACGAGCCCGTCACGGCCTGGGAGGGCGTGCTGCAGAGCGTCGGCGTGGAGGAGCACCACGACGGCGGCGTGCTGATCGAGGCGACGGCGACCCCGCCCGGCATGGGCTCCTTCGTACTGCCGGGACTCGGCGGCGAGCTGCGGCGGGAACTGGAGGACGCCGACGGGCTCGCCACCCTGGGTGCGATGATCGCCGACCGGCCCTCGGGCCGGGTCCTGGGCCGCGATCGCACCCTGCTGCGCTACGACCTGGAACGGCGGGACGGCGCCCGGCTGATGCGCGCCGTACGTGCGATGGGGGAGATCCTGTTCGCCGCCGGCGCCCGGGAGGTCCTCACCGGCATCCCCACCGCGCCGCGCGCCCGCGACCTCGGCGAACTGGACGCCGTCCTCGCCGGCGCGGGCCCCCGGAAGCTGCACCTCTCCGCGTACCACCCCACCGGCACGGTCGCGGCCGGCTCCGATCCGGAACACTCCCCGGCCGACGCCACCGGACGGCTGCGGGGCGTCGCGGGCGTGCTGGTAGCCGACGCCTCCGTGCTGCCCGGCTGTCCTGAGGTGAACCCGCAGCTGAGCATCATGGCCGCCGCGCTGGCTGTCACCGAGGCGCATCTGGAGCGGTGAGCCCGCGCCCGCCGGGTGAGAATGGGCCGGTGAGGTGAGTGGCATGGCTCCATGGCGGGTCCGGGACCTGGAGGACGGCGATCTCGACCAGGTGGTGCGCATCTGGGAGGAGGCGCGGGACACCCCCTCCGACCCGGCCGTGACGCTGGCCGAGGTGGTCAGCGCCATACGCACGGACGCTCCCGCCGTGGTCGCCGCGGTGGGGGACCGGATCGTCGGCGCGGCGGTGTCCTCGACCGCCCAGGAACGGGCGTGGGTGCTGCGGCTGGCCATCGCCCGCGAGTGGCGCAGACACGGCATCGGGTCCGCGCTTCTCGCGGCTCTGGAGGAGCGCCTCTCCCAGGCGGGTGTACGGCGTATCGGCGCCCTGCTGCCCGAGGGGGAGGTCGGCGAGCGGGCCTTTCTGAACTCCCGGTACACCCAGCGGCCCGACCTGAGCTACTTCGAGAAGGTGCTGTCCGCGGACTCGGCCGAGGCGACCATCCTGGAGCAGCTGGGCGGCGCGGTCCCGGAAGCGGGTCTGTGGCAGCACATCGCGGGCATGGACGCGGAGAAGACGCTGATCGAACGGCGCCTGGTGCTGCCGCTGGAGCACCCGGAGGCCGCGGAACGCTTCCAGCTGGTGCCGCCGCGCGCCGTGGTGCTGTTCGGCCCGCCGGGCACGGGCAAGACCACCTTCGCCCGAGCGGTGGCCTCCCGGCTGCGGTGGGCCTTCATCGAGGTCTTCCCGTACCAGCTCGCCTCCGATCCGCACGGCGTGGCCGCCGGCCTGCGCCAGCTGTTCTCCAGGGTGGCCCACCTCGACCGGGTGGTCCTCTTCTTCGACGAGGCCGAGGAGATCGCCTCCGAGCGCCGCGATCCCACCACCCTCGCCCACCGGGTGACCAACGAACTGCTCAAGCTCATCCCGCAGTTCCGGCGCGGCGACCGCCGGCTGCTGATCTGCGCCACCAACGCGGTCCGCAGTCTGGATCCCGCCTTCCTGCGGCCCGGAAGGTTCGACTACCTGATCCCGGTCGGACCGCCCGACGCCGACGCCCGGCGGGCCATCTGGACGCGCTACATCGGCCCCGACCGCCTCGTCGGCATCGACCTGGAGGCGCTCGTCGCCGAGAGCGACCGGTTCACCCCCGCCGACATCGAGTTCGCGGCACGCACCGCCGCGCAGAGCGCCTTCGAACGGCATCTGGCCGACGGTTCGCCGTCCGCAGGGGCGAGGGCCGGCCTCACCGACGACTATCTGCGGGCGGTGGCGCAGACCCGCACCACGCTCACGGAGGAGGACATCCGGGCCTTCGACCACGACCTTCGGGCGGCGGCCCGGGTGTGAGGCCCCCCGGGTGCGATCACCGCCCGCCGGGGCGCCCGGGCGGTTCCGGCCCGAACCTTCCAATCGCTGCCCGCGCGGTCGCCGTAGGCCAGGCCATGGCCGACGCCCGAACCCGCCACCACGCCTGGGTCCGGGAGCACGGTGTCGACATGCCCGAGGTCGCCGAGTGGACCTGGGACGCCCGAGCGCGGGCGGACCCCTCCGGCGGCGGCGCTCGCCTGGCGGAACCGCGCGGGGGCGCGCAGCGTGGATGACGGGGTCTGCGAGAAAGGTGGAACGGCATGGGCACGAGCGATCCGGCTCCCCGGGTGGTCGTGGGCATCGACGGCTCGCCCTCGTCGTACGCCGCGCTGCGCTGGGCCGTCCGGCATGCCGGCCTGATCGGGGCGACGGTCGACGCGGTGGCGGCGTACGAACTGCCGGGCGCGCACGCCTGGTCGGCCCCCGCGGTCGACATGGAGTTCGACGCCGAGGAGGCCAAGCGCGGCCTCGTGGAGGAGGTGCGGAAGGTCCTCGGCGAGACCGGTGAGACCCAGGTCCACGAGCGCCTGGTGCACGGCAACCCGGCCGAGGCCCTGCTCGTCGCCGCCGAGGGCGCCGAGCTCCTGGTGGTGGGTTCCCGAGGCCGAGGAGGATTCGCACGGATGCTCCTCGGATCGGTGAGCCAGCAGGTCAGCCAGCATGCGCGGTGCCCCGTGGTGATCGTCCGCCCGGACGTGAACGTGAGTGGCACCGGGGCCGGCACGGCCTGAAGCAGGACGCCCGGCAGTCCGCGGCGCCCGCTCGCCGCGGACCCCGGCCCGCGGGCCGGGGCAGGCGCCCGTCGCCCGCTACGGCGGCCCGGTCCGGCAGGGATGCCGGTGCGGCCGAACCCACCGGCCCGGGGGCCGCAGGCCGTTTCGGCCCCGGGCCCGCCCACGGCTCGTGGGTACCCGCCGGGTGTCATACCGCGGCCCGGTCGCCTCCGCCGTCGCCTCCGGCCTCGTCGTCCCGTTCCCGGCCCGGCCGGGAGGTGGGCAGCCGGCGGGTGAACGGGAACGCCGCGAGCGTCACCCCGGCCGCGGTCAGGATCGCCGCCTTCAGGCTGCCGAGCTGCGCCTCGGCGTACGAGGAGACGAGAGCGTCCACCTCGGCCGGCGGCAGCGCCGCCCGCTGGGCCGCAGCCCGTACCTCCTCGGTGCTCACGAAGCTGACCCCGGCCTCGACGGCGATGCCGGTCTGCTCACGGGCGGCGTCCGAAACACGGGGGTCGTTCTCGATCTGCCCGGTGAACACGCCGACCAGCGCGCCGATCAGGATGGAGCCCATGAGCGCGGTCCCCAGGGAGGACCCGAGGTTCTGGGCCGTGTACTGCAGACCGCCCGCCTCGCTGCGGTCCGCCTCCCCGACGCCGGACTGCACGATGTTGCCGAGCTGCGAGGCGAGCAGTCCCATGCCCAGACCGAGCACGGCCATCGACAGCGCGAACTGGACGTCCTCGATCTGCGGCTCGATCCCGGCGAGGAGCCACAGCACGGCGGTGAACAGGACGAGCAGACCGATCCGCACCACCGTGCGCGGGCTCGCGATCCGGCCGAGGAAGGGCCCGCTCAGAGAGGCGACGAGCATGGTGACCGAGACGGGCAGCAGCCTGAGGCCGGTCTGGAAGGCGTCGAAGCCGAGGACGATCTGCAGGTACAGCGGGATGACGAAGAACAGGCCGAGCAGCACGAGGTTCTGGCACAGCAGCATGGCCAGCCCCGCGCGCAGCGGAGGGACGCCGAAGAGGGAGAACCGTACGAGCGGGTCCCGGGCCCGCTCCTCCCGCCGGCGCTCCCAGGCCCGGAACAGCGCGAGTACGACCGCTCCTGCGGCGATGACGGCGAGTGTGGGCGCGAAGCCGAACACCGTGAACGGGGCGTTGCGCGGCTGCACCCACCCCCAGGAACTGCTCTGCAGCACTCCCAGGACCACCAGCCCGAGGCCGACGGCCGACAGCGCGGCGCCGACGCCGTCGATTCGCACCCGGGGACCGGTGGCGGGACGGTCGTCGATCCAGCGGACGCAGCACAGCAGCGCCAGGACGACGACCACCTCGCCGGCGAAGACCACCCGCCACGTCAGATAGGTCGTGACCCACCCTCCGAGGAGTGGTCCCACCGCGATGCCGGCCCCGGCGAGTCCGCCGATGACGCCGTACGCCACGGCACGGTCACGACCGCGGTAGGCACCCGCCACGAGGGCTGCCAGCGCGGGCAGGACCAGCGCGGCGCCGAGCCCCTCGACGACCGACCAGCCGGCGGCCAGCACCCACAGCGCCGGGGCGACCGCCGTGATCGCGGATCCCACCCCGTAGACGGCCAGGCCCACCGCGAACGTGCGGCGCCGCCCGAACGAGTCCCCCAGCCGACCTCCAGTGATCATGAAGGCGGCCATGACCAGGGTGTACAGGGTGATCACGGCCTGGATCGCCGTGACCTCGGTGTCGAAGTCCTCGACCAGCCGGCTGATCGACACGTTCATCACCGAGGTGTCCAGAACTACGAGGAACTGGGCCGTCCCGAGGACGAGCAGGGCCCGCCACCTCCGCATGGCCGCACCTCCGGCGGTCGCCGACGGGATGGAGCATCCAGCCCAGCGTCCCAGCCGTCGTGACCTCCTGCGACTCCGGCGTCGCCCGCGCCCGCCCTCCCCGTCTCCGGTGGGGCCCCGCCCCCGGCTCGGTCGCGCGGGCGCACGCGCGCGGGGGATCCTGGAGCGAGGGCGGTGCCGCGCCGGTCCGCAGGCGCCGGTCCGTACGCGGGCGAGGAGGTACGCCATGACACGGACGCTGGAATGGAAGGTCCGCATGTACCTGTCCGAGGAGGACGGGACGACCAGGGCCAGGATGGACCTGGACACCGGCACGGCGAAGCTCACCGGCCACGGGACCGCGCGCTGCAACCCGCAGGACGTGGACGTTCCCGAGATCGGCGACGAACTCGCGGCGAGCCGGGCCATGAGCGACCTCGCCCGGCAGCTGATGCGGGTGGCGGACCAGGACCTCGAGGCGGTGGGCGCGGGGCCGGAGAGCACGGTCGCGGCCCCGTACGGCTGGCCCTCGGCCTGAGGGCTTGCAGGGAAGCAACACCTTGATGCCCCGCAAGCCCTTGGCCTCCGACTCACTCGGCCGACTCAGGAGACGAGCGAAAGCCCGGCGCTCGGACCCCGGAAGGGCCCGGACGGTGCCGCTGTGGGGCCGGTGGGCCCTGGCGGTACCCGTCGACCGGTGATTCCATGGAAGAGACGGAAAGGGCTCCTACAGAGGACGCGGAGAAACGGTCGGAACGCTCACCGCGCAATCAGGATCCACGAGAAGTGGATGGGCCCTTTCCGCCTTCCGCGCGCCCAGGACGCGGGCACGGGATCCCTCGGGGCCACCGGGGACCGGCCCGGGCGCGCTCCGTCGACCGCGCACCCCGACTTCCTCCGGGCTACCGTGAGAACTGCGCGTAGCGCGCGATGACCGTTCGACACCGGCGGAGGTGTCATGGGCGGCGACGTCCGGAGCGAAGCGGGCCAGGACCGGGGCCGGGTCCCGCGGCTGAGGTTCGACGAACTCCTCGAAGAACTCCAGGTGCGCATCGACGAGGTGCGCGGTACCCGGGACAGGCTCAACGGCCTGCTGGAGGCGGTCCTCTCGGTGGGCCAGGGGCTCGACCTGTCGCAGGTGCTCCGCGAGATCGTGGAGGCGGCGGTCGTCCTCGTGGACGCCGAGTACGGGGCCCTCGGCGTGATCGGGGGCGACAAGCGCCTGTCGCAGTTCCTGCCCGTGGGCATCAGCGACGAACTGCGCGGACGGATCGGGGACCTGCCCTCGGGACACGGACTCCTCGGTGAGCTGATCCGGCATCCCGCACCGCTCCGGCTCGCCGAACTCGCGGACCACGAGGCTTCCTCCGGCTTCCCCGCGCACCACCCTCCGATGCACTCCTTCCTCGGCGTGCCCATCAGGGTGCGCGACGAGGTGTTCGGCAACCTCTATCTGACCGAGAAGCGCAGTGGGGCCTCCTTCGACGACGAGGACGAGGCCGTCCTGGCGACGCTCGCCGTCGCGGCCGGAATCGCCATCGAGAACGCCCGGCTGTTCGAGGAGACCCGGTCCCGCGAGCGGTGGCTCGCGGCGAGCGCCGAGTGCACCAGCGCCCTGCTCTCCGGCGCCTCGGAGTCCGAGGTGCTGGAGATGATGCTCGACCGGGCCCGCCGGATCTCCTGCGCCGACCTCGGTCTCGTCTACCTCACCGAACCCGACGGGAACCTGCGCTGTGCCCTCGCTCACGGCGAGGGTGCCGAGCGCCATCTCGGCGTGGTGCTGCCGAGGGGCGAGGGCACCCTGGCCAGGGCCGCCGTGCTGAGCGAGACCGGGCTGCTCACCACGCCCGACGCGGCCGAGGACCCGCGTGTCACGTTCCGGCCGGAACGCTGGAAGGACGTCGGGCCGGCGATGGCGGTGCTGGTCGGCGACCCGGAGAAGCTGCGGGGCGTGCTCATGCTGGCCCGTGCCGCGGGCAGGATCGCCTTCGGCGACCCGGAGACCGCCCCGCTGTCCGGGTTCGCCGGCCAGGCGGCCCTCGCCATGGAACTGGCCGACCGGCGCCGGGACGCCGAGCAGGTGAGCCTGCTGGCCGACCGGGACCGCATCGCCCGGGACCTGCACGACCTCGCCATCCAGCGGCTGTTCGCGACGGGGATGACACTCCAGAGCGCCCAGCGCTTCGTGGACCACCCGGTGGCCGCCGAGCGGCTGGAACGCGCCATCGACGACCTCGACTCCACGATCAAGATCATTCGTTCGACGATCTTCGGACTCCGTGAGCACGAGGCCACCGGCGTGCTCCCGGGTCTCAGGGCGCGGGCCGTAGGTGCCGTGGAGGAGGCCACACCGGCCCTCGGGTTCGCACCCGCGCTGCGCATGGAGGGACTCATCGACACCGAGGTGCCGCGCCACGTCGCCGACGAGGCGGTCGCCGTGCTCGGTGAGGCCCTGGCGAACGTCGCGCGCCACGCCCGGGCGTCGAGGGCGGAGGTCACCATCGCGGCTCGCGCCGGCCGGATGTCCGTCACCGTGACCGACGACGGCATCGGCATCAGCCCGCACGGCCGCCGCAGCGGACTGCGCAACCTGGAGGAACGCGCCGAGCAGCTGTCCGGGGAGCTCGTCGTGACCCGCGGCATCGCCGGCGGCACCCGGCTGGTCTGGACCGTGCCGCTGCGCGACGACGGGTGAGGCGGCCGTGCCGGTGGCGACGGCGCGGGCGCCCGCCCCGAGCAGCCCCGGTCATCCGGACCGCCTCTCGGCGGGCGGGCCCCGTCCGGGAGGGCCGTGCGTGGCGACGGCGGCCGTGTGCGCGCTCAGGCGCGCGGTTCGTCGTGTTCGTGGGCCTGTGCGGCGATGACCGCCGCCTGGACGCGGCGCTCCACGCCGAGCTTCGACAGCAGTCGTGAGATGTGGTTCTTGACGGTCTTCTCCGAGAGGTAGAGCCGCTTGCCGATCTGGCGGTTCGTCAGGCCCTCGCCGATCAGGTCGAGCACGTCGCGTTCCCGCGTCGAGAGGGCCGCGAGGCGTTCGTCCTCGGCCGGCTGCGCGGTCTCCGGGTCCCGCAGCGAGTGCATCAGCCGCGCCGTGGTGGAGGGATCGAGCATCGACTGCCCCGTCGCCACCGTCCGCACGGCGGAGATCAGGTCGGACCCCTTGATCTGCTTGAGGACATAGCCCGAGGCCCCCGCCATGATCGCGTCGAGCAGGGCGTCCTCGTCGTCGAAGGACGTCAGCATCAGACATGCGAGCTCCGGCATGCGGGAGCGCAGCTCCCGGCAGACCGTGACGCCGTCGCCGTCGGGCAGCCGTACGTCCAGGACCGCGACGTGGGGGCGCAGCGCAGGCCCCCGGGCCAGGGCCTGTTCGGCGTTCGCCGCCTCGCCGACGACCTCTATGCCGGGTTCGGCGTCGAGCATGTCGTGCAGCCCGCGCCGGACGACCTCGTGGTCGTCGAGGAGGAACACCCTGATGGGCGATTCCTCGGAGTAGACCGGTGCCTCGGACATCTCAGCCCTCCAGGTGTGTCGTCCCACCTGATCACGTCCGCTCGGGAGAGCACGGCAACCGGGCCGGACGCTCGTCGGCGGCCCCCCTTCCCCGTCCCCTCCCCGGGTACACCGTCCAGCGTCCCCCGGTGCACCGTCTTCCCGTACGCGGTCCGCGCCGCCCCGACCTGCGGGCAGGCCGCGTGGGCACGGCGCTCCGTCGGCCGCACGGGCACGGCGCACGGGCACCCGGTCGGGCCGCCCGGAGCGGCCCCTCCGGGCCGACGACGCCGGCGCGTAGTTCCGCGGCTCACGAGTGACACGGCCGTACGGCCGCCGCCGGTGTCCACTCGTGGACGAGTTCCCGCTCCACACGGTCGGCCAGGGACTCGACCATGGCCGCGAGCGTCGGCGACAGGCCGGTTCCGAGCGAGGAGTCGGCTCCCTGCACCGCGTACACCACCAGCCGGCCGGGCAGCCTGCCGAGCAGGCGGGACAGCTCCAGGGCCTCGTTCAGTACGCGATCGTGCGGCTCTCCGTGCGCGGGCAGTGAGAGCCCGTCCGCATCGAACTCCCGGCGGACCACCCTGCCGGGCTCGCCGGGATACGCGTGTGCGCTGGTCACCACCACCGCCAGGGCCACGTCGTGCCACAGACCCACCAGCCGCGCGGGCTCCCCGTTGCTGGTCTCCAGGTCGACCTCCGGGGGGAGGGGCCGCTCCAAGGCGCGTTCGCGGAGCGCGTCGACGACGGCCCAGCCCACTCCCTCGTCCCGCCGGGAGTCGCTGCCCAGTCCGATGAGCGCGATGCGTGTACGGAGATCCATGGCGTGTCTCCTGTCGTGCTCCCACCACGCTGGCGTGCGCGCGCGGCGGCGCGCATGGGCCGAACGGCCCAATTGGCGGGACCACCTCGCCCCGGCCGGTGCACCTCGGCCGGGCGCGGGGCGGCGGCCCCGAACCTGGCACGGGGCCGCCGGAGCGTCGCCCGTGCCCGGCGATGCGGTGCCTGCCGCCTCCTCCGGCTCCCACGGCAGGCCGCCGCTGTCGCCGTTCTCGTACCGTCCGGTCGTCCGGGGCATTGGGCTCGTCCGTGCCGCCGGCCCCGGTCGTCCTGCTCTCCGTGCCCGCTTCAGTTGGCCAGCAGCGACTCCAGGACCGCCTCGTCCGGCGGGTTGACCCCGGCCCGGTTCATGGAGACGCAGTCCGGGTCCAGACGCAGCCGCGCCAGTTCCCGGCCGGACACGCCCCAGGCGTGCCAGGACCGTGGCTCCCAGGCCAGCTGAGGGGGGGTGTACCAGCCGTCGCCGAGGCCGGAGAGGATCGGCTGGGCCTCGTCGAGACCGGGGCCGATCCGGTACACCAGTCCGCCGAAGACCGAGGCGAACACCTGTCCGCGCTGCACGGTCAGCTCGCCGTAGCTCGGCAGCCTCCCCGACCTCAGCACCGTTCGGGTCTTCAGGTCCATGGCGAACCACATGCCCGCCAGCCGCTTGTAGACCCCGTACAGCACTCCGTCCAGCACCTCGATGTGCTGCAGGCTCGCGTATCCCTCGAACGGCGCGACCTCCCACAGCACCTTGCGGCGCCGCAGGTCGAAGGCGACGATCGTCGCGCTCGGCCGGGTCGGGGTCACGCTTCCGCCGCCCCAGGTGTCCCCGGCGAGATACGCGATCCGGGTGCCCAGGCGGTCGTCCAGGGCCAGGGACATCACGCTCTGGTCCGTGATCACGTCCTGGTGCACCGTCAGCCGCCGTCTCGCCCGGTCCGCCAGGGTCAGCGCACCCTTGAGCCGGCCGGCCGGCGGGGCGGACGCGATGAGGAACTGGTCCGTCGCCCGCTCGTACACCATGTCCGTCGGGCGCTGCTGATCGTTGTCGATGAACCCGAGCGAACGGATGCTGCCGCGGTCCGGGTCGAGCTCCAGCACCTCCGTGCTCGGATAGAGCGCCGCGTAGACGCGGTCGCAGGCCGTGCGCAGCTGTTTCGGCTCGCCGGACACCGGGATCCGCCGGCTCGTGCCCTGGGCGGGCCGGTGGGTCGTGATGGAGAAGTGCCCGCCGACGTGCACCGCCCCACGCGTGCCCATGGTGATGGACTGCACGGGGTCCGGGCCCGCCATGGCCGTGTCGATCAGTTCCACCGTGGTGGACCCCCCGCCTGCCGGGTCCAGCCACCACAGCCGGCCGCTGCCCGCGCCGCCCAGCAGCCTGCCGTCCGGGAGCGGGAAGAGCGCCCGGTGCTCGTCGAGCGGCGTGGGCGCGGCGACCGGCACGAGGGCGTCGCCGTCGCGCCGGTAGACCGTTCCCGTCGGGCGGCCGACGCAGTAGACCGTGCCGTCGCCGGTCGACGTGATCGCGTCGACGAGACGCTCCGCGGCCGGTATCGGGATGACCCGCGCGTCGCTCCCGTCGGGTGCCAAATCCACGACGGACCTGCCGAACCCGCCGACCACCCGTCCGCCCGCGGCGAGCAGACACGCGGCTCCGCCGTACGGCGTCGGGGTGATGGAACGCTTCGCGCCCGTGGCACGGTCGTACGCGACGATGTGGCCGAGCGGAAGCGTGCCGGCGTAGACGTAGCGGTCGTCGGCGGCGATCGCGCGCACGTACTGCTCGCCCGGCATCGCGATGCCCAGGTTGCGCAGCACACCGGTCGACGGCGAGTACTCCCAGACCTCGCCGCGCGGATACGTGCCCGCGTAGACCGTCCCGTCCGGAGCCGTCGTCAGGCACCAGACGAAACCGCCCGAAGGCCCTATCGTGCCGAGCTGCGCCACCGATCCGGTCGCCGGATCGAAGCGGTACAGGTCCGGGACGGGGTAGGTGCCCACGTACACCTGTCCGCCGGAGACCGTCGCAGCCCAGCCGCCCTCGCCGCGCGAGAGCCGTACCGTCCTCGTGAGCTTCCCCGACGCCAGGTCGATCTCTCCCAGCAGCGGCGGGTTCTGGCCGCGTGCCACCACGTAGGCGTGACCGCCGAGAACGGTCATGCCGACGATCGCCGCGGTGTACGTCGCTATGCCGTACGTCGAGACCGCCGGACCCGAACAGCGGCCGGCCGTGCCGGTCGAGGCCGCTCTGCTCTCCGCGCCCGGGGCGCCCGGCGCACCCGTGCCGTCGGCCGTGCGGGCCTGAGCCGTGGCCGGGGCGAGCACGGGACCCACCACGGACGCCGCGACGAGCCCGGCTCCGGCATGCAGTAACCGCCTGCGTTCCATGCGAGCCTCCCAGGGGATGCGGACCGTTCCCTAGAGGATGACCAGCGGCTTCTCCGGAAACACCTTGCCACGAGCGGTTTCTGATGCAGTTTCAGCCACTCGCCGGAAAGCGGGGCGGATGGGGCGGGTTGTCGGCAATGGGATGGAGGGTGGACGAGGGGCAGGGGTGCCGGCTCGGCACACCCCCCCCCGCATGCCCCATCCGTCGCCGCGCGCCCGGTGTCGTCACCGTCCGTGACGACGTTCGCGGCGCGCCGAGGGGAGGCCGCGGCCGAGAGGCATCCTCGCCGCGGACGCCCGGACGCCCGGACGCCCGGACGCCCGGACGCCCGGGCGCCCGGACGACGCGGCCCGCGGCCCGTGACACGCACCACGGCCGCCGCCGGCGCCGGGCAGGAGGGTCCCCCGTGCGCCGGGTTGTGACAGGCCCTGCCGTGCGGGGGCGGGGTGTCGCCGAGCCGGGGGCGGTACCCGGGCCGTCCGTCGGGACGGACTCGTGCCTCCGTTCGTCGGCGGGCGTCGGACCCGGCGCGGCGGCGGTGGCGTCGCGGTGCTCGACGGCGGCGGTGGGACGGTGGGCGGCGGGGTGACCGGATCCGGCCTCCGGGCCCCGGACAGTGAGTCCCGGCGTTTCCCGCCCGCGCACGTCTCTTCCGGATTCCTGGAACGCGTTCTACTCTGTGCCGCCGCAGGGACGCACGCCGGCACGAGACGCCTGGAGGGACCCGTGCACCTGGAATACACGCAGGGACAGCAGCAGTTGCGCGCCGAGCTGCGTGCCTACTTCGACGGGCTCGTCCCCGGCAACGCCTACGCCCGCTACGGGGAACCCGCCGCGCAGAAGCGCTTCTACCGGGAGACGATCCGCCGCCTCGGCACCGACGGGTGGCTCGGCGTCGGCTGGCCGGAGGAGTACGGCGGGCGCGGGCTGACGCCGATGGAACAGTTCATCTTCTTCGACGAGGCGGCGCAGGCGGGCGTACCGCTGCCGCTCATGGCACTCAACACGGTCGGTCCGACGATCATGCAGTACGGCACCGACGAGCAGAAGGCGTACTTCCTGCCGCGGATCCTCTCCGGCGAGATCGACTTCGCCATCGGCTACAGCGAGCCGGGCGCGGGCACCGATCTCGCCTCGCTCACGACCCGTGCCGTGCGCGAGGGCGACACCTACGTCGTCAACGGCCAGAAGATCTGGACCACGAACGGCGACACGGCGGACTGGGTGTGGCTCGCCGTCCGGACCGACCCGGACGCGCCGCCGCACAAGGGAATCACCATGCTGCTCGTGCCGACGTCCGACCCGGGCTACTCCTGCACGATCATCAACACGCTCGCCTCGCACGACACCACCGCCAGCTACTACGAGGACGTCCGGGTGCCCGTCTCCCGCCGGGTGGGCGAGGAGAACAAGGGGTGGCGGCTGATCACCAATCAACTCAATCACGAGCGCGTCACCCTGGCAGCCCACGGCACCATGGCCATCCGTGCCCTCCACGACGTCCAGCGCTGGGCGGCCGCGACCAAGCTCGCCGACGGGAGGCGTGTCATCGACCTCGGCTGGGTGCGGGGGCGCCTTGCCCGCACGCACGTCCGGCTCGATGCGATGAAGCTGCTCAACTGGCAGATGGTCGGCGCCGTCCAGGACGGCTCGCTCACCCCGCAGGACGCCTCGGCCGTGAAGGTGTACGGGTCGGAGGCCCGCCGTGACGCCTATGCGTGGCTGATGGAGGTCGTCGGGGCGGCCGGCCCGCTCAAGGAGGGCTCGGCCGGGGCCGTCCTCCACGGTTCGCTGGAGCGCGGCTACCGTTCCGCCGTGATCTTCACCTTCGGTGGTGGCAACAACGAGATCCAGCGCGAGATCATCTCCTGGATCGGACTCGGGATGCCACGAGTCAGGCGCTGACCGAACTCCAGCCCGCCCTCGCCGTACGGCGGATCGCGGGGCCGGGTCGTCGCGGAGCCCTTCACCCGGGTGGCGAACACCCACCCTCGGGGCAGGCCCTGCTCATCGGCGGTGATCAGGTGCACCCGGCGGGTGCCGTCCTCCAGCCGCTCCACCCGCGTGACGGCCAGGCCGTCCAGGTCGAGCAGCAACGTCGTGCGGCGACGCGGCCGTCCGGGTGGGGGCGAATCCTTGAGGCGCACGGCGCGGCGGCGTACGGTGAGAAACGGAGTACACCGTGTTTTCGATCTGGTGATGTCATGCGCGCTATCACCGTACGCGGGAGCGGAAGACCCGGTATGCGGATCAGCGAAGTGCCAGATCCGCGCCCCCTGGAGGACGAAGTCCTGGTGTCGGGACTGGAATTGGGAATCTGCGGGACGGATCGCGAAATCTGCTCCGGACTCTTCGGCACACCGCCCCCCGGACGATCCTGGTTCGTCCTCGGCCACGAGGGCTTGGGCCGGGTGAGTCGGGCGCCCTCCTCGGCCCATCCCCTGCGCGAGGGAACCCTGGTGATCGGGGTGGTACGACGGCCGGACCCCGAGCCGTGCGCGGCCTGCTCCGCCGGAGAGGCCCACGGGTGCCTCAACGGCCGCTACACCGAGACGGGCATCACCTCGCTCGACGGCTACGGCAGCGAGCTGTGGACGGCCCGGCCCGAGCATCTCGTCCCCGTCGCCGAGAACCTGCGGGACGTGGGCATCCTGATCGAACCGGCCAGTGTGGTGGCGAAGGCGTGGGAGACGATCGCCCAGCTGGAAGCCGGGTTCTGGAGCGCATCCGAGCGTGTGCTCGTGACGGGCGCCGGGCCCATCGGTCTGCTCGCGGCGCTGTTCGCCCGGCAGCGGGAACGGGAGACCCACGTCTTCGACCGCGACGGCGGGCTCCGGGCGGCTCTCGTGAGGGACCTGGGAGCCCATTTCCATTCCGGCCGTGCCGACGAGGTGGCACGCCGGGTCCGACCCGCCGTCGTGGTCGAGACCACCGCGGCCCCGGAGGTGATCTCCGGCGTCTCCCGGGGGCTCGCGCCCCACGGTGTCCTGTGCCTGCTCGGCATCGCCGCCGACGACGGCGTGGCCGCGCCGGTGTCCAGCCGGTCCACGGTCCTCGGCAACCAGTCCGTCTTCGGTTCGGTCAGCGCGGGGCCGCGGCACTTCCAGCAGGCCCAGGACGCCCTGCTCGCCGCCCCGGTGAACTGGCTGCCTCGGTTCGTGACGAGACGCCTTCCTCTGGAGGAGGCCGAGTACGCCGTCCGCCACCACCCGGAGGACGTGAAGGTCTCCGTCGTGCTCGGCGACGCCTGAACCGATCCGACCCTCCCACGCCAGGAGGCATCCATGACGCAGCCCCCGTACATCCGGATACCCGGGGCCACCGGGGTGCACCATCTGGGGCTGACCGTCCCGGACCTGTCGTCCGCCGTCGCCTTCTTCACCGAGGTCCTGGGAGCCGAGGTGCTGTACCGCCTGGGAACCGTCTCGGACCCCGACGGCTCGTGGATGTCCGACCACCTCAACGTGCACGAGCACGCGGCCATGGAGATCGCCATGCTCCGGTTCGGACCGGCCACCAACATCGAACTCTTCGAGTACCGGGCCCCCGACCAGCGACGCCGCCATCCGAGGAACAGCGACTGGGGAGGTCATCACCTGGCCGTGTGGACGGAGGACTTCGATGCCTCGTTCGCCTACCTCGAACGGCAGCAAGGGGTGGTGCCGTTGGGGGAGTCCGACGTCGTCGACGGGGGACCCATCGCCGGTACCCGCTGGATCTACTTCTCGACGCCGGTGGGCCTGTACCTCGAACTCGTCTCCGCGCCGACCGGACTGGCCTATGAGGAGGACACCCCTGCCCGTCTGTTCCGGCCCGAGAAGCCTGAGACGTCTGCGGGGAAGGTCCCGTGAGCGCCGTCTGGGGTCCCGGGACCCCTCCCGTCGTGGTCGCGGACCAGGACGAGTACCGGGCCGACGTCGCCGTCGTGGGGTCGGGAGCCGGCGGGGCGACGACCGCCTGGGCCTTGGCCGACAGCGGGGCGCGTGTCCTCGTCCTGGAGCGCGGCGACTTCCTCCCGCACGAGCCGGAGAACTGGGAGCCGGAGGCCGTCCTCGGGCAGCGGCGGTACGACACGACCGAGACCTGGAGCACTCCCTCGGGAGAACGCTTCCGGCCCATGGCCTACTACAACGTGGGGGGAGCAACGAAGATCTACGGCGCGGCGCTGATCCGGATGCGCGAGAGCGACTTCGGCGTCGTCGAACACCTGGACGGTATGTCACCGGCGTGGCCCTTCGCGTACGCCGATCTGGAGCCCTACTACGGGGAAGCCGAGCGGCTCTTCAAGGTGCACGGGCGGAGCGGTGTCGACCCGACGGAGCCGCCCCGGAGCACTCCGTTCGCGTATCCGCCCGTGGCGCACGAGCCCATGGTCGCGGAACTGTCCGCCGCGCTGGAGCGAGGGGGACTGCATCCGCACCACCTCGAACTCGGGATACAGCGCGGACCGGGCGAGCCCTGTGTGCGCTGCGGCACGTGCGACTGCTTCCCCTGCCTCGTCAGCGCGAAGAGCGACGCCGAAGTCGTGGCCATGCGGCCCGCCCTGCGGAGTGACACGGTCCGGCTCCTGACCGGGACGCGCGCCACACGTCTGCACACGGACCCCACGGGGAGGCGCGTCACCGGGATCAGCGCTGTGCGCGCCGGACGCACGGTGCGAGTCCGGGCCGGCGTGGTCGTCGTGTCGTGCGGGGCCGTCAACAGCG
Organism: Streptomyces marianii; assembly: GCF_005795905.1. Taxonomy (NCBI): domain Bacteria; kingdom Bacillati; phylum Actinomycetota; class Actinomycetes; order Kitasatosporales; family Streptomycetaceae; genus Streptomyces; species Streptomyces marianii. The sequence goes on from NZ_VAWE01000001.1 coordinate 7,958,355, forward strand.
CTGTGCTGCTTCTGCGGTCTCCCGCCGGGGCCGGGGACCACACCGTCGCCAACAGCAGCGGGCTCGTCGGACGCAACCTCATGTTCCACAACAACAGCGTGGTCCTCGCCGTCGACCCCCGCCGCAGGAACACCGTGCGCTACCAGAAGACGCTGGCGGTGAACGACTTCTACCGCGGTGGACCGGGATTCCCCTACCCGATGGGCAATCTGCAGCTCATGGGGAAGGTCTATCCACCGGCCGTGGCGGGCCTCTACCCTTACGTGCCCGGTCCCGTCCTGGCCTGGCTGCTGCGGCGCAGCGTGGACTGGTGGGTCATGTCGGAGGACCTGCCGGACCCGGGCAACCGGGTCGTACTCCGCGGAGGCAGGATCGTCGTCGACCGGCGGGCGAGGAACATCCGCGCGCACCACCGGCTGGTGTCGACGGTGCGGTCCCACATGCGCGACGCCGGGTATCCGCTGACCTCGTTCCGCACCATGGGCCCCGCGGCCACCGGGCACCAATGCGGCACAGTCGTCGCGGGGACGGATCCCCGTACCTCGGTCCTCGACGGGTACTGCCGCAGCCACGACGTGCGGAACCTGTTCGTGGTGGATGCCGGGTTCTTCCCTTCGTCCGCGGCGGTCAACCCCACCTTGACGATCGTGGCTCAGGCCCTGCGCACGGCCCGGCAAGGCGGCCTTCTGCCCGCCTGACCGATCCGACATCGGCGAGGGGCCGACAGACGGGAGGGACACCGATGGCCTCCCCCGCGTCCCACCGGACGTCCGACTGCCACCAGGTGGTCTGAGACGGGTCGTGCTGGTCTCCGGGTCGGCCGCCATGGGGGGCCTGTTCGGCTACGACAGTTCGGTCGTCAACGGCGCCGTGGAGGCGATCCAGAGCCGGTACGACATCGGTCCCGGTCCGCTCGGCCAGGTCGTCGCCGCCGCTCTCGTCGGCTGTGCCGTCGGGGCGTCGACCGTCGGCAGGCCGGCCGACCGGTTCGGACGCGTCCGCTGCATGCGTATGGCCGGCCTCCTCTTCGCCGTCAGCGCCGTGGGGGCCGCCCTTCCCTTCGCCTGTGACCTGGTGGTCGGAGCGGATGCCGACCTGGCCGGCGAAGAGGATCTCGCCGCCTTCGGCCTGCTCCTTCGCGCGGATCTTGGGCCAGGTCTCCTGGTGCCAGCTCCGGACGGCCTCGGGGTCGGCGATCGGCCGGTCCGAGGTGTTGGTGGCGAAGCAGGTCAGCCGCATGCCGTCCGCGTCCGTGATCCTCAACTGGGCCCCGGGGTGCGGCTTCTCCTTGCGGACGATCAGCCGCGTGCCCGTGGGCCGGCCGTCCAGCAGGCCCCCGCAGCCTGAAGACGCCGAGCGCGCGGGTGCCCTTGCGGGTCCCGAGCCGTTCGCGGTGTCCGCGCAGCGGCTTCGCGAGATGCCCTGCGGTCGCCCTGCGGACATCGACCTCCTCGGCGAACCACTGCGCGGCGCGTCCCGCGAGATCGTGTCCTGAGGGACGACGGGAACCGGCAAGACGACCGCCGGGGAACTCACTGCCGGCTGCGGAGCTCGTCGAGCTTCTTCCCCAGGGCATTCATCTCCGCGATCAGGCGGTCGCGCGACTTCTCCTGCGCCCTGTCCCCCCGCTCCTCGAACGCCTCGCTGAAGTGCGGCGCGAGCTGGGTCCACCAGCCGTAGTCCAGCATCGCCCACGCCTGCGGGCACAGCGGGGCCCGGGACTCCGGCAGGTACCCCGCGCCGACCAGCGGCCCGTGGTACTTCTTCGGGTCGCTCCCCTCGAGGTAGCAGAGGAAGGTGAACACCCGCTGCTGCGTGACGGGATGATCGCTGGACAGCCCTTCCAGTGTCAGCTCGCCCTCCTCGCGGGCGAGCTCGTCGAAGAGGATCGCGGCGGCGACCGAGGGGCCCGGTCCGACCTCGTTGACCGTGTAGAACGAGGCGAACCCGTCGGCGGCGTCCTCCTCGAGTCCGAGGTTCGCGAGCAGCAGCTGCCGCTGAAGGGCATGGCCCATCTCGTGGCCGAAGACGAACTGGGTCGACAGCGCGGTGAGGTCGTCGGCGTTCCACTCGGTCCGGGGGAACAGGGCGGGGCGCTCGACGGTCCTGACCACCTTGCCGAGGACCCCCTCGATCCGGGTCAGGAAGGGAGGGGGCACGAAGATCGTCCGGCCGTCCGGCTGGGTGACCGCGTCCGTGACCCCTGGCGGGACCCTGTCGGTGACCTTCACGGCCAGGTCGTGCGGCAGGGCGACCGACTCGGTCACCCAGTCGGCGAGCTGTTCGAGCACACGGGACTCACGGACAACCGCCACGGCTCGCCGGTCCTTCGGCTTGATCGTGTCGTCCTCGTAGACGACCGTGACCTTGCCGTTCCCGCCGGCCGTCCCGCCTTCGCCGCCGCACGAGGCGACGGCGAGGGCGGCGACGAGCAGCGCGGCCGCGAGCGCAGCCCTCGACACGGCGCCGTGTCCGCTCCCTCCGGGCCCCTCCTGCCGCCGCTGGTCCTTCCGGCAGGGGTCCCGGGGCGGTCCCTCGCCCACTCGCGGTCCCCGGGCCGGGTCCCGGGGCCGGAGGAGGGAGGCGAGCACGGCGAGCCGGTACGGCCGGCGGGGACGCGGATGTGCCGGTGACGACGGCCGGGCGAGGGAGGAGGGGCTCATGGCTGACATGCGGAACATGATCGGCGGCCCCTTCCGCACAATCGGTGATCTGCGGAGGATTTAGCCCGTTCGGTGGGGGCGGCTGTGACCGTACTCCCCGCGCGGCGCCGCGCACTGCTCGGGGTCTGCGCCTACTGCTCGGGGCCCTCCTTCTGCCCACGCACCCAGGACCGGTACGCCTCCATCGCCGTCGGCAGGGTGGGGAAGATCCGGTCCTCGCCGACCGACGCGGTCAGTCCGTAGGCGTCCAGCTCCGCACGCAGGTCCTGCTTGACGCGAGCGAGGGCGAAGACGATGCCGCGGCCGGTCAGTTCCTCGCGCACGGCGTCGACGGAGTCGAGGGCGGTGATGTCGACCGCCACGTTCGCCTCGGTGTTGAGCACGAACCACCGCACAGGGCAGTCCTGTTCGTCCACGGCGGCCAGGGCCCGGCGGCGGAAGTCCTCCGCGTTGGCGAAGAACAGCGGTGAGTCGTAGCGGTACACCAGCAGGCCGGGGACGACCCGCGCCTCGGGGTAGTCGTCCACGTCGTGCATGCCCGCCAGCCCCGGCACCAGGCCCTGGACGGCGTCGTGCGGGCGCGCGACCCGGCTCAGCAGCTCGGCCACCGACAGGGCCACGGCCAGCAGCACGCCGTACAGGATGCCCAGGAGGAGCACCCCGGTGAGGCAGCCGAGGGCGAGCAGCAGCTCCCGGCGGCGGAAGGACGCCAGACGCCGGTATCCGGCCAGGTCGATCATCCGGACCGCCGCGTAGACGACCAGCGCTCCCAGCACGGCCGTCGGTGTGCTGCGGAGCAGCGGACTGAGGAACAGCAGCACGGCCACCACCGCGGCACCGGCGACGAGCCCGTACACCTGGGTGCGTGCGCCTGTGGACCGGGCGAGAGCGGTCCGGCTCGCGCTGCTGCTCACCGGGAACCCCCGCAGCACGGCGGCGCCGAGGTTCGCCGCGCCCAGGGCCAGCAGCTCCTGGTTGGGGTCCAGGCGCGGTCCGTCGTCGTCCGTGACGAAGGCGCGTGCCGTGAGAATGAAGTCGGTGTAGCCGACGAGCAGCACCCCGACGGCCGGCAGCAGCAGCCTGGGGACCTCGCCGAGGTCCGGCAGGGCGAACCCCGGCAGACCGGCGGGGATGTCCCCGACCACCGCGATCCCGCGGGCCTCCAGCCCGAACGCCGCCACGGCGGCCGTCCCGAGCGCCACCACCAGCAGCGGACCGGGAAAGGCGCGGGGCAGCAGCAGCGCCGAGAAGAGCAGAAGCAGGGCCACGGCACCGAGGGCGACCGTCCCCGGATGTGCCTCGGACAGGTGTGACAGGAAGGACCCGAGCTGCTGGAAGAAGCCCTGCCCTTCCGTCGGCACACCCGTCAGCTCGGTCAGCTGACCGACCACCATGATCAGCGCCACGCCGGTGAGATAGCCGACCAGGACGGGCCGTGACAGCAGATCCGCGACGAACCCCAGCCGGGCCGCCCACGCCACGAGGCACATCAGTCCGACGGCGACGGCCAGAGCGGAGGCCAGGACGGCGTACCGCACGGGGTCGCCCCCGGCGAGCGGCGCGACGACCGCCGCCGTCATCAGCGCGGTCGTCGACTCGGGACCGACCGACAGCAGCCGGGACGAGCCGAGCAGTGCGTACAGGGCGAGGCTCGGAAGCATCGCCCACAGCCCCACGACCGGCGGCAGGCCCGCGACGCTCGCGTACGCCATGACCTGGGGCACGAGGTAGGCGGCGACGGTGACCCCGGCGAGCAGGTCACCGCGCAGCCAGTCCCGCCGGTACGCACCGAGCACCGCGAGGCCGGGAACCGCGCGGTGGAGGCCGCCGCCCGGTGCGGCGGTCCGGTCAGCCACGGGCCGACGCGGCGCAGGAGGGGCGAGCGAGGACGAGCGCGCCCCGGCGGCCGGAAAGGGGCACCGGCTGACGGTCCCCGTCGGACCGGCGGGCCTCGTGTCCGGCCGCGGGATCCGTTCGCCAGCGCCGCTGACCGTGGTCCTGACCCATGGCGGCCTCCTTCTCCGGACACGTTCCGCACACGATGCCGTACCGGCGTCTGCGGCCCGCCCCGCGCCGACGGCCCGGGGAGGACGGGACGGAGTACCGTACCGAGCCGGGTCAGCCTACTGCGGGGGAACGACGATGACCGGGCAGCCCGCACGGTGCAGAAGCCCGTGCACCACCCGTCCGATTCTGAGCCCGGCGCCGGCCCGGCGGGGCGACCGGCCCACGACGACGGCGACCGCCGAGGTGGAAGCCCTCACCAGTTCCTCCACCGGGTCACCGCTCAGTACCTCCTCGGCGACCGCCACGCCCGGATACCTCTCCGACCAGCCGGTCACGGTCCCGGCGAGCATCTCGCGCTGACTCTCTCCCGCCCGCTTCCGGCGAGTGAACGGCAGCACGGGCGGCTCGCTCACGAAGACCGCGTCGAGAGCGACGCCGCGGACGGCCGCCTCACCGAAGGCGAACCCGAGGGCGGCGGCGGACGGAGAGCGGGCGTCGACTCCGACCACCAGGCGCGGCCGCCGGGACCGCCCGGCCGACGGTTCGCGTACCACGACGACGGGACACCCGGCCCGGGCGGTGAGGGGCACGACGACCGAACCGGTGCTGATCACTTCCTCCAGGCGGTTGAGGTCCCGGGAGCCGACCACGACCGACTGCGCGTGACGGGATCCGGCGGTCAGCGCGGCGACCGGACTTCCGTCGTACACCTCCATGACCAGATCCGGGAGCGCGTACTCGTCAGCGGCCCAAGCGGCGGCGGATTCGAGTATCCGCCCGGCCTGCGTGCGCAAGGAAACGCGCTGCGGTTCGGCGTCGACGTGCCGGGTGTCCGCCAGCCAGGGCACGGCCACCACGAGTCTCAGCGGCAGGCCCCTGAGCGCGGCTTCCTCCGCCGCCCAGGAGACCGCTCCGCGCGACTGGCCCCGGGGGTCCAGACCGGCGATCACCTCGGGGCTTCCGGTCACATCGCTTCCGGCCGCGCGGTTCCTGTCCCCGTCGTTCCCGGCTCGGGCGCCCATGGCTCCCCTTTCGACGTCCGGGGCCGCGCCCCCGCGGGCTCCGGACCTCCTCGCGCGGCCCCGGTTCTGCCCGGTCCGGGCCCTTCGCGGTCCCCGCCTCGCGCCGGCCGGCCCAGGCCGAGCCCTTCGCGGCCCCACCCCGGGTCAGGTCCCCGGACGGCCGGACCACCGCGGTTCGACGACGGTCCACTCCGCTTCCCATGTCTCCAGTGTCCGCCGCTCGAGCCGGCGGGCGCGGATGGTGAAGACGCCCAGGGAAGCGGCCGAGAGGGCGCTGAACACCGACACGCCGGCCAGCGCCGTAGCCATGATCACATCCGCCTGCGTACGGGGACTCCTCGTGACCCCGCCGTCGCCGTCGACCCAGATCCGGACGGGACTTCCCGCCGGGGTCCCGAGCGGCACCTCCACGACGCCCTTGTGCCGGGCCTTCCCCGGGCCCCTCCAGGTGGCTTCGGCGCGCGCCGCGTCGGCGAGCCCGGAGCCGCTCTCGCTCGTCCTCGCCGCCGCGCGCGTCACGGTGGTCGCCGTGATCTGCTGTCGCTGCTGCCGGTCGTCCAGCGCACGTCGGTGCTCGGCGTTCCAGGTCCCCCACGCGGCCACGGCGGCGAGTACGAGTGCCGCCACCACGGCGAGTGCGCATTCCGTCACCAGACGGCTGTGTGCGCGGTCGGCGGGGCGGACGAGCGGTCCCGTGTCCCGGCCGGTGGCGCGGAGCAGATGCCGCCACAGACTGTGCCTCGACGTTCCTTGCCGCCGGGGCTCGGAGAGATCATGTGCCATGACGGGCCTCCCTGCTGAACCGCCCGTGGCTCGCGAATCCGGCGTGATGGTCGCGCTGATCCCCACTCTCCGGCCTCCGCCCGGGCGCCGCGTAGGGGCGACCGTCCCCCTCCCCGGGCCGGTCGGCCCTTCCGGGGGCCGTTCGGACTCTGCCGTCGCCGCTTCCGGAGGGGGAGGCTGAGTCCGTGCGGGCATCGCGGTCGCGTCTTTCCATCGTCATGCCTTGCCCGTCGTCGCGCCGCCCCGAGGAGGCCGCCGATGCCGCAGCATGTGACCGCCGGTCTGGACGGATCGGCCGAGAGCGCCGCCGCGGCGGAGTGGGCGGCCCGTGAAGCCCTGCTGCGGGAGGTCTCCTTGCGCCTGGTGCTGGTGGCGGACCCGCCTGATCCACCACGGCGCGGCCCGGACGAGGGGGACGCCGTCGACGATGTGCTGGCCGGCACCGCGCGAGCCCTGCAGGGCAGGCACCCGGGACTGGAGGTCCGCACGCAACGGCTGTCCGGGCGGCCCCCGGCCGTGCTGGCCCGCGAAGCGGCCACGTCCGAGCTCGTGGTGCTCGGTTCCCGCGGTCTGGGGAGCGTCAGGGGCTTTCTCCTCGGGTCCGTCGCGATGGCGACGATCATCGGGACGGACCGGCCGGTCGTCCTCGTACGGCCGGGGCACGAGCCTCGCACGCAGGCGTACGCGGAGGAGCGGGCGTACGCGGAGGGCCCGCCCTCCGCGGAGCCGCATGCCAAGGGCGGGCCGCGCCCGGCCCGGTCCGGCGCCGTGGCCGGTACCGCCGGCCCGGTGGTCGTCGGTGTGGACGTCCACGACGCGTGCGAACCGGTACTGGACTTCGCCTTCGCCGAGGCGGCCCTGCGCGGTGGGCGTCTCCGGGCGGTGCACTCCTGGTCCCTCCCGCCGTTCGGGCGGGACGCGTTGGCCCTCGACATGGCTCTGCAGGAGATGCGGCCGGACGTCGTCCGGCAACTCAGGAACGTCCTCGCCCCCTGGCGGCAGAAGTACCCGTCGGTCGACGTCGTCGAACTCACGCCGGTGGGCGGGGTCTCCGAGCAGTTGCTGCACGCCGCCGACGGTGCCGCTCTGGTGGTCGTGGGGCGGCGCATCCGCACGGGGCGCGTCGGGGCCCATGTCGGGCCCGTGACCCATGCAGTGATCCACCACTGCGGCGCTCCGGTGGCCGTCGTCGCTCATGCCTGACGCACGGTCCGGACCCTGACGCACGGTCCGGACCGTGACGCACGGCCCGGCGCGACCTGGCCTACGCCGTCTCCAGCACGTCCTCGACGTCGCGGCGCGGAGTCGCCGGGCCCTCGGGGCCGTACCCGAGCCGGATCACCATCTGCACATGCCCCATGGAGGACACGGGATCGCGCAGCGCCCAGCGCAGTTCGCGCCACTCCAGCGCCTGGGAGGTCAGCGAGGTGACCAGACCGTCCAAGGTGGCCTGGAGCAGCACGCGTTCCAGTGCCTGTCCGGCCCTGAGCCAGTCGAGGGGCCCGTCGTGGGGTGTGCCCAGCAGGGCGAGCCGGGGCCGCTTCTCGAACGTGGCGCTGCCGCGGCCGGCCAGAGCCCGTCCGGCTGCGAAGTCCCTTACCGGGGCGGTGACATCGTGCTGCCGGGGGCCGAAGGCGTGCACGGGGATGCCCTCCCCGGCCGACGCGCCGCCAGGAGTGCCCGTCCAGCGCAGCAGTTCCTCCCGTGCCTCCGGGTCGAGCGACTCGCGGCTCTCGGCGTCGTGCACCAGGTGCAGGACCTCGTCCACGTGCCAGGCGCCGGGTATGTGCAGCCGCGCGCCCTCCAGCCGTGCCGCGGCGCGCAGTCCGTCCAGAACCCCGCTGGGGACGTCCTCGTCGGTGAACGGGAAACGACTGGTGTGCCGCCGGTGAATCGCCGGGTGGAGCGCGGCGAGGTCGTCGTCCCGGCGCACCGGACGGTCCAGCCGGACCTCGGCCAGGAGCCACGGTTCGTCGGCGTCGGGGAGCAGCACCGCGTCCGGAGCCCTTCCCGCGTGCGCGGCCGCCACCCGCAGATTGAACAGCGCGGCGCCGCACCCGAGGTGCAGGGCGCGCCCCTGCGGGTCGGAACTCGGCATGGCCCGTTCCGGGTCCCCGTAGAGCCGGATCGTGCCGCGCCCCGCGTCGTACCGGAATCTCCACGGCTGGGCGTTGTGCATGGACGGGGCCGCCGTCGCGTCCCGGACGAGGGAGGTGACGACGGCCGTCGCGAGGGGTTCTGCGGTCATGGGACTCTCCAGGGCGGGCGGTCAGTCGTGGGCGATGACGGCCACCGGAGCGGTGGCGTGGTGGAGCACGGCGTGGGCGACGTGGCCGAGGTGCCCGCCGACCGGGGCCCTCCGGATGCGCCGGCCGACGACCACGAGCTCCGCGTCGGCGGCGTCGTGCAGCACCTGCTCGGCGGGGGCTCCGACGAGGACCCGCTCCTCGGCCTTGACCGAGGGGTACAGCCCCCGCCACGGCCGCAGCCGCTCGGCGACGGCGCCGGCGATGCCGTCGGCCACCTCCTGCCGGACACCGGGATCGAGTCCGGGCGCGTAGCTGAACGCGAACGGCAACGACCAGCCGTGCACGGCGCGGACGCCGCAGCCCCTCCGTGCCGCCTCGTCGAAGGCGAAGGCGAGCACCGCGTCGGTGGTCTCGTGGATGTCGACCCCCACCACCACGTCCCGGCCCACCGCGACGTTCCCCGACGGACGCGACTCCGGAGCCCCGGAAGGGAACGTGGCAGCTGGGCGTACCAGCACGACCGGCGTGTCGGTGAGCCCCACGGTCGCCATGCCGACCGAGCCGACGAGGAACCCCTCGACGGCGCCGCGCCCGCGCGATCCGAGAACCAGCATCTGGGAATCGGCGGCCTCCACCGCCAGCACCGCGGCCGCCCGTCCGGTCAGGCGTCGCGCTGTCACCGCCAGCTCGGGATACCTCCGGCGCAGTTCGCCGGAGGCCTCGTCGAGCACGGTGTCGGCCCAGCGCTGGTGCTCCTCCCGGTCGACCGGAGGCACGGCCGGAACGCGGGGCCACTCGTCCGCGTGCACCACGCGCAGAGGAGCCTCGCGCAGCAGGGCCTCCTTCGCGGCCCAGTCCGCGGCGGCGCGGCTCTCGGGATAGCCGTCCACTCCGACGGTCACAGGGCGAGTCATGTCCGTATGCCTCCTTCGGGGGTCGGCCGTGCGGCCACGCTTCCAGCCTGACCGGGACGCCGGCCGGGAGGGCAGGGCCGTCGAGCCCGGACGCGAGGGCCGGACGACCCGGCCCGTTGGTCCGCGGAGGCCGGACCGGTCCGGCCGTCGGGACGGACCCGTGGTCCCGTCCGTCGCGGCTGAACGGTCCCCCGTACGTCCGCACGCCCTCCGGGCCGGACGTTCGGCCGGCGGCCGTCACGGTCGTGCAGTCTCGGCCCGCGTGCCGCGGTCAGCCCTGATGAGTGGGACGGTCGAGGCTCCGGAGGGTTTCCGAGCGCCTCCGGTACTCCTCGTCGTCGATGTCGCCGTGGGCGTATCGCTCCGCGAGGATCTCCTCTGCCCGCCTCGGCGAATCCGCCCGGCCCGCCCAGCGCCGCTCGGTTCCTCCGGACGGTGCGCCACCCTCGCCGGTCCGGCGTGCCAGGAAGTAGACCCCGAGCAGCAGCAGGATGAGGAAGGCCGCCGTTCCGACCACCATGAGTGCGATGAACCAGCCTCCCGGGCCGTGGCCGTACCAGTACATGACCGGATCCTCCTCGCGATGTCGTGGATCCCTCGTACCCCTCCACGATCCGTCCCGTGCCAGGACGAAGGCGAGGGCCGAACGGCCCCGCCGGGCACGCCGGCCGTCCCCCGCGAGCGGACTGTCGGCCCCAGGGCGCCGAGCGGGCCGTCCGTTCCCCCTGCGCCGAGCGGGCCGTCCGTTCCCCGGGCGCGCGCCGCGGGGACCATTGGACCCCGCCGAGCGGCCTGTTCGGCCCCTGCCGGGCCCGGTCCGCCGCGGTTGAATTGCCGTGCCGCGGTCGAATCGCCATGTCGTACGCGCGGACGGGCGCGCGGTACGCACCGGGCTCGCCGCACACCCGGGGCCGTGGTCCGCTCGATCGCCCGGGCCCCATGGGCGCCGGCTCGACAGGAGTGGCGAACATGAAGCACAGCAAGGTCGGAAGCCTGATGGTGGGGGAGGTCGTCTCGGTCGTGCCGTCGACCCCGTTCAAGGAAGTCGCCAAGCAGCTCGCCGAGCACGACATCAGCGGTCTGCCGGTCCTCGACGAGGACGACCGGGTGGTCGGCGTCGTCTCGGAGACCGATCTCCTGACGCGCCAGGCCGCCGCCGGTCCCGATGCCGGTCCCGCCGTCCACGCGTCGTGGTACGGCGCCGGCGGCTTCCCCGGCGACGACCGGGACGCGCCCACCGCCGGACGGCTGATGTCCACGCCCGCGGTGACCGTCCACGCAGAGGACACGATCGCCGAGGCGGCCCGCACCATGCTGCGGCGCGGTGTCGAGCGGATGCCCGTCGTCGACGAGGAGGACCGCCTGGTCGGCATCGTCACACGGCGTGACCTGCTCCAGGTGTTCCTCCGGCCCGATCCGGAGATCCGTCTTCAGGTGGTCGAGGAGGTGCTGGTGGGCGCGCTGGGCCTGGCGCCCGACGCGATCGACGTCCATGTCGTCGACGGAAGGGTCACCCTGGAAGGGCGACTCGAGGCGGCCGGGCAGATCCCCCTCCTGGTGAAGCTGACGGAGCAGATGGACGGGGTGGTCGCGGTGAGCCAGCACCTGGCCGCACCCTCCGACGGGTCCCGGCCCGCGGCATGGTCGTCGGGAGGGCCGCCCCGCGCCTGGGACCGGGGCGACGCGTAGGGCGGTACGGAAAGAGGGGGCACACCCCGGCGAGCGCCCGGGCCGGTGCGCCCCGTGACCGGCCTGCCGTACAGCCTGCCCGCGAGGGTGAGGTGGGCCGGCGCGTCGCCGAAGGAGGCGCTGCGTCGACGACGGTCGGCGGATCCCCGTGCCCGCCCGACCGCGTTCGCCGCCCCCGCGGAGGGAGCCGCCCGGACGACGCGGACGCGTGCGTGCGGGCCGGGACCGCGGGGCAGAGTCGACGTATGAGCGGCGAAGCCGACGACCGGGACCCGGGCCTGTTCGGCCCCGCGTCGGTCACCTGGCAGATGCACGGCGACCCCATGATGTGGATCGCCGGGGTCCGCGCGCTCTACCTCCAGGCCCTGCACCCCCGCGCCGTACGCGGAGTCATGGCCAACAGCGACTTCCGCAAGGACGCCTGGGGCCGGCTGCTGCGCACCGCGAACTTCGTCGGCACCATCTCCTACGGCACCACCGAGGCCGCCGAGCGGGCCGGTGCCCGCGTCCGCAGGATCCACCGCCTCCTCGGCGTGGACGATCCCGACCTGCTGCTCTGGGTGCACTGCGCCGAGGTGGACTCGTACCTGGACGTCCTGCGGCGTTCTGGCTTCCCCCTCACCGGCGCCCAGGCGGACCGGTACGTCGACGAGCACCGGACGAGCGCCCGCCTCGTCGGACTCGACCCGGCAAGCCGTCCCCGCCACCAGGGCGGCGCTCGCCGGGTACTTCGCCGGCGTACGGCCCGCGCTGGAAGCCGGTGCGGACGCCCGCGTCGTCGACGGCTTCCTGCGCCGCCCGCCCGTCCACCCCCTGCTCGTCCCGGCGCGTGGACTGATCTGGCGGCGCGTCGCCGCGCTCGCCTACGACGCGCTGCCCCCGTACGCCCACGACCTCTACGGCCGGCCCGCGCCCCCGCCCGGACGCGTCACCCGGCGGCTCTGCGCCACCGGAGCGGCCCTGCGCTGCGTCCCCTCGCGCGTGCGCTGGCAGCTGCCGCCAGGTCACATCTTGAAGGCGATGGCGCGACTCGGGCCCGGGAGCAGGCCGGCACCGTACAAACTGCGCAGACAGGCGGCCATACTGGACGGGCCGGGGAGGGCGTAGCGAAGCGACGGGGGCGACTGCACGCGATGGCGGACACCAGGCTGATCCAGGGCCGGTACCGGCTGCTTGAACTGATCGGTCGGGGCGGCATGGGCGAGGTGTGGCAGGCCCGCGACGAGTCGTTGGGCAGGCGGGTCGCGGTCAAGTGCCTCAAACCGCTCGGGCCGCAGCACGATCGGACGTTCATACGGGTCCTGCGGGAGCGCTTCCGCAGGGAGGCCAGGGTCGCCGCCGCCCTGCAGCACCGCGGCGTGACCGTCGTCCATGACTTCGGCGAGCACGAGGGCGTGCTCTACCTGGTGATGGAACTGCTCGAGGGCCGCAACCTCAGCCAGCTGATGGACGACAACGAGCAGCATCCGCTGCCGGTGTCCGACGTCGTCGACATCGCGGACCAGGTCGCCGACGCCCTCGCCTACACCCATGAACAGAACATCGTCCACCGGGACCTGAAGCCTGCCAACATCATGCGGCTCACCGACGGCACGGTGAAGATCTGCGACTTCGGCATCGCCCGGCTCGGCCACGACATCGGGTTCACGTCCCGGCTCACCGGCACGGGCATCGCCATGGGCACCCCCCACTACATGTCGCCCGAGCAGATCGGCGGGGGCCACGTCGACCACCGCAGTGACCTGTACTCCCTGGGGTGCGTGCTGTACGAGATCGCCACCGGCGCGCCGCCCTTCGACCTCGGCGACTCCTGGTCCATCCTCGTCGGCCACCGCGACACCGCGCCCCGGCCGCTGCGCAGCCACCGGCCGGAACTCCCCGACTTCATCGAGGAGATCGTCCTCGAACTGCTCGCCAAGACTCCCGAGGAGCGGCCCGCCGACGCCAAGGACCTGCGCCGCAGGATCGGCGCCGGGCGCGTGACGGCCACGCCCGCCGCCGGCACCGTGCCGCCGCCCCCGCATCGGCACGACGGCGGAGAACCGGGGCTGCCGTCCTGGACGCGCGGGATGACGACCGGTCACAAGGCGATCACGGTCTCGGCGCTGCGGGCCCTGCCGCCCGACTTCACGGCGGGCCTGACCGGCGAATGGACCACCGGCGTGGATCTGCGCGGTCCCGCACCCGTGCGGCTGCCCCGGCCGGAGAGGCCCACCCCGTCGCCGGAACTGCTGGCCGTCCTCACCGGCCGGCACAACGCCGGGCTCAGCCTCGGCAGGCTCGGCCGCTGGGAGGAGGCGGGCGAGGTGCACCGGGCGGTCGCCACCGAACGCGAGCACGCGCTCGGTCCCGACCACCCGGACACCCTCGCCAGCCGGTACGAGGTCGGCTTCACGCTCAGCAGGACCGGCCGGGCGGCCGACGCGCTCCGCGAGTTCGGCCGCGTCGCCGAGGGCCGCGAGCGAACCCTGGGCCCCGACCACCCGGAGACCCTGGCCGCCCGCCAGGAGATGGCGTACGTCCTCGGCCGGCTCGGCCGGCACTTCGAGGCGCACCAGGTGTACACGTCGGTGCTCGCCTCCCGGGAACGGACCGTCGGGCCGGAGCACCCCGACACCCTGCGCTGCCGTCACAACCTCGCCTTCAACCTGAGCCGTCTCGGCCGGCTCGAGGACTCGTACCGCATGGCGGATGAGGTGGCCGCGGCGCGCACCCGGGTGCTGGGCGCCGGGCATCCGGACACGCTCGTCACCCGGTACGAGGTCGCTTACGCCCTCGGCCAGCTGGGCCGCTGGACCGAAGCCCTGCAGAACTACCGGGACGTGGCGGGGGCCCGCGCGCAGGCGCTCGGTCCCGACCACCCGGACACCCTCGCCGCACGTTACGAGATCGGGATCAGCCTCGGCCGTCTGGGAAGGAGCGCCGAGGCGCTGGAGCAGTACCGGGCGCTGGTGGCCGACCGCACCCGGGTCCACGGCGCAGCCGACCCGGAGACCCTGCGGGCCCGCCACGGGCTCGGCGTCAACCTGGGCCGGCTCGCCCGGTGGGAGGAGGCGCTGGCCGAGGCCCGTGACGTCTGCGCCGTCCGTGAGCGGGTCCTCGGTCCCGACCACCCGGACACCCTCGTCAGCCGCCGTGAAGTCGCGGTCGGCCTGGGCTGGTTGGGCCGCTGGAGCGACGCGCTGGCCGTCTACCAGCAGGTGGCCGAGTCCCGCGAACGCGTCCTCGGCGCAGGTCACCCCGACGCCCTGGCCAGCCGCAACGACCAGGCCCACTGCCTGGAGCAACTCGGCCGAGGCGGCGAGGCAGTCGAGCTCTACCGCCGCGTCGCGGCGCTCCGGCGGCAGGGCGGGGCGGGCTGACCGCCCTGCCCCGGGGCGGGACGGACTGTGGGTCGGTCCGGTCCTCTCCGGTGGACGCCGGAGTGGGCTCTGGGCAGGCGAGCCCTCCGTGACGGGTGCGTCCGGCACGCCGCGTAGCGTAGCGGCGTTCCCGTCGCGACCGCACCGCCCGGTGGACGCCGGAGTGGGCTCTGGGCAGGCGAGCCCTCCGTGACGGGTGCGTCCGGCACGCCGCGTAGCGTAGCGGCGTTCCCGTCGCGACCGCACCGTCCGGTGGACGCCGGAGTGGGCTCTGGGCAGGCGAGCCCTCCGTGACGGGTGCGTCCGGCACGCCGCGTAGCGGCCTTCCCGTCGCGACCGCACACTGTGACCATGACGGACCTGGCCGAGGAGAGGGAACGCGGCCGTGCCGTGCGCAAGGAGGTTCCGCGGTCCTCCCACGGAAGCTGGATCCCGGCCGCCGACCGGCCGGATCCGCTCGCGGTGCTGGAGGACCAGGCGAAGACCCGTGAGCCGGACCTGGTGCCCGTGCGGTACGGACGGATGGCCGTCTCGCCGTTCACCTATCTGCGGGGCGCTCCGGCCGTCATGGCCGCCGATCTCGCCGTCCAGCGGAACACCGGTCTCCGGGTCCAGCTCTGCGGCGACGCCCATCTGCTGAACTTCGGGGTCTTCGCCTCGCCCGAACGCACCCTGCTGTTCGACCTCAACGACTTCGACGAGACGCTGCCGGGCCCCTTCGAGTGGGACGTGAAACGCCTCGTCGCCAGCGTCGCCGTCGCCGCACGGGACAACGGCCAGCCGGACGCCGGGGCCCGCCGGGCCGCGCGGGCGGCGTCCGAGTCGTACCGGCTGTCCATGCGGCAGCTCGCCGGGCTCGGTGAGCTCGACGTCTGGTACGAGCGCATCGCCGCCGAGGATCTGGTGCCCCTCGTGCGCGACCTGGAGCGGGCGCGCCTCGAGGCCCGGCTGGCCAAGGCGCGGCGCCGGACGAGTCTGCAGGCGCTGGAGAGACTGACCGAGGTCGTCGGCGGACGGCGCCGGATCGTGCAGGATCCGCCGCTGCTCGAGGCCGTGGCCGGGCTCGACGCCGCGTCCGTGCGCAAGATCCTCAGCGACTACCGCAGCACGCTGCCCGAGGACCGCAGGGTCCTGCTGGACCGGTACCGGTTCGTCGAGGCGGCCCGCAAGGTCGTCGGTGTCGGCAGTGTCGGGACGCGCTGCTTCGTCGCGCTGATGACCGGACGCGACACGGAGGACCCGCTCTTCCTGCAGATCAAGGAGGCCCAGCGGTCCGTGCTGGAGCCCCATCTGCCGAAGTCCGCCTACCGCCACCAGGGCCAGCGCGTCGTCGCCGGCCAGCGGCTGCTGCAGGCGGCGAGCGACATCTTCCTCGGCTGGGTCAGCGGACCGGGCGGCCGGCACTTCTACTGGCGCCAGCTACGGGACATGAAGGGCTCGGCGGACGTCGCGACGATGTCACCGACGCTGCTGCGCGACTACGCGGCGCTCTGCGGCAGGGCGCTGGCCCGGGCCCACGCCCGGTCCGGGGAGCGCATCGCGATCGCCGCGTACCTCGGCGCGTCCGACACCTTCGACCGGGCCATGGGCGACTTCGCGGTGGCGTACGCCGACCGGACCGTCGAGGACCACCGGGCCCTCCTCGCGGCCATCGGGTCCGGGTCGGTCGAGGCCGCCCCGGGTGTCTGAGGCCGCCTTCCGGGCCCGGCGCCGCCTTCCGGGTGCGCGGGGCGTCATGCGTTCCGGCCCCGAGTCGCCGCCCGGCCGGGGGCTCCCTCCTCGCGGCCATCGGGTCCGGGTCGGTCGAGGCCGCCCCGGGTGTCTGAGGCCGCCTTCCGGGCCCGGCGCCGCCTTCCGGGTGCGCGGGGCGTCATGCGTTCCGGCCCCGAGTCGCCGCCCGGCCGGGGGCTCCCTCCTCGCGGCCATCGGGTCCGGGTCGGTCGAGGCCGCCCCGGGTGTCTGAGGCCGCCTTCCGAGCCCGGCGCCGCCTCCCGGCCCCGAACCGCCTCCCGGCCCCGGGGGCTCCCTTCCCTCGCCGACGGGCACCGGCAGCGTCCGCATCCGGGGCGCCCCGCGGCGCGGTACCGCCTCCCGTCTCCGGGGGACCTCCACGGTCCGGGACCGCGAACGTGACGCCGCCCTCTGGTCCGCGCGATCATCGCGTGTTACGAAGAGGCATGCCTGCAGCCTCCTCCGAATCGTTCAGCCGGTCCGGGTACGACGCCGTCATCGTGGGCGGCGGCCACAACGGACTGGTCGCCGCCGCCTACCTGGCCCGTGCGGGGCGTACCGTCCTGGTCCTCGAGCGCCTCGGGAACACCGGGGGAGCGGCCGTCTCCACCCGACCGTTCGCCGGTGTCGACGCGCGGCTGTCCCGCTACTCGTACCTGGTGTCCCTGCTGCCCGGCAGCATCGTCCGCGACCTCGGGCTGGCGTTCTCGGTCCGCAAGCGCACCGTCTCCTCGTACACCCCGGTCCTGCGCGACGGCCGGGCCACCGGACTGCTCGTCGGCGGCGACCGTACGCGCGAGTCGTTCGCGGCCCTCACCGGCTCCGACCGCGAGTACACCGCCTGGGAGGCGTTCTACGACCGGACGAGGCAGGTCGCCGAGAGGGTCTTCCCCACGCTGACGCAGCCGCTGCCGACCCGCCGGGAGCTGCGGGAGCGGGTCGGGGACGAGACGGCCTGGCGGACGCTGTTCGAGGAGCCCATCGGTGCCGCGATCGAGGAGAACTTCACCGACGACCTGGTGCGCGGCGTCGTCCTGACCGATGCCCTCATCGGTACGTTCGCGGACGCCCACGACCCGTCGCTGGTCCAGAACCGCTGCTTCCTCTACCACGTCATCGGCAACGGCACCGGCGACTGGGACGTGCCCGTCGGCGGGATGGGCGCGCTGACCGACGCGCTCGCCGGGGCCGCCCGGGCCGCCGGCGCCGAGATCGTCACCGGCCATGAGGCGATCCGGATCGAGACCGACGGGACGGCCGCCGAGGTCGTCTTCCGCACGGACGACCGCGAAGGCACGGTCGCCGCCCGCAAGGTGCTGGTCAACGCCTCCCCGCAGGCCCTGTCCGCCCTTCTCGGCGAGCCCGCCCCGCCCCCGGCGGAGGGCGCCCAGCTCAAGGTCAACATGCTGCTGCGCCGGTTGCCCCGGCTGCGGGACCGCTCGGTCGATCCGCGGGAGGCATTCTCCGGAACCTTCCACATCTCCGAGGGATACGGCCAGCTGGCGGCGGCGTACGCCCAGGCCGAGGCCGGACGCCTGCCCGAGGCGCCGCCGTCGGAGATCTACTGCCACTCGCTGACCGACCCGTCCATTCTCGGCCCCGAACTGGCCGCCCAGGGCTACCAGACCCTGACCCTGTTCGGGCTCCACACGCCGGCCCGGCTGTTCACCGAGGCGCCGGACGCGACCCGTGACGCGCTGCTCAAGGCGACCCTCGCCGAGCTCGACGCCCATCTGGACGAGCCGATCACCGACTGTCTGGCGCTCGACGAGGCGGGGCGTCCCTGCATCGAGGCGAAGACCCCGCTGGATCTGGAGCAGGATCTGAGGCTCCCCGGCGGGCACATCTTCCACCGCGATCTCGCCTTCCCCTGGGCGGACGGCTCGACCGGCCGCTGGGGAGTGGAGACCGGTCATGCCAATGTGCTGCTCTGCGGCGCGGGGGCCGTGCGCGGCGGGGGTGTGAGCGGCATCCCGGGCCACAACGCGGCGATGGCGGCACTGGGTCGCTGACGTTCCGTCGCCGGAGGCGGGCGGCCGGGATCCGGCCGCCCGCCTCCGGCGACGGAGTGATCAGAGCCCGGCGGCGGCCGCGGTGTGGAAGGTACGCCGGTAGGCGGCGGGGGAGGCGCCGACGAGTTCGCGCATGTGCTGCCGCAGCGAGTTGGCGCTGCCGAAGCCGGCGCGGTCGGCCACCAGGTCGATCGACAGGTCGCTGGTCTCCAGCAGTTGCTTGGCCACCTCGACCCGCTGGGCGGTGAGCCACTGGCCGGGGGTGACTCCCGCCTCGTCGCGGAACCGCCGGGTGAACGTCCGCACGCTCATCCGCGCGTGCGCGGCCAGCTCGCCCAGCGTCAGCGGGCGGTCCAGCCGCTCCAGCGCCCAGGCCCGGGTGGGGGTGGTGGTGGCCGTCGTGGGCTCGGGCACGGGCCGCTCGATGTACTGGGCCTGGCCGCCGTCGCGCCACGGAGGGACGATGCAGCGGCGGGCCACCTGATTGGCGAGCGCACTGCCGTGGTCGCGCCGCACCAGGTGCAGGCACACGTCGACGCCGGCGGCCGCGCCGGCCGAGCTGAGCAGGTCGCCGTCGCCGGGCCCCCGTTGACGCGGAAACCCCGTGCCGTGTCCGTGGCCGTCGGCCGGGCCGTTCCTCCTGTGTTCCTTCTGCGTGAAGGGTGGCTCACCGCGGGAGGCACGCGCGGGCCGCGGCCGGGGCGCGGGCTCCGGTCGCGCCCCGGCCCCGAGGCCGACCGCCGTGACCCCGGGGAGGGGTGGCCCGCTCGCCGTGCTCGAGCCCGTCCACGGGCCCTCAGTCGGCGGACGGGCTCCAGCCGGCCGCCTCGATCCGCACCGCGTCGCCCGACCGGGACTCGTCGAAGAGGGTCCTGTCGCCGTCGTCGATCCGCAGGCCGTCCACGTACGCGCCGCGTCCCACGTACGACGGGTCCGTCGTGTACCGCCAGCGCAGCCGGAGCGGCCGTCCGTGCCAGGCGGACAGTTCCGCCTCGACGCCGTGCCAGACCCGGCCCGACCAGCCGGTGACCCAGCCCTCGTGGCGGGGCACCGTGTGCTCCCCCCGGCGCCGGGTCTCGAACGGCAGCGCCTGCCAGGTCGTCCCGCCGTCGGCGGACGCCTCCAGGAACACCTTGTCGGAGCCCGGTTCGGTGTCCCACCACAGGGAGCACCGCAGCCGGGCTCGCCTGGTGGAGGGGGTGACCTCGGGCAGTGCCAGCGTCGCGGTGCTGGCCGAGGCCATCCCGGAGAACCAGGCGGTTCGCCCGTGTGCGGGACGCACCGGGACGGCGCGGGCGAGGTGGTTCGCGGCGGCGACGCGCGGCGCGCTGCCGGAGCGCCATGTGCGCACCGGATGGACGGAGTTGCCGAGGACGACCAGGAAGGAGTCCGTCGACGGGTCGAGTACGAGACTGGTCCCGGTGAAACCCGTGTGCCCGGCGGTGCGTGGCGTGGCCATCGCGCCCATGTACCAGTGCTGGTACAGCTCGAAACCGAGCCCGTGCCCGTCGCCGGGGAACGCGGTGTTGAAGTCGGTGAACAGCAGTTCCACCGACTCCGGGGCGAGGACGCGGGCCCGCCCGTACGCGCCCCCGTTGAGCAGGGTGCGGGCGAGGACCGCCAGGTCCCAGGCGCGGGAGAACACCCCGGCGTGCCCGGCGACCCCGCCGAACGCGTGGGCGTTCTCGTCGTGCACCTCGCCCCACACCAGCCCGCGGTCCAGGCCGGACCACGGCAGCCGGGCGTCCTCGGTCGCCGCGATCCCGGGACGCCAGGAGGCGGGCGGGTTGAACCGGGTGCGTTCCATGCCGAGCGGCTCCGTGATGTCCTCCCGCAGCAGGGCGTCCAGGCCCCGGCCGGTGATCTCCTCCAGGATCAGCTGAAGCGTGATCAGATTCAGGTCGGAGTAGAGGTACGCGGTGCCCGGCGTACTGGCGGGTGCCTCGTTCCACAGCAGCCGGAGCCGGCCCGCGTGCGTCGGCTCCCTGAAGAGGGGGATCCACGCCCGGAACCCCGACGTGTGGGTGAGCAGTTGCCGTACGGTGACGTCCTGCTTGCCCGCCGCCCCGAACTCCGGCAGGTACGACGCGACCTTCGCCTCCGGCTCCAGCGCGCCCCGTTCGATCTGCTGCACGGCGAGGATCGAGGTGAACAGCTTGGACACCGACGCCAGATCGAACACGGTGTCCGCGGCCATGGGGATCTGCCGCTCCGGCGGGAACTCCACGCCGGTGTCCGTCTTCTCGTCGTAGGCCGAGTAGCGCACGGCCCTGCCGATCGGGTGGTGCAGCGCCACCGTGCCGCCGCGGCCGGCGAGGAGGACGGCCCCGGCGTACCAGGGGCGCCGGGGCGAGGGGGACAGGAATGCCTCCGCGTCCGCGACCAGCCGGTCCAGATGCCCGCTGACGAGCCCGGCCCGTTCGGGCGTACCGCGCCGCAGTGTCGTACGCCGGCCGCCCGCGGCCCCGCTCCCGCCCGGCATCCCCGCGGCGGCACCCGGGACCGGTCCGATCACCTGGGTCACCTCCCGTGCGCCGTTCTGGGGGAGGCTCCTCCCGGTACCGGCGGCCCGCCGCCGGACCTGCGGCCCGCCGCCGGACCTGCGGCGGCTGCTCCCGCTGCCTGCCGAGGCCTCCGTCATACCGCACCCTTCCTGAAGGAATCCTTCGGGTGGCCGTGCAACACGTGGAACCTTCTTACCGGGGCGAGGGGGCGTCAAGGCCGCCCAAGAATCTGACGCTGCATCAGAAAATGTCTTCCCTCGGCCGTCCCGCTGCGGCATCCTGCGCCCATGGAGACGGAGCTGAGCAAGAGACTGGGAATCGAGCACGCCATCTTCGGCTTCACCCCCTTCCCCGCGGTCGCCGCCGCCATCAGTCGGGCCGGGGGCCTCGGTGTCCTGGGCGCGGTCCGCTACACCGCGCCCGGCGACCTCGCCCGGGACCTCGACTGGATGCAGGAGCACACCGGCGGCAGACCGTACGGACTCGACGTCGTGATGCCGGCCGGGAAGGTCGAGGGCGTCACCGAGGCCGACGTCGAGGCGATGATCCCCGAGGGGCACCGCCGCTTCGTCGAGGAACTCCTCACCAAGCACGGTGTACCCCCGCTGCCTGCCGGTGAGGCGTCCGGCTGGCGGATCACCGGCTGGATGGAACACGTCGCCCGCAGCCAGCTCGACGTCGCCTTCGACTATCCCATCAAGCTCCTCGCCAACGCCCTCGGCTCCCCACCGGCCGACGTCGTCGGCCGGGCCCACGACCGCGGAGTGCTCGTCGCGGCCCTCGCCGGCAGCGCCGTACACGCCCGCCGTCACGCCGAGGCGGGCATCGACATCGTCGTCGCCCAGGGCTACGAGGCGGGCGGTCACACCGGCGAGATCGCCTCGATGGTCCTCACCCCCGAAGTCGTCGACGCCGTCGGCCCGCTGCCGGTGCTCGCCGCCGGAGGCATCGGCAGCGGCGAGCAGATCGCCGCCGGACTGGCCCTGGGCGCCCAGGGCGTCTGGCTCGGCTCGGTCTGGCTCACCACCACCGAGGCCGACCTCCACTCCCGCGCGCTCACCGCGAAACTGCTCGCCGCGGGATCCGGTGACACCGTCCGCTCCCGCGCCCTCACCGGCAAACCCGCCCGCCAGCTGCGCACCGAGTGGACCGACGCCTGGGACGACCCGGACGGGCCCGGCACCCTGCCCATGCCCCTCCAGGGCCTCCTCGTCGCCGAAGCCGTCTCCCGCATCCAGAAGCACGGGACCGAACCGCTCCTCGGCACCCCCGTCGGGCAGATCGTCGGCCGGATGAACTCGGAGCGGAGCGTCCGGCAGGTGTTCGACGAGCTCACCCGCGGATTCGAACGCGCCGTGGATCGCGTCCAGCGCATCGCCGGAAGGAGCGCATCATGAGCGAGCAGCCGTCGGGAGCACCGCTGACGGAGACCCCGGGAGGCTTCTGGGCCCAGGCCGGCGCCGATCCGGAACGGACCGTGCTGATCGCCCCCGGCGGCGGGGAGTGGACCGCGGGACGGCTGCACGAGGAGGTCAACCGCCTCGTGCACGGGCTGCGCGCGGCGGGGATGGAACGGGGCGACGCCTTCGCCGTCGTACTGCCCAACGGCGTCGAGTTCTTCACCGCCTATCTCGCCGCCTCCCAGGCGGGCTTCTACCTCGTCCCCGTCAACCACCATCTCGTCGGCCCGGAGATCGCCTGGATCGTCGCCGACTCCGGCGCCAAGGTCCTCATCGCGCACGCACGCTTCGGCGCCGCGGCGTCCGCCGCCGCGGACGAGGCGGGGCTGCCCGCGGAGCGGCGTTACGCCGTCGGCGACGTGAGCGGCTTCCGCCCGTACGCCGAGCTTGTGGACGGACAGCCGGCGACCCCGCCCGGGGACCGCACCCTCGGCTGGGTCATGAACTACACCTCCGGCACCACCGGCAGGCCCCGGGGCATCCGCCGCCCGCTGCCCGGCAGGCCGCCGGAGGAGACGCACCTCGGCGGGTTCCTCGGCATCTTCGGCATCAGGCCCTTCGACGGCAACGTCCACCTCGTGTGCTCGCCGCTCTACCACACGGCCGTGCTCCAGTTCGCGGGAGCGTCGCTGCACATCGGCCACCGGCTGGTGCTGATGGACAAGTGGACGCCCGAGGAGATGCTGCGGCTCATCGAGACCCATGCCTGCACCCACACCCATATGGTCCCGACCCAGTTCCACCGGCTGCTCGCGCTGCCCGAGGAGGTCCGTGCCCGGTACGACGTCAGCTCCATGCGGCACGCCATCCACGGCGCCGCGCCCTGCCCCGACCATGTGAAGCGGGCGATGATCGACTGGTGGGGACAGTGCGTCGAGGAGTACTACGCGGCGAGCGAGGGCGGGGGCGCCTTCGCCACCGCCGAGGAGTGGCTGAAGAAGCCCGGCACGGTCGGCCGGGCCTGGCCCATCAGCGAACTCGCCGTCTTCGACGACGACGGAAACCGGCTGCCACCCGGTGAACTCGGCACCGTCTACATGAAGATGTCCACCGGAGGCTTCAGCTACCACAAGGACGAGGCCAAGACCCGGGGGAACCGCATCGGAGACTTCTTCACGGTCGGCGACCTCGGTCTGCTCGACGAGGACGGCTACCTCTTCCTGCGCGACCGCAAGATCGACATGATCATCTCGGGTGGTGTGAACATCTACCCCGCCGAGATCGAGTCCGTGCTTCTCGGCCACCCGGCCGTCGCCGACGCCGCCGCCTTCGGCATCCCGCATTCCGACTGGGGCGAGGAGGTCAAGGCCGTCGTCGAGCCGGCCGAGGGCCACACCCCGGGCCCCGGCCTCGCCGCCGCGCTCCTCGCCCACTGCGAGGAGCGCCTCGCGGGCTACAAACGGCCCAGGAGCGTGGACTTCATCGCCGCCATGCCCCGCGACCCCAACGGCAAGCTCTACAAGCGCCGGCTGCGCGAACCGTACTGGGAGGGGCACGAACGTCCGGTGTGACGGCCTGCGGGATCCCGTTGCCCGGCCGTTCCGGAACGCGCCTCCGGCCGCCGGGCGGGAGCCCGTCCCGTACGGGAATGCCGTCCGCGGCGCGCCCGACCGTGTGCGGACGGGGGCCGTCCGGAGCCGCCCCGTACCCCCCGGATCCCCGTGGTCCCGTTGGCCCACCAGACCGCGCGAGCCGCCCGGCCTCCTGGCAGCGTGGCGCGCATGAAGACCGGCACGAACGCGCTGAGCGCGCGGTGGACCAGCTGGGTGCCGGTGGCCGCCGCGTTGGCGCTCGTCGTCGGCTGGGGCAGACACCTGCCGGGCTTCGCCGTGACCGTCGTGGGACTGTGCCTCGTCGGTGCCGTGCTGGCCGCGGTGCACCACGCCGAGGTCGTCGCGCACCGGGTCGGCGAGCCGTTCGGCTCGATCGTCCTCGCCGTCGCGGTGACCGTCATCGAGGTCGGACTCATCGTCACCCTGATGGCGGGAGGCGGGGGCAAGGCCTCCACCTACGCCAGGGACACCGTCTTCGCGGCCGTGATGATCACTTGCAACGGGATCGTCGGACTGTCCCTGCTCGTCACCGCCCTGCGCAAGCGGATCGCCGTCTTCCACGCCGAGGGCTCGGGCGGGGCGCTGGCCACCGTGTGCACCCTCGCGACCATGACGCTGGTGCTGCCGAGTTTCACCACCGGCCGCCCGGGCGGCGAGTTCACCACGGCCCAGTTGGTCTTCGCCGCGATCGCCTCGCTCTGCCTCTACGCGATCTTCATCGCCGTGCAGACCGTCCGGCACCGCGACTACTTCCTGCCCGTCGAACGCGAAGGGCGAAGGAGCGACCCCGACGAGCACGCCCCGCCGCCGGGGGTGCGCCAGACCTGGTGGAGCGTCGCGCTGCTGTTCGTGGCGCTCGTGGCCGTCGTGGGGGACGCCAAACTCGTCTCCCCGACGATCGAGGGCGGCGTGGAGTCGGCCGGACTGCCCAACTCCGTCGTCGGCCTCGTCATCGCCCTGATGGTGCTGATGCCCGAGACCCTCGCCGCTGTCCGCGCCGCGCGCCGGGACCGCATGCAGACCAGCCTGAACCTCGCCTACGGCTCCGCCATCGCCAGCATCGGGCTGACCGTCCCGGCGATCGCCCTCGCCTCGGTCTGGCTGCCCGGTGCGCTGATCCTCGGAATCAACCCCACCCACCTGGTGCTGCTCACCCTCACCGCCGTGGTCAGCGCCCTGACCGTGGTCCCCGGCCGGGCCACCCTGCTCCAGGGCTTCGTCCACCTCGTACTGTTCGCCGCCTTCGTCCTGCTGTCGTTCAGTCCCTGACGACGGGCGGGCGGCCGCTGTCGACGGCCGGACCGGAGCGGCCGCGTCGCCGGGTCTCTCCCGGTCGGTACGTCCGTCGGGAACCACGCCGCCCCCTCCGCCGTTTGCCGACCGTCGGCCGTGACGAGGGAGAGGGGGCCGGTGGTGGCGATGTGGGCGGCGTCGTTCCCGGCGTTCGCGTGCCTACTGGTCCTGTTCGCCCTGGTGGAGAGTGGATGGAGATGGCTCACGGGGCTGGGCGTGATCCCGTGGCTGCGCAGGCGCACGGGGCGGTCGTTGTCGAGCGCGGCCTTCGACGAGTTCACGGCGGTCGTGAACGGAAACAAGACGGTGGAGCTGGAGCAGCGGCGGGTGGAGCTGCTGCGGCGGGACGACGAGAGCGACGGCGCGCCGCCCCGCTCCCGCATCGACCTGACCGAGGGCACCGCGTACATCGTGCTGCCACGGAAGGCGGACGGCTCGCGCGCTGACAGGCGCGATGCCCGTGAGGGCAGGCGGTGAAACGCGAACCGGAGGGAACGGGCGCGGAACCGTCCGCGCTGTGGGGGCGCATCGCCTGCTGGTGGTCGGTCGCGTTCGCCGGGCTGCACTTCTACTGGGCCGTCGGCGGGGGTGTGGGGTTGGGCGTCTCCGCCGGTCCGCTGGCCACCGAGCGCCCGCTGTGGTTCGTCGTAGCCGCTCTGTGGGGTGTGGGTGTGCTCTGTCTCCTCGGCGCCCTGCTGGCATGGCTGCTCGCCCGTTCCGGGCTCCGGGGCGTTCCCGCCCTGCTGGCAAGGTGGCTGGGGTGGGGCGTCAGTGCCCTGCTGCTGGCCCGCGGCATCGGTGTCGAGGTGCTGCTGCTGACCGGCACCACACATCTGGACGCCTCCGTGAGCGCGGGGCAGCGGGCCTGGACGCTCGCCCTCTGGAACCCCTGGTTCGTCGCCGGAGGGCTGGCCTTCGGCCTCGCCGCCCTTCGGTCCCGCAGGCATGCCGAAGCCGAGCCGACCCCCGCGTCCGGACGCTGAGCGAAGCCGGACCGGACCCGGGCCGCCGTCGGCACCGGCGAGGTCGATTCGGCCGACGCCGGCCGCGGGGCGAGTGTTCGGGCCCCGCGCCTCACGGAGCCGGGACGAGGCCGCCCAGCGGCACGCGCGGACGGTGTGTCACCTTTCCCGACGAGCCGCTCCACTCCGCGGAGTCGCGCGATGGCCGCCCCACGAACAGGAGTTCTGCAGCGATCGCCGTGACACCACGGGACGCGGCCGTGTTCGCCGTGTTCCCGCCGTGCGGCCGTGAACCCGGCGCTTCGGCCCGGTCCGGGCCGGCTCGTCGGGCGGTGCGGCCCGCCACCCCGCGGCGCGGGCCTAACTGCCGGGCGGGAACGGCTGAGCCTGCTGCGGGGGCCTACCGGCCGGAGCCACACCCGACCGGAGCACCTGCTCCAGGCCGCGCAGGGTCTGTTCGGCCTCCCGGCGCACCTGAGCGGGCACATCACCGCGTTCGGTGACGAGCCGGTCGTAGATCGGCGCCTCTTGCCACACAGCCAACCAGCCCTCTCCCCAGACAAGTTCCACCCCCGGTTCCGGAGGCGGCTGCCGAGCTTAGCCGGTCCCCGGCACGGTGCCGAAACCGGCCCGTGGAACCGCCGGTCCGACCGTCCGCCGAACCGGCCCGCCCTGCGCGCCGGGGTCGGCGGCGGCGCGGGCACCGGGTCAGCGGTGCCGGGCTGCGAACGCCGCGGTCGAGGTGTCGTCCAGATCCACGCAGCAGCCGTAGCCCCAGTAGACGTAGTAGTGCGGGGTGGCGAGCCGCCGGCGGCACTCGACGCACTGCACCTGCTGGTGCGGGTTGGCGCGGATCACGGCGGTGTCCTTGAGCGCGAACACCGCGCGGGTGGCCTCGAGGCCGTGTTCCTCGATGCCCTGCCTGACGAACTCGAACGCCCCGTAGACGTGGCCCGAAGGGCACTTGATCCGGTTGGAATAGGCGGATCCGCACGCCTCGGCCCCGAGTTCCGCCGTGATCCGGGCCATCTCCTCGTCGGACACCGGCTCCAGACCGAGCTGCTTCATCCGGTTGGGGGTCCAGTACCAGGCGTTCACGGCGTCGAACTGGGGCCGGGTCAGATAGAAGGTCGCCGTACGGCCGCTGCGCACGGTCTCCTTCACCGCGTCCACGACAGCGGTGTCGTCGGCCGCCATCACGGCTCTGCCGCCCTTGACGACCGACTCGATACCGGCCAATGACGATGGGTCCACGGTGCATCCCTCCGCGGGACGGACAGGCCCGGGTGGCCTGTGGCAGGAGGCTTCCGCAGTGATGGTCCGTCCGGCGCGGCTGCACCGCAAAGCGTGGCGGGCGTTCGGGTGGACCGGCGAGGACGGCGGGACGCGGCGCGCGCGGTGCCATGGCGCGTGGCGAGGCGCGGGCGGCAGTCGGCCGCGCCCCGGCATTGACGGGAGGGGCGGCGCCGACGGACCGGCCGGCTCGCCCGGAGTAGACGGTGCGCCCGGGGCCGACGGCCGGGACGGCGCGACCGGTCCGGTTGGACCACCGGGACCGCAGGGTGAGCCGGGCGCCGCAGGGACCAGCCGGTCCGCAGGGCCGCCGGCAACGACGGCACCCGCTGCCCGGCCGGGTACAGCCGACAGCCCAAGTCCGGCGGCCCGGACGTTGTCGAGTGCCGACGGGACGGCGCCCCCTCACCGGCACCGGAGCGACGCGGCTGCTGTCCGTGGCACTCGACCCGCAGCGCCGCCAATACGCCTGGACCACAGAGCCCCTCCCTGCTCGCGGCGGGAGGGGTTTTCGCTATGCCTGTGCCCGGGCGCCGTCGGTATGGTCGGGCGCATGGCTGACTACGTGCAGGTGTCCACGGCGACACCGTCCAAGGAACAGGCAGTCCAGCTAGCGCAGTCCGTGGTGAAGGAGCGGCTGGCTGCGGGCGCGCAGATCATCGGCCCGGTGACGTCGGTGTTCTGGCACCTCGGAGAGTTCGGCACGGGGGAAGAGTGGCAGTTGTTGCTGAAGACCCGTGCCGAGCGGTACCCCGACCTCGAGGCGCACCTCATCAAGCACCACCCCTGGGACAACCCGGAGATCGCGGCCGTGCCGATCATCGCGGGCGCGGAGGCGTGCCTGCGCTGGGTGTCCGAGAACACCCAGCCCGAGGCGTAGTTCAGAACGCCGCCTTGGCCAGGGCGTCGTCGACCTCGGCGACGCCCCGGTGCTGGACTAGGCGCTTGAGGAGCGGGTCCAGGCGGCGGCGGGGCCGGACCGAGGCGACACCGTTGGTGAGGTCCAGCGCGCGGCTCGTCACCTGTGCCGCCTGCTCGACCTCGCCCGCCGTCAGATACGCGTCCGCGAGCCACGACAGATACAGAGCCTTGTCCCGCGCCTGGCTGTCGTCGTACTCGTCCAGTGCTTCCTCGAGCACGGGCACTGCCCGCAGCGGCCGGCCCAGTTCGGCCCAGCACTGGCCGGTCATGATCTGCAGCTCGGTGTGATCCACCCACGAAACCCAGTCAGGCTGGGGAGCGTCCTGCCCTTCGGCGAGCGCGCGCCCCGCCTCAGCGAGTGCGTGCTCCGTGTCGGTGGCGAGGCCGGCCACGGCGCACGCCCAAGCGCGCCGCTCATGGAGCAGCGCGCGGACGCCCGCCGGGGCGTCTGGCCCGAGCGTCGTGCACGAGCGGGTGGCGATCTCGACTCCGGCTTTCCGGTCGCCGTTCACCGTCTGATACGCGAGGAACGCGAGCGCGTTCCCGGCTAGGTCCTTGTCGCCGGCGTCGGTCGCGGCGGTGTGACTCTCCTTGTAGAGCGCCGCGGCGTCGGCTTCGCGACCGCCGTCGAACGCTGCCCATCCTGCCTGCTGCGCCTGCTCGGCCAGCACCGACAGCAGGGCCCGGCCGGTCGGCTCCGAGTACGTGGCGTCGCGCAGCAGAGCCTTGGTGGCCTGGTACTCACCGGGGTACATGCGGTAGGTGTCGCCGCCACCGAGCACCGTGTCGAGGCGGCGGAGCCGCGCGGTGCGGAGGCGGAGCAGCTCGGGGAAGTCCGCGCCGATGCGCTTGCCCGCTGCGGGTTTGGTCAGGTCGGTCATGCCGACGGCGAGGCCGGCACCCGTGGCGCTGTGAAGGAACTCTCTGCGTCGCACTGTTTTGTCTCTCTGCGTGGCGGTCGTGCGTGCAGGTGGTCCGGGGGAAGCGCGCTCGCTCATCTCCCACGGGCGGTCCGCGAGTCCGAGCATGTGCCCCGGAATGCGTAACGCGTCGGAGATGGCCACGACCTTGTCGAAGGTCGTGATGCGGCCGCGGCCGCGGGCGAGGGTGCCCACGCGCTCCGGCTTGACGCCGCACTCTGCAGCGATCTTCGAGTAGCTGATGCCGGCCATGTCCCGGGCCAGCCGGAAGACGGCGCCGAAGTCGTGGCTGGTGAGGGCGGCTTGCATCTCAGCGCAGTGAAGCACCTGGGAGGGAAGCGCGGTGGGCGGTGTGAAGTCGTTCATCGTGGCCCCGTGTACCTGCTCGAGCGAGTGTGTCTCACGGTGTGTCAACGAGCCTACCCATGATGGGTATACCGGTGAGAGGGAAGCAACCCTCTCTACGCTCCAGCAGGGTTGAGCATCAGACCCCGGTAACCGCGCGACCGGTCCCGGGGCATGGCCAACGCTGCGAGGAGCGTCGACATGAATCAACGTATCGTCCTGGACCAGACCCCCGTGGGAAACCGGGATACCAGGCCACTGGATCTCGCCACCATGCGGGAGACCGCCCGCCAGATCATGGCCATGGGTGAACCGGGCCCTGAACTCGAGGACCTCACTGCCGCGATGCGCGGCTTGGTTCAGCTCCTGGTCCCGGAGATCCGCACCCTCATCGCCGCGAAGCCCGCCGGTGACCAGCCCGCCAAGGTCGCGCAGGTCGGTGTCGACGAGGCGTGGCGCCGACTGCACACCACGCCCGGCTTCGGCCCCGACGCGGAGTACCGCCGGGCGCAGAAGCTGGCGCTCAGTGTCTTCTCGCTGTGCGACCACTACGAGAACTTGCAGCCGCCGGCGGCCGCGGCGTCGTGACCCCACACCCATGGCGACCGAATCGGGTTAAGGGTCGCACCCCCTGGACGCCCGCCCCGCCCGTGATCCGGAAGACGCCGGTGGCCACGCGCGCTACTGGCTGAGTCGGCAGCGAGCTACCGCCCCGGCCGAGTACCCAGCCAGAGACCGGCCGAGGCGGGCCGGGCCCGCGGGCCCGGCTGCACGACGGCACGGGGGTAGGCCCCGCGCCGAGCGCACCTCAGGAGGATCGCATGACCGCTGTAGCTGTGGAACTGCGCCGAGGCCGTGATCTCGTCGAGCCCGAGCTGTTCGACCGGCTCGTCGACTTCTGCGCCACGGAGTACGGCCTGGAACGCGTCGTCGCCGAGCAGGTCCAGGACGAGGCCCTCGCCCTGCTGTACGTCATGGGCACGACCAAGTCCGGCGCCGCCATGGCCCCGTCCGAGACGGTCGACCCGGGCTGGCACACCTTCATGCTGCACAGCGCCGAGTACGCCCAGTGGTGCCACGAGAGCTTCGGTTACTACCTCCACCACGCGCCCAACAGCAAGCTCCGCACCCAGGGCCTGATGGTCGACGTCGTCGGCCGGATCCGGGAGGCCGGCTTCTTCGTCGACGACCGCCTGTGGGGCACGGCCGGCGACTGCAACGCGCCGACGTGCTGCGGCGACGGCCCCTGCTGCTGACCCATCCGACCGGGGCGGGTCGCGCAGGACCGGCGGCCCGCCCGCTCGACACAGAACGGAAAGACCGGTGCCGACGCAGCACGCCCCCACCACGGCCAGATCCCGCGTCACGCTCTTCCCCCTCGAAGGGCTGACCGTCGCGTACACCACCCAGTCCGGCGACACCCGCGGCCTCGGCGACATCGCCGTCGTCGCCGTCACCACACCCGACACCGCCGAGGGGCGGGACCTGTGGGCCCTGGCTCGCAGCATGTGGAGCCGTGCATCGCAACGACAGGAACAGGCGCGCTGGATCCTCACCCAGGCCACCCGAGCCCGCATCGTCCGCGCCCACGACCACCAGGACCTCCCCGACACGAAGTGGACCGCCGAACTCGACAGCCCCTTCCAACTCGACGCCCTGTTCGCCAACCACGAAACCCTGCTCACCGGCCGGATGAAGATCGGCTGAACCAGTGGCTGCCCCGGCTTGCCTTCCCCCGTCCGCAAGCGGAGGCTGGCCGGGGCTCACGGCTGCGCGGTCCCGTGTCACTCGCAAACCGGGCGACCGATCATTCGGTCGAGCTGTCCGGGATCAGTAACCCAGTCACCCGGGCCGGGCGTCAAGACGCCGGTGAGGCCCGGTCGGGTCCGCGGCCGCGCGGCGCACCGTGGGCGGCCCGATCCGTTGGCGGGATCGCCGCCGCCCGGAGAGGATCACCGTATGCCGACCTTCAGCGCCTACGACGGCACGGCGCTCGCCTACCACGCCGAGGGCCGGGGCGAGCCGCTGGTCTGCCTGCCCGGCGGCCCGATGCGCGCCTCGGCGTACCTCGGCGACCTCGGCGGCCTGACGGCCCACCGCGGGCTCGTACGCCTCGATCTGCGCGGCACAGGCGACTCCGCGGTTCCCCGCGACGACGCGACGTACCGCTGCGACCGGCTCGTCGACGACGTCGAGGCGCTCCGCGAGCACCTCGGACTCGACCGTGCCGACGTCCTCGCCCACTCGGCGGGTGGCAGCCTCGCCCTGCTGTACGCGGCGGCGCACCCCGGACGGGTGCGCTCCCTGACCCTCGTCACCCCCGGCACGCGCGCCCTCGGCATCGAGGCCACCGCGGAGGACTGGCGCGGCGCGGTCGCGCTGCGCCGGGGCGAGCCGTGGTTCGAGGCCGGCCGCTCCGCCTGGGAGGCGTTCCTCGGCGGGGCCGAGCTCGACGACCTCTGGCCGGACATCGTGCCCTTCATGTACGGCCGCTGGGACGCCGCCGCCCGGGAGCACGCCGCGGACGACGCGCACCAGACGAACCCGCACGCGCGCGGCTGCTACTACGCCGAAGGCGCGTTCGACCCGGGCGCCACGCGGCAGGCGCTGGCCGCACTGGAGGCGCCCGTCCTCGTGCTCGCCGGCGAGTACGACGGCGGTCCCACACCCGCCCGGGCACGCGAGATCGCCGCGGTGTTCCCGCACGGCACGGCGGCCGTGCAGTCCGGCGCCGGCCACTATCCGTGGCTCGACGACGCCGGCGCCTTCCGCCGTACCGTCGCGGCCTTCCTGGAGGCGGACGGACGCCCGCCGTGAAGTTCTGCTGTCGGCCCGCTTAAGAAGATCTCGATGGACTGAACGCCCGAGGCTGGGCAGATTGGTGCGCGTCACCGCCGGCCGGGTCGTCACGCCTGGTCAACCCGTCGCCACGCCTGGAGCCGCACCCATGAAGGCACTCGTCAAGCAGCACGCCGAGCCCGGGCTGTGGCTCATGGACGTCCCCGAGCCCGAGTACGGTCCCGGCGATGTGCTGATCAAGGTCCTGCGCACCGGCATCTGCGGAACCGACCTCCACATCCGCTCCTGGGACGGCTGGGCGCAGCAGACGATCTCCACGCCGCTCGTGGCCGGCCACGAGTTCGTCGGCGAGGTCGCCGCCGTCGGCACGGACGTCGAGGACGTGGCCGTCGGCGACCTGGTCAGCGGTGAGGGCCATCTGGTCTGCGGGAAGTGCCGCAACTGCCTCGCCGGCCGCCGCCACCTGTGCCGCAGCACGGTCGGGCTCGGCGTCGGCCGCGACGGTGCGTTCGCCGAGTACGTCTCCCTGCCTGCTTCGAACGTCTGGGTCCACCGCACCCATGTCGACCTCGACGTCGCCGCGATCTTCGACCCGTTCGGCAACGCGGTGCACACCGCGCTGTCGTTCCCGCTCGTCGGCGAGGACGTCCTCATCACCGGCGCGGGCCCGATCGGCGTCATGGCGGCGGCCGTCGCCCGCCACGCCGGCGCCCGCAACGTCGTGATCACCGATGTCAGCGAGCCCCGCCTCGAACTGGCCCGCAAGGTGGGCGCCACGCTGGCGGTCAACGTCGCCGAGACCGGCATCGCCGAGGCGCAGCGCTCGCTGGGCCTGAAGGAGGGCTTCGACATCGGCCTGGAGATGTCAGGCCGTCCCGAGGCCGTCCGCGACATGATCGACAACATGACGCACGGCGGCCGGATCGCGATGCTGGGCCTGCCCGCGCAGGACTTCGCCGTCGACTGGTCGAGGATCGTCACCTCGATGATCACGATCAAGGGCATCTACGGCCGTGAGATGTTCGAGACGTGGTACGCGATGACGGTCCTGCTGGAGGGCGGGCTCGACCTCAGTCCCGTGATCACCGGCAGTTACGGCTACCAGGACTTCGAGGCCGCCTTCGACGAGGCCGCCACCGCCCGCAGCGGCAAGATCATCCTCGACTGGACCGCCTGATCCCCGGCCCGGCGCCCGCGCCGGGCCGCACGGCGTCCTCCGCCACTCGCCCGCAGCCACATCCCAAGGGAGCACCCGCATGTACGCCTCCGTGCGCGACGACCTCCGCGCCACCCTCGACGAGATCCGCGCCGCCGGCCTCCACAAGCCCGAGCGGGTCATCGGCACCCCCCAGTCGGCCTCGGTGGCCGTCACCGCCGGTGGTGCCCCCGGCGAGGTGCTGAACTTCTGCGCCAACAACTACCTCGGACTCGCCGACCACCCCGAGATCGTCGCCGCCGGTAAGGAGGCCCTCGACCGCTGGGGCTACGGCATGGCCTCCGTCCGCTTCATCTGCGGCACCCAGGAGGTCCACAAGGAGCTCGAGCGGCGCCTGTCCGTGTTCCTCGGCCAGGAGGACACGATCCTCTACTCCTCCTGCTTCGACGCGAACGGCGGTGTCTTCGAGACCCTCCTGGGCCCGGAGGACGCCGTCATCTCCGACGCCCTCAACCACGCCAGCATCATCGACGGGATCCGCCTGTCGAAGGCCGCCCGCTTCCGCTACGCCAACCGCGACATGGCCGAGCTGGAGGCCCGCCTCAAGGAGGCGGCCGACGGCGGCGCCCGCCGCAAGCTGATCGTCACCGACGGCGTGTTCTCCATGGACGGCTACGTGGCGCCGCTGAACGAGATCTGCGACCTGGCCGACCGGTACGACGCGATGGTCATGGTCGACGACTCGCACGCCGTCGGCTTCGTCGGCCCCGGCGGCCGCGGCACT
Organism: Streptomyces marianii; assembly: GCF_005795905.1. Classification (NCBI taxonomy): domain Bacteria; kingdom Bacillati; phylum Actinomycetota; class Actinomycetes; order Kitasatosporales; family Streptomycetaceae; genus Streptomyces; species Streptomyces marianii. The sequence goes on from NZ_VAWE01000001.1 coordinate 7,992,777, forward strand.
CCCGAGCTGCACGGGGTGATGGACCGCGTCGACATCATCACCGGTACCCTCGGCAAGGCCCTCGGCGGTGCCTCCGGCGGTTACGTGGCGGCCCGCGCCGAGATCGTCGAACTGCTGCGCCAGCGCTCCCGCCCGTACCTGTTCTCCAACTCCCTCGCCCCGGTCATCGCCGCCGCGTCACTCAAGGTCCTGGACCTGCTGGAGTCCGCCGGCGACCTGCGCGGGAAGCTCGCCGCCAACACCGCGCTCTTCCGCCGCCGGATGACCGAGGAGGGCTTCGAGATCCTGCCCGGCGACCACGCGATCGCCCCCGTCATGATCGGTGACGCGGCCGAGGCCGGGCGCATGGCCGAGCTGCTGCTGGAGCGCGGCGTCTACGTGATCGGCTTCTCGTACCCGGTGGTCCCCATGGGCCAGGCCCGTATCCGGGTGCAGCTCTCCGCCGCGCACTCGACCGAGGACGTGGAGCGGGCGGTGGGGGCGTTCGTCGACGCCCGGGCGACAATGGCGGGGTGATCGACCCTCGCAGGCTACGCATTCTGCGCGCCGTGGCGGACCACCGTACGGTGACCGCCGCGGCCGCGGCGCTGTATCTGACCCCGTCGGCCGTCTCCCAGCAGCTCGCCGCGCTGGAGCAGGAGACCGGCCACACCCTGCTCATCCGCAGCGGCCGGGGCGTCACGCTGACGGCGGCCGGCGAGATCCTGCTCGGCCACGCCCACGCCGTGCTCTCCCAGCTGGAACGGGCGGAGGCGGAGCTCGCGGCGTACGCGGGCGGCGCGGCCGGCGAGGTCACCGTCGCCTCCTTCGCCACCGGGATCGCCGAGGTCCTCGCCCCGGCCATCGGACGGCTCGCCCAGGACCACCCCGGGATCCGGGTGCGCGTCCGCGACGCCGAGGGCGACGAGAGCCTGCCCATGGTTCTGGACGGGGAGGCCGACCTCGCCCTGGCCGTGGAGTACCGGGGTGCTCCGCGCGACGACGACCGCCGCCTCGCGCGGGTCCCGCTCTACGCGGAGCCCTTCGACGCCGTGCTGCACTGCGGCCACCCGCTCGCGGACCGCGGCCGGGTGGAGCTCGCAGCCCTCGCGGACAGCGACTGGATCGGCCAGTACCCCGGCAACCCCTGCCATGACGTGATGCTCCTGGCCTGCGAACTCGCCGGATTCCAGCCGCGCCTCACGCACTCGTCGGACGACTTCCGGGCCGTGGTGGCCCTGGCCGGCGCGGGCGCCGGAGTGGCCCTCGTACCCCGCTCGGCCCTGCGCGGCATGGAGCTGAAGGACACCGTGGTCCTTCCCGTCGCCGGCCCGGCCGCCACCCGGCGCGTCTTCGCGGCGGTCCGGCGCGGCGCCGAGAGCCATCCGCTGCTCAGCCCGGTCCTGGAAGCCCTGGCGCGCGCGGCGGCGGGTCTCTCCACCGGCTGACCACCCGCCGGGCTTCCGCCGGGGCGGCGTCACCGCTGCCGGGCGGGCCGCTGCGGCCGGTACAGGAACGGTGTCGTCGTGCCCAGTGCGGTGAATCCCAGCCGCTCCAGGATCGGCCGACTCGACGGCAGCGCGTCCACCTGGAGGAAGCGGTGGCCCCGTTCGGCACCGGGGTGCCGCGGCGGCAGGCCCGCACGTCACCGCCCTCCGGCCCCGGGTTCAGGCGCCGTGCACCAGCCGGTCCACCGCGGCCGTGCCGGAGGCGTACGGCATCGCGTGCGCCGGGGAGGGGTGGACGGCGGGCGTGGGCATCGGGCCGGGGTGCCGCGTGGCGGGCACCAGGTCCTGGCCGGGCAGCGGGGCCGGGCCGGGTACCAGATCCTGGCCGGGCAGCGGGGCCGGGCCGGACGTGTGGGGCGTTCCGTACAGCGTCCGTTCCAGCCCCGCGACCAGCCGCTGGACGTCCGGCTGCGGCCGCACCACGAGCCGCAGGTACCTGCTGGAGCTGCCGATCTTGTTGCCGCACTCCCGCACCAGCACCCCGTGCTCCTCCAGCAGCCGGTTCCGCAGCAGCGCGCCGTCCGCGCCCTCCGGGAGCCGCACGTACACGAAGTTGCCCTGCGACGGGTACACGGTGAGCCCGGGCAGCCGGCTCAGCTGCCAGATCATCTCCTGGCGGTCGCGCTGCACCAGCCGGAGACTGTGCGCGTACTCCGGCCGGTACTCCTTCAGCATGAACACCACGGTCTCCGCGAAGGAGTTGAGGTTCCACTTGGGCAGGGCCGCCCGTACCAGGCCGGCGAGCCCCGGGTTGGCGACGAGATAGCCGAAGCGCACCCCGTGGAGCCCGAAGTTCTTTCCCAGGCTCCTCAGCACGATCGTGTTGGGTCGCAGCACCGCGTCGCCGACGACACTGGCGTCCGCCTCGGCGTCGGCGAACTCCAGGAACGACTCGTCCACGACGACCAGGTCCAGGTCCTGGAGCTGGTCGAGCAGAGCGAGGACGGCGTGCCGCGGGAGCAGACCGCCGTCCGGATTGTTCGGATTGCAGATGACGGCGGTACGGGAGCCGCGCGAGCGCACGAAGTCGACGAACGTCGCCGGATCGAGCACGAAACCGTGGGACTCGGGCAGCGGGAACATGTCCACGCGCTTGCCCGTCTCCATCGGCTGGTCCGTCCAGCGGCCGAACGTCGGCACCGGCACCGCCAGCGACTCGCGCACCAGCAGGTGGTCGATCCACGTGATCAGCTCGGTGGAGCCGTTGCCCATGGCCACGGTCTGCGGATTGAGCCCCAGCACGGAGCACAGCTCCGCGGTGATGGTGTCCGCGCCGCTGGGGTAGTAGGTGAGGATATCCCGCAATCGGTCACCCAGTTGCTCGAACATCTCGGGTGTCGGGAAGTACGGGTTGCAGGGGATGCAGAAGTCGGTGATCGGCTGCCGGTCACCGGTCACCCGGCTCAGTGCGGCGTACGACGGGCTGTGCGCCGTGGACGTGCGGAAGAGCTCGGTGACGTTGCTGCCGGCTTCGGCCATGGGGGTCCTCCGGAGGTGGCTCGCTGCTCCCTGCCGGGGGAATACGTACGGGCGCGCGACCGTGCTCAACGCGAGTGGCAGATGCTGTTCCCGGGGCGGGCGGGACGGGCGCTGCCGCCTCGGCAGCCGGCGAGCGCTCCTGCCCGGCCACCTGGGCGGCGGGCCCCTTGACCGTGGGCGGTTCGCCTCGCCGGGCCCCGTGGGGCGTCCGGGCAGGGGCTCACCCCGTCCCGGTGCCGCCGGCCGCCGCGGCGACCGCCCGTGCCCAGCGGTAGTCCGCCTTGCCGCTCGGAGAGCGCTGGATGGCCGGGGTGACGACCAGTTGTCGCGGGATCTTGTACCCCGCCAGCCTGCTGCGGCAGTGCGCCTGGACGGACCCCAGGTCCAGCGCGGGCGCCCCCTCCCGCAGTTGTACGACCGCGGCCACGTGGTTGCCCCACTTCGCGTCGGGAACCCCGGCCACCAGTGCGTCGTAGACGTCCGGATGGGCCTTCAGCGCCTGCTCGACCTCCTCCGGATAGACCTTCTCCCCACCGGTGTTGATGCACTGGGAGCCCCGTCCCAGCACGGTGACCACGCCCTCCTCGTCCACCGTGGCCATGTCGCCGAGCAGCACCCAGCGCTCGCCGCCCCGGCGGAAGAAGGTCTCGGCGGTCTTGGCCGGGTCGTTGTAGTAGCCGAGCGGCACATGGCCGCGCTGGGCGATCCGGCCCGGTTCGCCCACCGCGACCGGCTCGCACGTCACCGGATCGACCACCTGCGTACGGTGGTTGACCCGCAGCCGTAACCCCTTCCCCGGACCCGAGTCCTCCGTGGCCGTCCCGTTGAAGCCGGACTCCGACGAGCCGAAGTTGTCCAGGAGCATCACATGCGGTGCCAGCGCCCTGAACTGCTCCCGCACCGTCTCGGACATGATCGCGCCGGAGGACGACACGCTGAACAGCGACGAGAGGTCCGTGCCCTGCGACGGGCCGTTCAGCGCGTCGACCAGTGGTCGCAGCATCGCGTCGCCCACCAGAGACACCGACGTCACCCGCTCCCGCTCGATCGTGCGCAGCACCTCCTCCGGCACGTACTTGCGGTGGAGCACCACCCGCTGGCCGAAGCCGAAGCCGATGAACGAGGTGAGCGTCGACGTGCCGTGCATCAGCGGGGGAGTGGGGAAGAAGGTGATGCCGTCGCCGCCCGCCGCGACGCGCTCCGCCAGTTCCTCCGGCCGCTTCACCGGCTCACCGGTCGGCGCCCCACCGCCGAGCCCGGCGAAGAAGAGGTCCTCCTGGCGCCACATCACACCCTTGGGCATCCCGGTCGTGCCGCCCGTGTAGATGATGAACTGGTCGTCCGCCGAGCGTGCCCCGAAGCCGCGCCCCGGCGAGCCGGACGCCTCGGCGTCCGTGAACACGGTGCAGTCCAGGGCAGGCGCGTCCGGTGCCGGTGCGCCGACGCGAACGAGGTGCCGCAGCTTCTCCGTCCGCGGCAGGGCGGCCGCCACCCGCCCGGTGAACTCCGCGTCGAAGACGAGAGCCGCGAGATCGGCGTCGCGGTAGAGGTAGACGAGTTCCTCCTCGACATAGCGGTAGTTCACGTTGACGGGGACGATGCGCGCCTTGAGGCAGCCGAGGACCGTCTGCAGGTACTCGACGCCGTTGTAGAGGTGCAGGCCGACGTGTTCCCCGGGCTTCAGCCCCGCGTCGGCGAGGTGGTGGGCCATCCGGTTGGCCGCCGCGTCGAGCTGCGCGTAGGTGAGGCGACGCTCGGCCCCCGTTCCGGGGTGGTCGAGGTAGAGGAGCGCCTCGCGGTCCGGCACCACGTCGACGACCGACTCGAACAGGTCGGCAAGGTTGTACTCCACCGTTCCTCCTGACCCCGGCCCGCACGGCGCAACCGCCTCGGAGCGGTCATTAGAGCGCCGCCGCCCACAACTGGGAAGGGCTACCGCAGAAGAAAACTGACTGACTGTCAGAAAACTATTGAACTGCTCCCCGGGCTCCTGCAACCTGTTCTAGGGCGTGTTGCGAAAGTAGCTCCGTCCGCCCGCAGGGCGGGGCCTGCGGCGTCTGGTGCATGGGGTCTCCCCAGGCCCTCCGGGCCGAGGGGAAGATCGCAAGGCGGAGGATCATCCTCGTACTGGGCGTACTTGGATGACTCCGACAACGCAGCGAGCGTGCGTGCCAGGCGTCGCGGGCCAGGAGGGACTTTCGCAACACGCCCTAGGTCTTGAGACGGGAGGACGGCCATGACGGGTACGGAACACCTCACCGTGCAGCGCGAAGGCGCCACTCTGGTGCTCACGCTGAACAGACCGGAGGCCAGGAACGCGCTGTCGCTGCCCATGCTGGTCGGGCTGTACGACGCCTGGCTGGAGGCCGACGCGGACGACGGCGTCCGCTCGGTCGTCCTGACCGGCGCGGGCGGCTCGTTCTGCGCCGGAATGGACCTCAAGGCCCTGGCCGGGAAGGGCATGGCGGGCGAGGAGTACCGCGACCGGCTCAGGGCCGACCCCGACCTCCACTGGAAGGCCATGCTCCGCCACCACCGCCCCCGCAAGCCGGTCGTCGCCGCGGTCGAGGGGCCCTGCGTCGCCGGCGGTACCGAGATCCTCCAGGGCACGGACATCCGGGTCGCCGCGCAGAGCGCCGTGTTCGGGCTGTTCGAAGTCCGCAGAGGACTCTTCCCCATCGGCGGTTCGACCGTGCGGCTCCAGCGTCAGATCCCGCGCACCCACGCCCTCGAGATGCTGCTCACCGGCCGTCCCTACAGCGCAGCCGAGGCGGAGCGCATCGGCCTCGTCGGCAGCGTCGTCCCCGACGGCACGGCGCTGGAGCGGGCCCTCGAGACCGCCGAAAGGATCAACGCCTGCGGGCCGCTCGCCGTCGAGGCGGTGAAGGCGTCCGTCTACGAGACGGCCGAGATGACGGAGACCGAAGGGCTCGCGGCAGAACTGAAGCGCGGCTGGCCGGTCTTCGACACCGCCGACGCGAAGGAGGGTGCCCGCGCCTTCGCCGAGAAGCGCGACCCCGTGTACCGCCGGGCCTGACCGCCTGACCGCCTGACCGCCTGATTGACCGTGCGCCTGCCTGCCCGCCTGCCCGCCTGCCCGCCTGATTGCCCGTGCGCCTGGCCGCCCGCCCGACGGGCCGTTCGGCGGACCGACCGCCGGATACCGCCGCCCCGCGCCCGGGCAGCCGGACTCCGGGGCGGTCCGCACGGGAGCACCACGGCACCCCGGGGACCCGCAGGGCCCTCCGTACGCAACCGGCAGAAGGAGTCCCATGACCGCCACCCCCGCATCCCGGGTGCCCCCCGCACCGGAGGTGCTGCGCGCCCCGCTCACCGTCGAGTTCCCGTTCACCCGCTCCCTCGGCCCCGTGCAGTCCGCCTTCCTGACCGGACTGCGCGAACGTACCGTGCTCGGTGTCAGGACCACCGGCGGCCGGGTTCTCGTCCCGCCGGTGGAGTACGACCCCGAGAACGCCGAGGAGCTACGCGAACTCGTCGAGGTCGGCACCGCCGGCACCGTCACCACCTGGGCCTGGAACCCGGAACCGCGCCGGGGCCAGCCCCTCGCCACCCCCTTCGCCTGGGTGCTGGTGAGGCTCGACGGCGCCGACACGGCCCTCCTCCACGCCCTCGACGCGCCCGGCCCCGACGCCGTGCGCACCGGAATGCGGGTCCGCGTCCGCTGGGCCGCCGAGCGTGCGGGAGCCATCACGGACATCGCCTGCTTCGAACGGTGCGAGGACCGCGGCCAGCGGGAACCGACCCCGGCGACATCCGGTACCGAGAGGCGCGCCGCAGCCGAACCCCGCCTCCACAGCGGGGAGTTCGACGACCCCGTCACCGGCATCGTCGCCCCGGCCCGGCTCGACTACACCTACACGCCCGGGCGTGCCCAGACCCGCTTCATCAACGCCCTCGCGGAGCGCCGCACCACCGGCGAGCGCTGCCCTTCCTGCCGCAAGGTGTACGTACCGCCGAGGGGCGCCTGCCCGACGTGCGGCATCGCGACCTCCGAACAGGTCGAGGTCGGTCCCCGCGGCACCGTCACCACGTTCTGCATCGTCAACATCAAGGCGAAGAACCTCGACATCGACGTCCCGTACGTGTACGCGCACATCGCCCTCGACGGTGCCGGCCTCGCGCTCCACGGCCGCATCGGGGGCATCCCCTACGACCAGGTGCGCATGGGCCTGCGCGTCGAACCGGTGTGGACCGAGGACGGCCGGCACCCCGACCACTACCGGCCCACCGGCGAACCCGACGCGGACTACGACACCTACAAGGAGCTGCTGTAGCCATGCGAGACGTCGCGATCGTCGCCTTCTCCCAGACCGACCACGTACGCGGCAGCGAGGAGATCTCCGAGGTCGAGATGCTCATGCCCGTGCTCCACGACGTCCTCGGACGCACCGGGCTGCGCACCGGTGACATCGGCTTCACCTGCTCCGGCTCCTCCGACTACCTCGCCGGCCGGGCGTTCTCCTTCACGATGGCGCTCGACGGCGTGGGCGCCTGGCCGCCCATAGCCGAGTCGCACGTGGAGACGGACGGTGCCTGGGCGCTGTACGAGGCCTGGGTCGAACTCCTCACCGGCGAGGCGGACACGGCCCTCGTCTACGCCTGGGGCAAGTCCTCGCCCGGCTCCGTCCGCGACGTCCTCACCCGCCAGCTCGACCCCTACTACCTCGCCCCGCTCTGGCCCGACTCGGTGGCCCTCGCCGCCCTGCAGGCCCAGGCGCTCGTCGACGCGGGGGAGACGGACGAGCCGGCCCTGGCCGCGATCGCGGCACGCAGCAGGACCGACGCCGCGGACAACCCGCACGCCCAGCTCCGCGGGGCCCGCGCGCAGGGCGACTACGTCGTCCGGCCCCTGCGCACCGGCGACTGCCCACCCGTCGGCGACGGCGCGGCCGCGGTGGTCCTCGCCGCCGGGGACAGGGCGCGGGAACTGTGTGACCGCCCCGCCTGGATCCGGGGCATGGACCACCGCATCGAACCGCACTCCCTCGGGGTGCGCGATCTCACCGACTCGCCCTCGACCCGGCTCGCCGCCGAAGGGGCCGGAGCCTTCGAGCGGCCCGTGGACACCGCCGAACTCCACGCCCCGTTCACCTCCCAGGAGGTCGTGCTGCGCAAGGCGCTGCGTCTCGGCGGCTCCGTGCGGATCAATGCCTCGGGCGGCGCCCTCGCGGCCAATCCCGTCATGGCGGCGGGCCTGATCCGCATCGGCGAGGCCGCCGCCGCCGTCCACCGGGGTGCCTCCGACCGCGCCCTCGCCCACGCCACCTCCGGCCCCTGCCTACAGCAGAACCTGGTCGCCGTCCTCGAAGGAGAGCCGCATGCCCGCTGAGGAACCCGTGGCCGTCGTCGGCGTCGGCCAGACCAAGCACGTCGCGGCCCGCCGCGACGTGTCGATCGCCGGGCTCGTCCGTGAGGCCGCGCGGCGGGCCCTCGACGACGCCGGACTCGGCTGGGTCGACGTCGACGCCGTCGTCATCGGCAAGGCCCCCGACTTCTTCGAGGGCGTGATGATGCCGGAGCTGTACCTGGCCGACGCCCTCGGCGCCGTCGGCAAGCCGATGCTGCGCGTGCACACGGCGGGCTCGGTCGGCGGATCGACGGCGCTGGTCGCCGCCAACCTCGTGGCGGCCCGTGTCCACCGGACGGTGCTCACCCTCGCCTTCGAGAAACAGTCCGAATCGAACGCGATGTGGGGCCTGTCGCTGCCCGTCCCGTTCCAGCAGCCGCTCCTCGCCGGCGCGGGCGGGTTCTTCGCCCCGCACGTACGTGCGTACATGCGCCGCAGCGGCGCACCCCAGACCGTGGGCTCCCTGGTCGCGTACAAGGACCGCCGCAATGCGCTGAAGAACCCGTACGCCCACCTCCACGAGCACGGCATCACCCTGGAGAAGGTGCAGTCCTCGCCGATGCTCTGGGACCCGATCCGGTACTCGGAGACCTGCCCGTCCTCCGACGGCGCCTGTGCGATGGTCCTCACCGACCGGGCCGGAGCCGCCCGTTCGCCGCACCGCCCGGCCTGGGTGCACGGCGGTGCGATGCGCAGCGAACCGACGCTGTTCGCGGGAAAGGACTTCGTGTCCCCGCAGGCCGGGAAGGACTGCGCCGCCGACGTCTACCGGCAGGCGGGCATCACCGACCCGCGCCGCGAGATCGACGCCGTGGAGATGTACGTGCCCTTCTCCTGGTACGAGCCGATGTGGCTGGAGAACCTGGGCTTCGCGGCGGAGGGCGAGGGCTGGAAGCTCACCGAGTCCGGCGTCACGGAACTGGACGGCGACCTGCCGGTGAACCCGTCCGGCGGGGTGCTGTCCACCAACCCCATCGGTGCTTCGGGGATGATCCGCTTCGCCGAGGCGGCCCTCCAGGTACGGGGCCGGGCGGGTGCGCACCAGGTGGAGGGGGCGCGGATGGCCCTCGGCCACGCCTACGGCGGGGGCTCGCAGTTCTTCTCCATGTGGCTGGTGGGCGCCGAGCCTCCGGCGACCTGAACTCCGTGCCCCGGTGGGCGCGGTCGCCCACCGGGGCACGAGGGAGGGCGGCGCCTGCGCACACCGGGGCGGCCGGGCCCGCGGAGGCGGGGCCCCGCGAGCGGCCCCGGCCGGCATTCCGGAAGCGGCCGCGAGTCCTCCTGCGGCGGCCTGTCCGCGACCGGCCCCGATCGCTACGCTGACCCCGGACGACGAACCGGGAGGAGTAGGGACGTGGGCGAGAGCATCACCACGGAGCAGCCGCTTTCGGGTTGGAACAAGCCGGAGCTCGACCTCAGCCGGGCGGACTGGCAGTCGGGGAGCCAGGGGGCGGGTGACGTCCAGATCGCCTTCGTCGAGGGCTTCATCGCGATGAGGAACGGCGGCCGTCCCGGCAGCCCGTCACTGATCTTCAGCCCGGCCGAGTGGCGCGCCTTCGTCATGAACGCCCGGCACGGGGAGTTCGACCTCACCTGACATGCCTCCGGCGGCGGCCCGTGTGCGAGGCGCGCTGGGCCGCCACCTTGGACGCCGGCCTTCGAATGAAAGGCAAACGTCTCGAGAACTCTTGAACCTGCGTGCTCGGGTTGCGTTGGTGAGGGGCGCATCGATGGGAAGAGGGGCACCCGCCCGCACGGTCTAGGCTGACGATCATGAGCCCAGAACGTGACCTCGGCCGTCTGCTGACCGGTATGCGTCCCGAACCGAACCCCGGCCGCTACGTCTTCACCACCGTCACCGGTGCGCCGCCGCCCGGCCTCGCCCCCGTGGCCACCGTCGCCGAGGACGAGGGCCTGACCCTCGTCGTACGCGAGGAGGAGGCCGACGCCGCAGGGCTGGTCTACGACTACGTAGCCGGCTGGATCACCCTCCGCGTGCACTCCGCACTCGACGCCGTCGGGCTCACCGCCGCCGTCGCCACCGCCCTGGCCGAAGCGGGCATCAGCTGCAACGTCGTCGCCGGCCACCACCACGACCACCTGTTCGTGCCGTACGAACGCGTGGACGAGTCCATCACCCTCCTGCGGGAGCTGGCGGCACGCGCCGGCTGAGCCCGCGGGCCCCGGTGCGACCGGCCGTCCGCCCCGTTCCGGCGTGTCGCGCACGGGAGCGCCCGGTCGGCGGCACGGCCTGCGGGACACGTACCATGTCGGCATGTCCTTCCTCCGCCGCCGCAGCGCCGCCACTCCCGCGGGCCCGGACTTCGACGTCCTGGCCATGGACCCGGGGGACTGGCCCGGCAACCTCGGCGCCGGGCTGCTGCCCGCGCCCGACGGCAGCTGCCAGGGCGTCTTCCTGCGCTACGACCTGTTCGGAGGCCGGGGCCCCGCGATGATCATCGGCAATCTGCCGGAGGGCTCGCCGGCCCGCGAGGTCGCCGAAGGGGAGGCCCCGTTCGAGGTCGCCCAGCTGCTCGCGGCACTGGAGAACGACGAGGACGTCACGGTCGTCGGCACCGAGGACGTCCCCGTGATGCAGGGCGACAATCTGCTGATCGTGCGCAGGATCAAGCTCTCCGACGGCCGGATCTCCTGCGTGCAGTTCGACCGCAGTGACAACGTCCTCGTCACCATCGCCAGCTGGGACCGGCCGATCACCGACGATCTGTACGCCCTCCTCAAGCCGCTGCCCGCGGAACTCTTCCAGCAGGGCTGACCCTCCGGGCACCCGCCGCCGCGACCCCGCGGACGGGGCGGACCCCGCCAGGCACCGGTCGGAGCCCGCCGACGTCGGTGAACCCGGTCCGACTCGGGTCATGCCCGCGCGCCCTCGTCCCCGCGGCCCCTCTCCGCACCGCCCGGCCCCGTACGGTCCCACGCCCCCTGCCGCGGGACCGTACGACAGCCCGGCCGCCCCCGGTCCCCGCCGCCGCGCGGGACGTTCCCGAGCGGACACCAGCCTCCCGGCACCCCGGTCAGAGCCGCACGGCAACCGCCGCCGCGCCGGAGTGCGATCCCGTGCCGGTGCTCACCGACGCCCCCGGCCCCGCACCCGTCCGGAGCAGGTCGACGACTCTCGCCGCCGACATCCCCAGTGCCAGGGGCCCGTCGAGGCACAACGCCGAGCCCGCGCCCGACCGCACGTCCTCCGCCCCGTAACGGCGCGCCTTCCGGTGCCAGTTCAGGATGCCCGCGAGCCAGTCCTCCAGTTCCCGCACATAGGAGTCCAGCGCCGCCCTGCCCCGGGAGTCCAGCGCGAACCGCTCGTGCAGCAGAGGGAGTTCATTCTCCTTGATGTGCAGGAACTGGCTCAGCCTCGACCGCATCAGATCGTCCACGATCGCGACGGCGGCCCCGTAGCCGCAGCCGAAGAAGTTCTGCACCACGAGAACGCCGTTGTGCAGCTCGCCCTCGACCTCGATCTCCTTCTGGTACGAGAAGAGGTCGTTGACCAGGCAGGCGTAGTCCGACGCCGCGTTCTCCAGGCTCCGCATCGTCCCCGTGCCGTGGATCTCCGGCGGCAGCTCCCCCTCGTGCCGCAGCCGGCACAGCAACATCGTGAGGTCCGACCCGAAGGTGCTGCGCCGCATCTCCATGTAGTCCACGGGGTCGGGCACCCGGTGCTGCGCCTGGTTGTGCAGCTCCCACAGCCAGCTCTCCAGCATCACGTCCAGCGCACGCCGCAGCCCCGCCCGCGCCTCGGGGCCCATCGGCCCCGCCGTCCGTGCCCAGAGGTCCGCGAGCGACCGCTCCATCGGGCTCTCCGCCACCGCCGCGCCCGACCCCGGGTCGTCGAGCGGCATACAGGCCGTCAGCCGGTCCGTGCACGCCTTCGCGCCGAGGAGATCGCGGGGGCGGCCGAACACCAGCGGGTAGTAGTCGTCCCCGTACGTGCCCCATGTCAGCCACTCCGTGCTGAGCTCCAGCTCCTCGGGCGTGGCGTCCGGGTCGAGGCCGGCCGCGCAGAGGGCGAAGTCGAAGCCGGTGAGCATCTCCTCGTCCCAGATGTCCCCGAGCAGCCCCATCCGCTTCGCCCAGGCGACCGACCTGGCCAGCGCCTCCTCATGGTGCGGGCTGAGCGTCAGGGGGAACGGGCAGTCGAACTCGGGCAGCAGCGACGGCCCCGTCGGCCGGTGCGGTACGTGCGTCAGTCCGCGCAGCCGGGACACCGCCGGCCGGCCGAACAGCGTCCTCACGTCCAGGGCCGACGTCCCCAGCACCCCGTCGAACAGCGAAGGCCCCGCCACCGCGCCCTTGTTCATGTAGCGGCTGGAACGCAGATGCCACTCGTGCCCGCCGGACTGCCAGTCCTGCAGGCCCTTGGTGTACGCGGCGACCGCCGCGCACTCCGCCGGGTCCAGCCCGGTCTCCACGCAGAGCGCCGGGACCTCGGTGAGCGCGGTGTTCTCGAACTGCTGCAGCCGTGACGTCAGCAGGTCGTTGACCGCGTCGGCCGCCTCCTGCGTCGAGCAGCCGAGGAAGGTCTCCAGCACCAGCACGCCGTTGCTGTTCTCGCCCTCGTCGCCGACCTCCCGCTCGTACGAGAACAGGTCGTTGCGCAGATGAACCGCGTCGGAGAACGCGTCCCTCAGCACCCGCATCGGCCGCGAGCCGGCGACCCGCTCGGGGACCTCAGCGCCCGCCGCGAACTCGACGAGCCCCGCCGACCACGGCGCACCGCCGACCTTGCGCCGCATCTCGACGTACTCGACCGGGTTGGCGATCCGGCCCCGGTTGATGTTGTGCAGCTCCCACAGCGACTCGTTGAGCAGGTGCTCCGTCGCCTCGGCGAACCGGGCCCGCCACGCCGCGGACATGCTCGGCACAGTCCGCGCCCACAGGTCGGCGAGTCCCGCCTCCACCTGGTTGGTCGGCTCCGGGACGCCCTGCTCCGGATCCAGTGGCATGAACGCGGGGAGCCGGTCCAGATAGTCCTTGCCTCCGGCCGTGTCGCCCGTGCGCTTGTAGACCTCCAGGAAGTGGTCGTCGAAGAAGAACACCCACACGTACCAGTCGGTGACCAGCGAGAGCGCCTCCGCCGAGCAGTCCGGATGGGTGTAGGCGCACAACAGGGCGTAGTCGTGCGCCTCCAGGTCCTCGAGCTCCCAGATCCCCGACCCCTCCAGCATCCCCATACGGTGCGCCCACTCACGGGTGTGCCGGCGTGCCGCGTCGACGTGCGGGTTGAGTCGGGCCGGATACGGTACGTAGAAATCCGGCAGTTCGAAGGGCTGTGCCATACGTGCCCGGCCTTTCGGTGAGCGTCCGCGCGCGAGCCGCGCGGACCGGTCGGCGTACGGGCGAGCCCTACCCGTCCCCTCTCCGGAGCACGCGGCCCCGATGATCACCCGTCCGGATGAACCGGTCGCGCGCCGCCCCGCTACCGGTGCACGACCCGCACGTCGGAGGCCTTCACGAAGGCGACCCGGTGCCCGAACTGGATCTGGTGGTAACGCTCGTCGCCGCGCACCACGGTGTGCTGCGACGTGTCGAACGTCGTCGCCCAGTAGTACTCGCCCGGCGTGCTGCCACCGGTCACGTAGCTCTGTCCTTCGAGCAGTCTGTACGGCAGCGGCGTCACCGCCTGCACCGGTACACCCGCCGGGTACGCCGACGCCTCCGGATAGGCGCGGCCGTAGACCGGGACCTCCGCCAGGCCCTCGCGCGGGGTGACGAGCACGGCGCGCGCGCCCACCGCGGTCGGCCGGGTACGCGGGTTGTGGAACCAGGCCTTCTGGCCCAGGTACCAGATGCCCGTCCAGTCACCGCGGCGCTCCGCGACCGCGTACTGCTGCCCCGTCGTGGCCCGCGCGCCGGTGTCGTTGACACCCGTCGTCGACTCGCCGCCGCCCGGCCGCAGTCCGATGTCCCTGACCAGCGGCGCCGAGGCGTCCGGCGCGGTGTGCAGCCGGACCGCACCCGAACCGTGCGGAGCGCAGGTGTCGCCCGCCTTCACACAGCCCGTGTACACCGGCCGGTGCCGGTCGTAGTCGGGACGGATCGTCACCGCGGACGCGCCAGGACCCGCGGTCGGTGCGAACGGCCGTCCCAGCAGCGTGAAGTAGTGCGCCCAGTCCCAGAACGGCCCCGGGTCGGTGTGCATGCCCGGGATGGTCGAGGGCAGCGTGCCCGGCACGTTGTCGTGCCCGATGATGTGCTGCCGGTCCAGCGGGATGCCGTACCGCTTGGCGAGGTGGCGCACCAGCCGGGCGGAGCTGCGGTACATCGCCTCCGTGTACCAGGCGTCGGGGCTGACGAGGAAGCCCTCGTGCTCCAGCCCGACCGACTTGGCGTTGACGTACCAGTTGCCGGCGTGCCAGCCGACGTCCTCCAGCCGCAGATGCTGGGCGACATGCCCGTCCGACGACCGCAGCGAGTACTGCCAGGACACGTACTCCGGGTCCTGGACCAGGCGGAGGGTGGTCTCCCAGGTCGCCTCGGTGTCATGGATGACGATGTACTCCACCGACTGCGACGCGGGCCGGTCCGCCTTGTCGTGGTTGCCGTAGTCGCCCTCGCCGAACTGCTCGTAAGGCGCGGGGATCCACTCGCACGCCACGGTCACCGGACACTCCGTGAGCGTCCGGTCCGCGGTGCGAAGCCCCAGGCGGGCCAGGCCCGACCTGTCGGGACGCAGCCCCTCGCCGGCCGGCAGGGACACCCGCTGGCCGCTGTCCGTGGTCCGCCGCCGGCCCGTGCGGATGACGTCGAACACGTCGTCGGCGTACGTCGTCGCGGTGGCCGTGTCATCGGCGCCCGAGAACCGGGCGACCGCCGCGTACCAGTCCGCCGCGCCGCCGCCGGGCGCCCGGCCCAGTTTCCGCTGGGCGTCGGCGAGCAGTGCCGCGCCGCCCCGGACGTTCGCGGCCGTGTCCGTGCGCAGCCGTTCGGCGGGGATACCGGTGAGGTCCGCGGCCCGTTCCAGGGTCCGCAGCCGGGCCGGCAGTGCTGCGCGCTCCGCGAGCGTGGCGCCGTCGCCCGTCCGGGGAGCGCGGGCCGCGTCGCCACGGGCGTCCTCCACGCCGTGCGCATGGTGAGGGGCCTCGGCCAGGGCCGTCGCGGCGTCGGTGAGGTGCATCGGCCCGTAACCGCCCGTGACGCTCGGGGCACCGCCGTGCCCGTCCCAGCGCGACTGGAGGTAGGAGACGCCGAGCAGCACGCTCTGCGGCACCCGGTACTCGGCGGCGGCGGCGGCGAAGGCTCGCTGGAGTTCGTCGGACGGCGCGGCCGGCTCCGCGACGGCGGACGGAGCGGCCGAGGCCAGGGTCAGCAGCAGTGCCGCGACCACCACCCCCCGTCTGCGAGCATGTCTCGGTCGTGCCGGGGCGGATGCCTGCAATGCAGCCTCCAGTGACGGATGGTGCGCGAGCGACCCGTACAGGGGTAGCGGCTCCCGGACGATCCGTCAACGAGGCTCAGCGGTAAGGAAGTCCATGTCACGGGGTCCCAGTAGTTCTCGCCGAAAAAACAACGCTAAGAGGATGTCTCACGTGGTGACGCGGTGAGCTGGGGCATGAGCTGAAGCACGGTAGTTGTCACGTAGGCACGCTTGTTGTCAGTGGAGTACGTGCGGTGTGACTGTTCGGCATCACCGAGCACACCGCCATGCGCTGCCTCTGCGCGGCCCGCCCGCGGTAGCCCGCCGGGTTCAGCCCTGAATAGTGGCGAGCCAGTCGATCAGCAGGCTGTTGACCTCGTCGGGGCGTTCCTGCTGGACCCAGTGGCCGCAGCCGCCCAGGAGGTGGGAGGCGGACAGGGCGGGGAGGGTGATGGGGTAGGCGTCGATGGCATCGGCCATCCAGGTGGTGGAGGCGTCCAGTGCGCCGCCGACGAACAAGGCGGGCTGTTTGATGGGGGATCCGCAGTGGGGGGCGAGGTCTTCCCAGTCGCGGTCCATGTTGCGGTAGCGGTTGAGGGCGCCGGTCAGACCCGTACGCTCGAACTCCCCGGCGTAAACGTCGAGGTCCTCCTCGCTCAACCAGGACGGGAGCGGACCGGCGGGGAAACGGTCGCGCATGTGACAGCCTAGGTGTATTGCCCTGAGAGGTTAGGAACGCGGCTGGCGGGTGGCTGGCCCTTCAGCGCGGTGTGTCCGCGGTGGTGATTGTAGGTGTGCAGCCATGTGGGGAAGGCGTCGCGTCGTTCCTGTTCTGATCGGTAGGGCTTTGCGTAGGCCCATTCGTCGAGCAGGGTGCGGTTGAGGCGTTCGACCTTGCCGTTGGTCTGCGGCCGGTAGGGCCGGGTTCGCTTGTGAGTGATCCCTGCGTCGGCGAGTGCATCGCGCCAGGTGTGCGACTTGTAGCAGGCGCCGTTGTCGGTCAGTACGCGCTCGACGGTGATCCCGACGCTGGTGAAGAAGGCGTGGGCGCGGGTCCAGAAGGCGGTGGCGGTCTCCTTCTTCTCGTCCGGGTGGATCTCGCTGTAGGCGAGGCGGGAGTGGTCGTCGACCGCGGTGTGGACGTAGCTGTAGCCGGCGTTCTTGCGGTTCTTGCGTCCGGCTTGGCGGCCGAGGGTTTTGTGGCCGCCGCCGTCGGGGATGTTGCCGAGCTTTTTGATGTCCACGTGGACCAGCTCGCCCGGGCGGTCCCATTCGTAGCGGCGTATGACGCGGCCGGTGGCCCGGTCCAGGTGGGTGAGCCGGGCCAGGCGGTAGCGGACGAGGACTCGGTGCACGGTCGAGGGCACGAGGCCCAGCAGGTGCGCGATGCGGGCCGGGCCCCACCGGCGGGCGAGGCGGACCTTGATGATCCGGCGTTCGGTCCGGGTCGGTGTCCGGCGGGGACTGCGATGCGGTCGGGAGGAGTGGTCGGCCATCCCGGCCTCGCCCAGGGCCCGGTAGCGGTCGGCCCACCGCTGGGCGGTTGTGGGCGAGACCTGGAAGCGTTCGGCGGCCCGGCGCAGGGGCCAGCCGTCCTCGACCACGCAGCGGGCCAGGCGTAGCCGCCCGGTCTCGGTCAGGGGTGCATTACGGTGGGGCACGAGGGCCTTTCTGTTGGTGTAGACGTCGCAATCCACACCGAACCGGAAGGCCCTCACCCGTTCAAGATCCCTCAGCCGAGATCTGCCTCACCGTCCACAACCTCCCGGGACAGAACACCTAGGGCGATGAAGTGCGGGTCGGGCTCGCCCTCGGCTGGCATGGTGTCGGCGGACAGGGCCGCGTAGAAGCCCGCGAGCCAGCCCCGGACATCGGGCTCGATCTCCACCTCGGCGCGGCCGGGCTCCTGGAAGTAGGAGACGTAGAACTCCTGCTCGGGGCCGCCGATCCGGCCGAAGATGTCGGTGGGGCGGGGGCCGCCGGGCGGCGCGTACGGGACGCTCAGCAAGCCGACCGCGCGGAAGACTCCGGGGTGGAGCAGGGCGGAGGCAGCGGCGATGTTGGAGCCCCAGTCGTGGCCGACGACCACCGCGCTTTCCTCGCCGAGGGCACGCACTACGGCGACGTTGTCCTCCACCAGGTCGAGCATCCGATAGGCGTCGGTCGCGGCGGGCTTGGAGGAGCGGCCGTAGCCACGTACGTCGATCGCCACCGCCCGGTACCCGGCCGCGGCGAGGACCGGGAGCTGGCGGCGCCAGGAGTACCAGGACTCGGGGAAGCCGTGCACGAGCAGGACCAGCGGGCCGCAGCCCTGCTCGACCAGGTGCAGGCGCCCGGCCGGGGCCTCGACGATGCGGTGGCGGAGTGCGGCGGTCGGCTCGGATCGCATGGGCGACTTCTCCTCGGTTCGCGGGCGGCGCGGGGGTACCCATCGATCATGCGGCCCGGCGGCCACTCCGCGCGATCAGCGTTGCCATTCTGGCAAGCTTGCAGGCCAAGGCGGTGAGCGGCACAGCGAGAAGGAACGGGGACGGTGGCAGGAGACAACGTGGCGCAGATGCTGGCGGTGATGGGGCCCCGGCTGCGGGTCGTGCGCGAGCGCCGTGGCGTCACACTCGCCGATGTCAGCCGCGCAACCGGCATCTCGCCCAGTACGCTGTCGCGGATCGAGACCAGCCGGCGCAAGCCCACCCTGGAGGTGGTGCTACAGCTGGCGAAGGAATTCGGAGTCTCCCTGGACGAACTGGTCGGCACCGCACCCGCCCCTGCGGCCGAGCCCCGCAGCACGGCGCCGCACAGCTTCGGCGACGACAAGGCGGTGTTGCCGCTGACCCGGTACGTCGGCGGCCTGCACGCCCACAAGCATGTCCTGCCTGCCGTCGAGAGGCCGCCCGGGCGGCCCCGGCAGGTGTCCCACGAGGGTTACGAGTGGCTGTGTGTCCTGTACGGGCGGTTGTGGCTCGCACTCGGTAGCCAGGACCTCGTCCTGACTGCCGGGGACGTCGTCGAATTCGACACCCGCATCCTTCACGGAGTCGCGAACGCCGGATCCGACGGACCGGTCGAGTATCTGATCATGTTCGGGCCTCAGGGAGAACGTCTACGGCTGCGCACCCCTCCAGCAGTTGGTCGCGGGACTGGTGACACGAACAGCCCTTGAGCTGGGAACAGCAGGGTGCGCCGATCCGCGCCTGTCTCGGTCATCGTTGCGAGGGCGTGTGCCGGCCACGCTGGCGGAGGGCGTTAGCCCATCTGGTGCTGTCGAGGTGGCGGAAGTCGTCATTGACGAGTGTGCTGGAACCGGCTGTGGGCCTCATCGGCACGTGAAGTGCGATGGAACGCGACAGGGCAGGCAGTGCAGCCTTCGACCGCTGAGCAGGAGAACGAGGAACCATGACAGTCGTGACGTCATTCCGCACCAAAGTGACGGCCGGCGAGGATGAGGCCGAGTCCATCGTCAACGCCATCGGGGAACAGAAGCACGTCATCACCGACAGCGAGCGGGACGGCTTCGGCTGGCCCTGGGGCAGCATCACGGACGCATGCGCCAAGCACATGGGGCGGCGCCCCAACGGCGCCTGGATTCGCAACCCCACCGATCATGACCTGTACAACACCTACGGGTGGCAGCAGACGACCACGGTCCTGAAGGCCGTGAAGGCTGAGATCCTTGGGATCAACAGCAAGCCGACCACCGTGAAGACCGCCACGTTCCGCAACAACTCCAGTGTGGGCGGCACGTTCAACGTCAGCATCTGGGAGGAGGTGTCCAACACGGTCAGCAACACCTGGTCGTCGACCAACAGCTTCTCGCTGGAGCAGTCGATCTCCTACGAGATCGGCTTCCTGGGCACCGGAGGCGGCGGCGAAACCTCAATGAGCTATACGCACTCATGGGGGCAGTCGAAGACCGAGTCCCAGACGGTCACGCTGGGGTCGGAAACCGGGGTCGAGGTCTATCTCGAACCGGGGCAGGCGGTGAAGTCCACGCTCGTCGCCACCCGCGGCACCATGGAGGTCAAGGTCACCTACTCGGCCACGGTCGAAGGCCGAACCGCCATGAACTACAACCCCAGGCACAACGGACACCACTTCTGGAGCACAGGCACCAACACCATCCTCCAGGCGGGGGGCCTGAACCGAAGCAAGTCATTCACCGAGAACCTCGAAATCGGCTACTACTCCAACGCTGAGATCCTCCTGGAGGACGCCAAGACCGGCGAGCTCCTGGCCTCCCTCCCGCTTGACGGCGGTCCCGCCGTCAAGCCGGGCGAAACCGTCTCCTTCAACCTCAGCCCCCAGGCACGCGCGGCCGGGGCCGCCGAAGTAGTGGCGGCGGGCACCCCCGCCGAACCCGACCACCCGACCGCATAACACGGGCGGGCTGTAACGGCAATGCTGCCCGCCGCCGTAGACGTGCAGGGTGAACGTCTACGAGCCCGGCCGGTCGGCCGCGTCGTAGCTGTCCAGGACGCGCTCGATGCGCTCCCGCAGCTTCACCGGACCGCCCTCGCGCCCCTGCCGTGCGCCGTCGTGCGGGGTGAGGGTGGCGGCCGACCAGGTACACGATGTCGCCCACTTCTGCCATCTGCGCGTCCGGCACCGCGCCGCAGCACGGTGCCGGGCATGTCGTCGGTGATGTACTGGGACGAGAACTACCGGGACCCCGTCACGGACGGGTGGGGCGCGGCCTGCGGCGCTCAGCGGAGTGGACCCGTGATCGCCGGTGAGGGGCCGTCAGGGCACGGACGACCGGGCCGCGGGGCCCGGGCGCGGACCGACGCAGGGCGCGGGGCACGGCCGGCCGGTGCGATGCGGAGCCGACGCGGCCGGGCCGGTCCGGGTATCCGGAGCGAGTCGTCAGGCGCGGGGCGTCCCAGGGGCGCGGCACACGGCCGCGTGGTGTGACACCACGCCCGACGGCCGCCGCCGGTCCTCTGAACCGGCTGGCGAACTCCCGACGCGAACGGGCTGTCCGGCCGTCGTGGACGACGCCGGGGTCAGCCCGGCGGTACGACCGCCACGGGGCAGGGCGCGTGGTGCAGCGCGGCATGGGCGACGGAACCGACCCGCGCACCGATGGGAGAACGGCGCGCGTGCCGGCCGACGACCAGCAGCAGCGCACACCCTGTGGCGGACAGCAGCACCTGTCCCGCGCTGCCCATCTCGACGTGCTCCGTCACCGGCACCTGGGGGTACCGCTCCCGCCAGGGCTTCAGCGCGTCCGCCAGCGCCTTCTTCTCGAACGGCTCCAGGCCGCCGGCCTCGTCGGCCAGCCGCATCGAACCCGGGCTGTAGGTGTAGAGGGCCGGCAGGCTCCAGGCCCGCACCGCACGCACCCCCACGCCATGTGCGGCGGCGGTCTCGAAGGCGAAACCGAGGACGGCGCCGCAGTCCTCCGGCGTGCCGTGCTGTCCCACCACCACCTCGGCGCCCTCGCGGGGTGCGGGAACCGCGGCCTGGTCCTGCTCCTTCCCGGCCGGCGCACGTACGGCGACGACGGGACAGGCGGCGGAGGCGATCACCTGCTGGCCGTAGGAGCCGACGATGAAGCCGACGATCGCGCCATGACCCCGGGATCCGAGCACCAGCATCGAAGCGCGCTCCGACTCGTCGAGCAGCGCCGCCACCGCCGTGTCCGCCACCACCTCGGCGGAGACCGCCACATCCGGGTAGCGCCCGGTGATCTCCGACTCCGCCTCACGTACCAGACTCTCCACCGAACGCGCCTGCGCCTCGCGGTCCTGGACGATCGGCACGTCGAGGGGCTGCCACAGCCATGCGTGCACCATACGGAGCGGAAGCCCGCGGAGCGCCGCTTCGCGGGCCGCCCAGTGCACCGCGGCCCGGCTCTCCGGTGATCCGTCCACTCCGGCGGTGATGCGTCGGGCCATGGGAGCGTGCCTCCGTCCGGGGTCCGGGCTCGACCAGGCGGTCCGCCCTGTGATGCCAGTATCGCGCCGCGGCCGACACGCGCACGGAGCGAGTGGCCTGTTCTCGGTCACGCACCCGTGTTCCCGTGCCGGCCGGACCGGCCGGCCCCGGCTGCGTCCGGTGACGAGTTCCCCCGAGCCGGACTCGCTACACCTCCTGCCGCCAGCCGTCCTCCTCCGCCTCTGCCGTTGGGGGCGCGGCAGCGAGCCTCTCGCCATCCCGCCATCCCGCCATCCCGCACGGTGCGGTCCGGACATACGCACCATCCCTGGCGTCGTGTCACGTCGGCACACGACAGAGCGCTGTGCGTCCAGTGTGTCGGCACTGGACGCACAGCGCTCCTCCCCCTCGTCGCGGTCAGCGGGTGCCGACCGCCGCGCGCACGGCCCGCCGTGCCAGCGCGCAGTCATCGTGCAGCCGCCGCAGCAGCAGCCGCTGCTCCTCTCCGGAGGAGACTCCGGCCTGCGCTGAAGGGACGGTGCCGGCCGGCGGGGCCTCCCGCATCGTCCGCTGCACGGCCGTCTCGTAGGTCCTGATCTCCCGGGTCAGCACCAGCATCAGGTTCACCAGGAAGGCGTCGCGGGCCGCGGGGCCCGACTGCTGGGCCAACTGGCTGATCTGGCGCCGGGCCACCGGGGCGTCGCCCAGCACCGTCCAGAGCGTCGCCAGGTCGTACCCCGGCAGATACCAGCCGGCGTGCTCCCAGTCCACGAGCACCGGGCCCGTCGGCGCGAGGAGGATGTTCGACAGCAGGGCGTCGCCGTGGCAGAACTGGCCCAGGCCGCCCTGCCGTCCCCCGGCGTGGGCGAGACCGTGCAGCAGCTTCTGCAGATCACCCAGGTCGCGGTCGGTGAAGAGCCCCAGCTCGTGGTAGCGGGCGATCCGCGACGCGTAGTCCAGCGGTGCGTCGAACATCCCGGCCGGCGGTCGCCATGAGTTCAGCCGGGCGATGGCCCCGAGCGCAGCACGGACGTCCGCGCGCGGCGGCGCCTCGGAGGGGTGCCGGGCGAGGGCGGCCGGACGTCCGGGCATCCGCTCGACGACGAGCGTGCAGTCGTCCGGGTCCGCGGCGATGAGCCGGGGCGCACGCACCGGAGGCCGGTGCCGGACGAACGCACGGTAGACCCCTATCTCGTGCCGGAACCGCTCCGCCCACGCCGGCGACTGGTCCAGTAAGCATTTGGCGACGGCCGTGGTCCGCCCCGTAGTGCCGACGAGCAGCACCGAGCGACCGCTCCTGCGCAGCACCTGCACCGGATTGAACTCCGGGCAGATGCGGTGCACCGAGGCGATCGCCATGCGCAGCTGCGCGCCCTGGGGGCCGGACAAGTCGATTCTCCCGCTGAGCGGTTGGCCGACAGCCCCCGGCCAGCGCCGGGTCCTGCCGGTCGTGGAGGGCTCGAACAACGGCCTGCCGCCTGCCTGCAGGGTGCGCGGGCGGGGCGGGGCGGACACGGAGGACGATGCTGTGTACATGGGCGATACAGATCCCTTCGTGTGCCGACAAGTCGCGTGCGCGGCCCCGCCCCGGAAGCCTTCGTCACCCTGGGGAATGCGTCTCGCTCCCGGGGCGGGGTGGCGCTTTCCTACCTGACACCCGGCCGCGGGTGGCACACCATCTGGCGGACCCTGGCGAACCCTGGCGAATAGTCGCGGTGCATCTGACAGGGGGTTACTGTCAACTCAGCCGAGAACCTGGGGGCTTGACGTGACCGGAGAACCCAACACCCGTCTCGCGGACCTGTTCGGCCTCGCCGGCTGGTCCAAGGGCGAGCTCGCGCGGCTCGTGAACCGGCAGGCGGCGGCCATGGGCCATCCGCAGCTGGCGACCGACACCTCGCGGGTCCGGCGCTGGATCGACATGGGGGAGTCCCCTCGAGATCCGGTGCCGAAGGTGCTGGCGGCTCTGTTCACCGAGCGACTCGGCCGTGTCGTGACCATCGAGGACCTCGGGTTCGTACGGCACGGGCGCACGCGCAAGCGAAGGGAGGTCGGCGGCGCCGGCCATCCCGACGGCCTGCCCTGGGCACCCGAACGTACGGCGGCGGTCCTCACCGAATTCACGGGAATGGACCTCATGCTCAACCGACGCGGCTTGGTGGGCGCGGGCGCCGCGCTCGCCGCAGGCTCCGCACTCAGCAGCGCCATGCACGACTGGCTGCACACCGACCCCGCTCTGGCCACCGACGCTCCGCGTCTCCACGATCCCCTGGACGCCGACCCCGCTGGGTTCGACCGCTACGAGGCCGCTCCCATCGGGTCGCAGGAGATCGACGCCCTGGAGCGCTCCGTCGAGGTGTTCCGCGCCTGGGACGCCTCCCGGGGCGGCGGACTGCAGCGCAAGGCGGTGGTCGGCCAGCTCAACGAGGTGGGCGGCATGCTCGCCTACCGCCACCCCGACCACCTCCAGCGCCGTCTGTGGGGTGTCGCGGCCAACCTCGCCGTGCTCGCAGGCTGGATGTCCCACGACGTCGGCCTCGAACCCACCGCCCAGAAGTACTTCGTCATCGCCGCCCACGCGGCACGCGAAGGGGGCGACCGCCCCCGCGCGGGTGAGGCCCTCTCCCGGGCCGCACGCCAGATGGTGCACCTGGGCCGGCCCGACGACGCCCTCGATCTGATGAAGCTCGCCAAGTCCGGTTCCGGGGAGGAGACCCTGCCCCGTACCCGGGCGATGCTGCACACCATCGAGGCCTGGGCGCAGGCCTCCATGGGCAGGGCCCAGGCCATGCGCCGGACCCTGGGCGAGGCCGAGGAACTGTTCGTCTCCGACAAGGGCGATGTTCCGCCGCCGAGTTGGATGCAGATGTTCGACGAGGCGGACATGCACGGCATGCAGGCTCTCGCCTACCGCACCCTCGCCGAGCACGACCCCGCCGCCGCCGGCATCGCCCAGCGCCATGCCAAGCAGGCGCTGGAGCTGAGGGAGGGCGGCCGTCAGCGGTCCAAGATCTTCGACTACCTCTCCATGGCGTCGGCGTGTTTCATCGCCGACGACCCGGAACAGGCCGACAGGTACGCCCGGTTGGCGCTGGTGTCGATAGGGGAGACCTCGTCGCACCGCACCTGGGACCGGCTCCGGGAGATGTACCGGCTCACCGGGCAGTTCGCGGGCTACGCGAAGATCGAGGACCTCCGTGAGGAGATCCAGCACGCGTTGCCCGGCAGCCCGTCCAAGAGCGTGCGGAACGCCCGGATCTGAGCGACGTCGGTACCGACTACCGTCACCCCGGAGGCGACCGCGGGGCGGGAGTCGGCGGTGGCGGACCGAACGGTCCGCGGAAGGGACGGCGGCAGCGACGTCACCGGTGCCGTTCTCGTGCGGCAGACCACCGTCGCGCCCGACGGCCCGCCCCCGCTATCGACTGACCCTGGCCACCATCACACAGGCGTCGTCCTGACGCTCGACCTCACCGAACTCCTCGACGATCAAACGGGTGCACTCCTGCGCGCTCCTGGCGACGGAGAGCGCGGGGGCGAGGGCCAGCAGACGTTCCCGACCGGAACTGTCGTGGCCGGCACCCGGTCCCCTCGTCAGCCCGTCCGTGTGCAGCACCAGCACATCGCCGGGCAGCAGGCCGATCTCGGCCTGCTCGTACGCCCCTCCGGCCGTCGCGCCGAGCAGCACGCCGTCCGGCTGGGGCAGGGCACGTCCCGTCCCGCGGCGGAACAGCAGCGGGGCGGGATGGCCGGCCTGCGCCCAGGACAGCAGCCGGGTCTCCGGGTCGTAGTGGCAGCACACCGTGCTGCCGAGCGCGGGCTGTGCCGAGGAGTCCAGGAGACCGTTGAGCTGGACCATCAGCGGGCCGGGCCGGATGCCCGCCCCGGCGAGAGCCCGCAGGGCGCCCAGCAGCATCGCCATGGCCGAGGTCGTGCCGACACCGTGGCCGGTGAGGTCGCCCATGCTCAACAGAGCCCGTCCATCCGGCAGTTCCAGCGCATCGAACCACTGTCCGCCGCTGAACCCGCCGTCCGCCGAGGGGAGGTGATGGCCCGCCAGCCCCAGCGCCTCCGGACCGTGCCCGGGAAGGCTGAGCGGGCCGCGCCACGGAGGGAGGACCGCCTCGTGCATCTCCCTCGCGACCCGGCGCTCGGTCCGGTCGACGTGCTGCCGCCGGGCGAGCGTGTCCCGGGACTCGCGCACCGCGCGCTGGGACCGCCGCAGTTCGCTGACGTCCCGCAGCACGGCCCACATCGAGGCCGTGCAGCCGTCGGCGTCGAGGACCGGCTCTCCCATCATGTGGAGGGTACGGACACGTCCGTCGGCGCGGACGATGCGGAACTCCCCGTCGATCGGCTTGCCGTCGACCAGACAGTCCGTCACCATTTCCGTGAGCAACCCCTGGTCCTCGGCGAAGACCAGGGAAGGCAGCTCGTCCAGCGTCATCGGGTCGCTGCCGGCGGGCAGTCCGAAGATCTGGTGCAGCTCCTCGGACCAGCCGACCTCGTCCGTCAGCAGGTTCCACTCGGCGCTGCCGACCCGGCTCAGCAGGGAACCCGGGCGGGGCGCGAGGTCCTCGTACGGGGCGGGCTCCTCCGGGCCGAGGACGTCCCCGGGCTCCGGCAGGGCGGGCAGCCCCTCCTTGAGCTGGCCCAAGTGCGACCCGAGATCGTCGAGCTGATGGACAGCCAGGTCGCACAGAGCCCGCTGCCAGCGCCCCTGGGGGTCTTCCTCGTCCACCACGGCGTCGCGCCGGACCGCGTCCACGTCTCCGCGCAGCCGTCGGGTCTGCGAGATCAGCTCGTCCACCGAGCCGCGCCCAGGAGGCTGGGGGGCGGGGCGGTCCGCGAACAGATGGGACGGCATGTCGTACTCCGATTCAGGCGCGGCATGGCCAGGTCTCGGTAAAGAGACCGTTACGACTGTTGCACAGGTAACGGGGGCGCGTAAGGGATTTGGCAACACTCGATACGGTGGTGCACCTGGCATATGTCAATGGCTCGAAGTGCTCCCGACCAGCCATGACCCCGCTCCGTGTTACTCCTGAGTGCTCGTGAGGCGTGGCCCGGAAATGTCCTGTTGGATGTCTCGCAGCCGCGCCGGCATCGGCGAACCGGGCTGAAGCGTCAGTCCCGTACGGGGCGCCACCTCGACGGGACCGAGATCGACGTGGAACCGTTGGGCCAGGGTCGCCAGTACGAGCACCGCCTCCACCATCGCGAACCGCGCACCCAGGCAGGCCCGTGCGCCGCCCCCGAACGGGAACCAGGCGTGGTCCGGGACCGCGGGCTCCGCGCCCGCCTCCCACCGCTCCGGCCGGAACACCCCGGGCTCCGGGAACCAGCGGGGATCCCGGTGCGCGCTCCACTGGCTGGACCAGACCACCGTGCCCTCGGGCAGCGGCAGTCCGCCCAGCGCCGAGCCCTCCTTCGCGATGCCCGTCATCAGCCACACCGGCGGATACAGCCGCAGGGTCTCCTTCACCACCTGCTCGGTGTACGGCAGCAGGCGCAGATCGTCGAAGCCGGGTGTTCGGCCACCCAGGACCTCCGCCAGCTCCCGGCCCATCCGGGCCCGTGCCCCGGGATTGCGCGAGAGCAGGTACCAGGCCCAGGCCAGCGTCGTCCCGGTCGTCTCGTGCCCGCCGATGTAGAGCGTCACCGCCTCGTCGCGCACCTCCTTGTCCGACAGCGGACGGCCCTTCTCGTCTCGTGCCGCCAGCAGCCGGCTCAGGAGGTCGTCCCGCTCGACACCGCCGCGCCGCCGCTCCTCGGTCACCCGGGCCACCTCGGCGTCGATCACCTCGACGGCCCGGCGCAGAGCGCGGCGGCCGGGCGTCGGGACCCAGGTGGGCAGGAACAGCGTGAGCCCCCGGAACTCGGCGCCGATCGCCCGCTGGGCCACGTCCATGGCCGAGCCGATCACCCCCTCACGGCCCGCGGTCTCCGCGCCGAAGAGCGTGCGCACGGCGATGCGCTGAGTGAGCGCCAGCATCTCGAGGCGTACGTCGACGCGCTGCCCCGGACGCCAGGCGTCCGCCAGCCCGGCGGCGCAGTCGGCCATCGTCCGGGCGTACGACCGCACCTGACGGGGACGGACCGCGGGCTGCACCAGCGCACGCTTCCGGCGCCACTCCGGTCCCTCGGACGTCACCACGCCGTCCCCGAGGAGCAATGTGAACGCCCAGCCGAGCTCCGGGTGGCGGAAGACAGTCTCGACGCCCTTCAGCAGCTCGCCGATGTGCTCGGGACGCGAGACGAACAGGGCCCGCTGCGGACCGAGCCGCCATTCCACCAGGTCTCCGCGGTCGCGCAGCCGTACGAAGAAGCCGAGCGGATCGCGGGCGAACGCCGGCAGATTGCCGAGGCCCGGCAGCCGTCGTGGTCCGGGCACGATCGGACCCGGTCCGGGCAGTGCGCTTTCCGCCGTCATCGCAGACACCTTCCCCGAGCGCCGAACCGCCGGGCACCCGGGGGCGTCTCCGACTGCACGAAGTGTGCACGACCACACTGCCAGGACCGTCCCGCCGGTGGGCAGGGCGATCCGGCCGGAACGTCGGCGCACCTGGCCGGAACGCACTGCCGGCAGCGCGTCGGAAGAAGAGGGTGCGCCGCGGAGTCCGGACCGGCGTCCAGACGGTGCGCCGTCGTCAGGCTCTCCCCTTTCCGGTCTCCGGGCCTGGGCCGGAGCCGGAGTTCCGGTTCCCGCCGGCGGCGCCACCGGGCCCCTCCGCGGCGGCGGGGTCCAGGATGCGGTTGAGGAAGTTGCGCGTCCGCTCCTGGCGTGGGGAGCCCACCACCTGTTCCGCCGGGCCCTGTTCCACGATCGCACCCTCGTCCATGAACACGACCCGGTCGGCGACCTCCCGGGCGAAGCTCATCTCATGGGTGACCACCATCATGGTCATGCCCTCCGCCGCGAGCATCCGCATGACCGCGAGGACTTCGCCGACGAGCTCCGGGTCCAGCGCCGACGTCGGCTCGTCGAAGAGCATCACCTCCGGGCTCATCGCCAGGGCCCGTGCGATCGCCACACGCTGCTGCTGCCCGCCGGACAGCTGCGCCGGATACGCGTCCGCCTTGTCCGCGAGCCCCACGCGCTCCAGGTTCTCCCGGGCCACCGAGGCGGCCCGGGCCTTGTCGCGCTTCAGCACCCGCCGCTGCGGGAGGGTGAGGTTCTCCGCCACGGTCACGTGCGGGAAGAGGTTGAACTGCTGGAACACCATGCCGATCCGGCGCCGTACCGCGTCGATGTCGACGTCGAGGTCCGTGACCTCCGTGCCGCCCACGAAGACCTTGCCCGCGCTCGGCTCCTCCAGCAGGTTCACACACCGCAGCAGCGTCGACTTGCCCGACCCCGACGGGCCGATGACGCACACCACTTCGCCGCGGGCCACGTCCAAGTCGATGCCGCGCAGCACCTCGTCGCCCCCGAACGACTTGCGCAGTCCGCGGATCTCGATCTCGTTCTCCGCCATACCGGTCGTCACCTGGCCTTCTCGGTTCGGGCTTCCAGCCGGCGCACGACCAGACTCAGCGGAATCGTCACCAGCAGATAGCACAGCCCGGCGACCAGGATCGGCGTGGAGTTGGCGGTCTGGCTGGCCAGGTCCCGGCCGAACTTGGTCAGTTCCCGCTCGCTCAGCGTCACACCGAGGAACAGCACCAGCGACGAGTCCTTGAACAGCAGCACCAACTCGTTGGTCAGCGGGGGGATCACGATCCGGAAGGCCTGCGGGACGATCACCGACACCATGGCCCGCATATGGGAGAACCCGAGCGAACGCGCCGCCTCCATCTGTCCCCTGGGTACGGCCTGGATCCCGGCCCTGATCGTCTCGGCCATGTACGCGGCGGCTACCAGCCCGAGACCGAGCGCGACCTTGCCGTACACCCCGCCGGGGATCTCCGTCCCGGGGAAGGCCAGAGGCACCGCGACACCCACGAAGATGAAGATCAGCAGAGCGGGCAGACCGCGGAACAGCTCGATGTAGACGCTCGCCACCCAGCGGTACGGCGCCACCGACGACAACCGCATCAGCGCCACGACCATGCCCAGCACCAGACCGAAGGCGAAGCCCGACAGCGTGTACACGACCGTGTTGCGCAGCGCGATCGTGATGATGTCGGGAAACAACTCGCTCGCGAGGTCCTTCTGCGCGAACTGGTTCCGCAGCCGGTCCCAGTCGGCCAGCACGGCGACCAGGACCACCGCGGCGACGAACACCGCGTACTGGATTCCCTGCGACACCCGGCGGCGTTGTCGCCTGGTCAGCCGCGAGGTCACGACCG
Source organism: Streptomyces marianii (assembly GCF_005795905.1). Classification (NCBI taxonomy): domain Bacteria; kingdom Bacillati; phylum Actinomycetota; class Actinomycetes; order Kitasatosporales; family Streptomycetaceae; genus Streptomyces; species Streptomyces marianii. The sequence continues at coordinate 8,022,655 of NZ_VAWE01000001.1, forward strand.
GCCCTCCGGCAGCGGCCCGATCCACTGCCGGTAGAGCTTGTCGTACGTGCCGTCCGCCTTGGCGTCCCTGATCGCCTTGTCGATGGCGGCGCGGAGCGCGTCGTTGCCCTTCTTCACCGAGAAGCCGTACTGCTCGCCGGTCTCGATGTTCTGCCCGAGCACGAAGGCGTCCGCGTTGTCCTTGTCCTTGAGCCAGCCCTGCACCACCGGGTAGTCGATCACCACGGCGTCGACCTGGCCGGTGCGCAGCCCGTTGAGCACGGCGTCGGAGCTCTCGAACGCCACCGGGTCGAAGCCCTCCGACTTCGCATGGCTCTCGCCGGTCGTCCCGGCCTGCGCGCCCAGTTTCGCGCCCTTGGCCTCGACGTCGGCCAGCGTGGTGATGCCGCTCTTCCTGGTGGCGAGCAGCGCCTGGGTGGCGTCGAAGTACGGGACGGAGAAGTCGACGTTCTTCTTGCGCTCGTCGGTGATCGTCATACCGGCGGCCGCGAGGTCGCACTCGCCGGAGTTCAGGAACGCGCCCGTCTTGAAGTTCTCGAAGGGCGTGTCGAGGATCTTCTGTTCGACCTCGAGGTCCTTCGCCACCAGGTCGACGAGGGCCACGTCGAAGCCCACGACCTTGCCGCCCTGCTCGAACTGGAACGGAGGATAGGGCAGGTGCGTACAGGTGGTCAGTTTCCCCTTCTCCACCACCGGCACTCCGCCCGCCGCCTCGCCGGGCCCCTCCCCGGAGGAGCAGCCGGCGGTGAGCGCCAGGCCCGTCGCCGCGGCGCAGAGCAGGGCGAGAAGGCGGATCGGGTGCGTACGGCCGCCGGCAGTCCTGGACATGGTGACCTCCATGGGCGCAGGGATCGGTGGATGGCACCGCCACACATGAGCGTAGGCCCTCGGCACCGCCCCGGCCCGGAAGATCGTGGACCCTGCCGGTCGGGGGCGGTCTTTCCGCAGGTGGGGGACGCGGATACGGTGGGGCGATGACCATGAGGCATGCCCCCGTGCACCTTTCGGCCTCGACCTGGCGGCAACCGCGCCCGGCTCCCGCGTCCCCGGAGCGGGAGGCCCTCGTGGCACGGATCGCGGATCGGGTCCTCGCGCTCGGCGACGGCCGGTTGCTCGTCGGCATCGACGGGCTCACGGCGTCCGGCAAGACGAGCTTCGGCCATGAGCTCGGAGCCCGGATCGGCGCGGCGGGCCGCCCGGTGCTCCGCGCCACCCTGGACGACTTCAAGCGGCCCTGGAAGGACCGGCACCTCTACGACCGGGAGTCCGGCGAGGGCTACTACCGCAACGCGTACGACTACGAGGCCGCCCGCCGGCTGCTGCTCGACCCGTGCCGTACCGAAGGCGCCGCGTCCTGTGCGCTGTGCGGCATCGACCCGCTGACGCAGCAGGACCACTCGGCGACCAGGACGCCGCTGACCGACGACAGCGTGCTGATCGTGGACGGGGTCTTCGCCCTCCGCCCCGCGATCGACGCGTACTGGGACTTCCGTATCTGGCTCGACGTCGACGCCGAGGTCTCCGTACGCCGCGGCGCCGCCCGGGACGGGGACTGGGCCGGCTCCGCGGCCGAGGCCATCCACCGCGACCGCTACCTCGCCGCCATGCGTGTCCACGTCGAGGAGACCGAACCACTGACGCGGACGGACGCGATCATCGACAACACGGACTTCGCCCGGCCACGTCTGCTCTGACCGCCCGCCCTTCGCGGGCGGCGACCGTCGGTGACGCGGGCGTCTCCCGGTCCGCGGCGGCGCGGGCGAAGTCCGTGCGGTTCTCCCGCTCGAAGGGCCGTCAGGACCGTGGCGCTGTCCGCCCGGAGCCGCTCGGCCGCCGCCCTGCCCCGGCGCACCCCGCGGACATCACACCCGGGGGAACCCGGGGGCCACTTCGAGGGTCCGCGCCACGGCCCCCCAGATCGCCGTCTGGGCCGCGTCCAGGTCGACCCTCGGATCCGACAGCATCAGGCGGATCCCGTAACCGTCGCAGAGCGCGAGCAGGAGGGTGCTGGTGGCGTCGATGTCGCAGGAGGCGAACTCTCCGGAGTCGACGCCCCGCTTCAGCGCGCCGCCGACCCATTCGTGGAGCTGGTCGTACAGGTCGACGGCGAGACGCTGGGCCGTGTCGTCGCGCAGCGCGCGTACCCACAGCTCCTGCCAGAGCCGCCAGTCCTGCCGCAGCTCGGGATCGGTGGGGAGCAGAGTGCGCAGGATCCGGGCGAGGATCACCGCGGCGGACACGGAGCCGGCGTCCTTCTCCAGCTCCGTCCCGGTCTGGGCGAAGGAGTGCGTCATCGCCTCGGCGAAGAGCTTCTCGCGGGTGTCGAAGTGGTAGTGCAGCAGCGCCGTCGACACCCCGGCGTGCTCGGCCACCATCCGCATGCGGATCTTCTCGAAGCCGACCTCGGCGATCACTTCGCACGCGGCGGAGAGGATCCGCTCACGGGTCTCGCGAGTGCGTTCGGCCTTGGTCACGTGTGTGCTCCCCGGTTCGGCGCTGTCGGTGCGGGTCAGTTCTCTGCGCGGGCTGTCGGTGCTGGGACGCCCCGTCCCGCCGTCGTCCATCTTGGCGCATCCGCGCCGTCCTCGGGTCCCGGCCGCCGGCGGTCCCGAATCCGGGAGGACGGCCGGTGGCGGGTGGCCGGTCGTCGGCGGGAGCCGGTCACCGGTCATCGGTCATCGGTAGGAGTGGAACCCGCGTCCCGACTTCCGCCCCAGCCGCCCCGCGTCCACCATCCGCGCCAGCAGTGGCGGAGGCGCGTACAGGGGCTCCCGGAACTCCTCGTACAGCGACTCGGCGATGGCCCGGGTGGTGTCCAGACCGATCAGGTCCGTGAGCGCGAGCGGCCCGAGCGGATGCGCGCAGCCGAGGACCATCCCCCGGTCGACGTCCTCGACGGAGGCGGCGCCGGACTCGACCATCCGCACGGCCGCCAGCAGATACGGCACCAGCAGCGCGTTCACCACGAATCCGGCCCGGTCGCGAGCGCGGACGACCTCCTTGCCGAGGACCCCCGAGGCGAACGCCTCCGCCCGCCGCGCGGTGCTCTCACCGGTCAGCAGCGACGGCACCAGCTCGACCAGCGGCAGTACCGGCACGGGGTTGAAGAAGTGCAGCCCCACCACCTGCTCGGGGCGCGCGGTCGCCGTCGCGAGCCGGATGACCGGGATGGACGAGGTGTTCGTCGCCAGGACCGCGTCCTCGCGGTCCACGGTCCGGTCGAGATGGGTGAACACCCGGACCTTGGCCTCCTCCCGCTCGGCCACGGCCTCCACCACGAGGTCCCGGTCCGCCAGCGCATCCATGTCGGCCGTGACCACGATCCGCGCCAGGGCGGCGTCACGGTCCGGGCCCGTGAGCCTGCCCGCGGCCACGGCCCGGTCCAGTGACGCCGTGATCCGGCCGCGGCCCTCCTTCACCGCCGCCGTACCGGTCTCGACCACGACGACGTCCCGGCCTGCCCGCGCGCACACCTCGGCGATCCCGGAGCCCATCAGACCGCAGCCCACGACCCCGATCAGCGAGCACTCCCGCTCTCCGCCAGCCATCACTTCCTCCGGTTCAGCATGCTCGTCCATCCGGCAACAGTCGTCACATCCGGCAACAGTCGGACACGGCACCGAGGGCCCGGGTCCCGGCGACCTTGCCGGGCCCCGGGCCCCGGGCCTCAGTCCGCGGACGGCATCCGCAGAACGCCCGTCCCCCGCTTGACCAGTTCACCGGCGACGATCAGCCGCTGGATCTCGGAGGTGCCCTCCCAGATGCGGTCCACACGCAGTTCCCGGTAGAGGCGTTCGACGGGGTAGGAGCGGTCGTAGCCGCGTCCGCCGAAGATCTGTACGCAGCGGTCGACGACCCGCCCGGCCGCCTCGCTGGCCGACAGCTTGGCGATCGCCGCCTTGGCGTGCAGGGTCTTGCGGTCGGACAGTCCGGCGTCCACCTCCCAGGCGACCTGGTGGGTGTACGCGCGGTTGACGGCGATGTCGACGGCGCAGTCGGCGAGCATGCCCTGGACGAGCTGGAAGTCGGCGATGGGGGAGCCGAACTGGCGGCGTTCGACGGCCCAGTCGCGGGCCAGTTCGAGAGCGCGCTCGGCGGCCCCGGTGGTACGGGCCGCGATCATCAACCGCTCCTCGGTGAACCAGGACCTGGTGATGTCGTACCCGCTGCCGACCCCGCCGAGCACCGCGTCGTCGCCCACGCGGACATCGGTGAACGTGAACTCGGGGTGCTCGTAGACGAAGGTGTGCATGAAGCGCGGCACCCGCGTCATCTCGATCCCCGGCGTCTCCTTGTCGACGAGGAACAGGGTCGGCGCACCCTCCTCCCCGGCGGCCGCCAGCACGATCATGAAGTCGGCGTGGTCCCCGACCGTGACGAACCACTTCTCGCCGTTCAGCACCCAGCCGTCCGGGGTGCGGGTCGCCGTCGTGGCGATGGCCTGCGGGTCGGAGCCCGCGTCCCGCTCGGTCACGGCGTAGCAGTCCCGCCGCCGCCCCTTGATGACGGGGACGAGATAGCGCTCGCGCTGCTCCGGGGTGCAGAACCGCAGGGCGTTCGCCGGCCGCCACACGGTGTCCCACAGTGCGCCCGTCAGCCTGCCGAGCTCCTCCTGCACGATCGCCTGCTCCAGGATCGTCAGACCCGCACCGCCCCACTCGGCGGGCATGTTGACGGCCTGGAGCCCGCTCGCGAGCACGGCGTCGCGGATCTCGTGGTGGGCCTGCGCGGGCAGACCGTTGTTCTCCTCGCAGTCGACTTCGTACTTCATGATGAACTCGGTGAGCCCGCGGGCTGAGTCCTTCAGCTCCTTCTGACGGGCGGTGAGACGGAAGTCCATGGCAGTCAGTCCTCTTGGGTCGGTGTCGGTGTCGGCGTGTACGGGTCGGTGATCGGGGCGGCGGTGGTGTCGCCGGTGGGTGAACGGGCCGGCGGATGCGCGGCCGGTGGGCGGGCCGGATCAGGAATGGGGCAGGGCGAGGACCCCGGTGCCCCGCTTGACCAGTTCGTTGGCGACGATCAGCCGCTGGATCTCGGAGGTGCCCTCCCAGATGCGGTCCACGCGCAGTTCCCGGTAGAGGCGTTCGACGGGGTAGGAGCGGTCGTAGCCGCGTCCGCCGAAGATCTGTACGCAGCGGTCGACGACCCGCCCGGCCGCCTCGCTGGCCGCCAGCTTCGCCGTCGACGCCTTGGCGTGCAGCGCCTTGCGGTCGGTGCCCGGCTGATCGGCCTCCCAGGCGACCTGGTGGGTGTACGCGCGGTTGACGGCGATGTCGACGGCGCAGTCGGCGAGCATGCCCTGGACGAGCTGGAAGTCGGCGATGGGGGAGCCGAACTGGCGGCGTTCGACGGCCCAGTCGCGGGCCAGTCCGAGGGCGCGCTCGGCGGCCCCGGTGGTACGGGCCGCGATCATCAACCGCTCGTCCGTGAACCACTCCTTCGTCAGCTCGTAGCCGTTGCCGACCCCGCCGAGCACGTCCTCGTCGGAGACGAAGACGTCGGTGAACGTGAACTCGGGGTGACCGTTCACGGCGGAGTGCATGAAACGCGGCACCCGGGTCATCTCCACCCCAGCCGCCTGCTTGTCGACGAAGAACAGGGTCGGCGCGCGTTCCTCGCCGGCGTCGGCCTGGACGAGCAGGAAGTCGGCGATGTCGCCGCAGGTGACGAACCACTTCTCGCCGTTCAGTACCCAGCCGCCGTCCGTACGGGTCGCGGTGCTCGTCCCCGACGAGGGGTCCGAGCCCGCGCCCGGCTCGGTCACCGCGAAGGCGTCGAACCTCTCACCCCGGATGACCGGCAGCAGGTACTTCTCGCGCTGGGCCTCCGTGCCGTACGCCAGGACGTTCGCGGGCCGCCACGGAATGTCCCACAGACAGTTGGTGACCTTGCCGAACTCCTCCTCCACGATCACCTGGTCCAGCAGGGACAGCCCGGCGCCGCCCCACTCGGCGGGCATGTTGATGGCGTACACGCCGGCATCGATCGCGGCCCGGGTGAGTTCGCGGACCGTGTCGGCCGGCAGCGGACCGCCCGCCTCCTCGGACCGGTCCTCGTACTCCATGAGCAGGCGGGAGTAGGCGGCGGCCCGGGCCTTGAGGTCCGCCTGTTCGGGGGTGTAGCGGAAGTCCATGGGATGTTCCTCCGGAGATGCGTCAGGGGGAGGGGGATCGGGAGGGTCCGGCGCGTCGCGCCGGGGAGCGGGGAGGCACGGGAGCGGGGTGCCGGTACGGGCCGGGGACGGGCGCCGGGCCGCCGGGGCCGGCGAGCGGGAGTGTCGGGCCGCCGGGGCCCGGTTGCGCGGAGGGGTCAGGCCAGTACCGCCCGGGCGTCGAGGGCCAGGGCGCCGTCCGGCCGTACCAGCAGGGGATTGACCTCCAGTTCGGCGATCTCGGGATGCGCGGCCGCTACGGCGGTGATGCGTTCGATCACCTCCGCCGCGGCGTCGACGTCCACCGCCGGCCGACCGCGTACACCGGCCAGCAGTGCCGCGGTGCGCAACTCTCGCAGCAGCCGCGCGGCACGCCCCGCCGGTACCGGTGCCAGCGAGAAGGCGACGTCGTGCAGCGTCTCCGTGAGGACGCCCCCGAGCCCGACCATGGCGACCGGACCGAAGCGCGGATCCCGGTGGACCCCCACGATCAGCTCGACCCCGTCCGAGAGATCCGCCATCGCCTCGACCGAGTACGAGGAGGATCCGAGCCGGGCGTGCATCTCCCGGTACGCGGCGAGCAGGGCGTCACGACCGGCCAGCCCCAGCGCCACCCCGCCCGCGTCCGACTTGTGCAGCACGTGCAGCGCCTTGAGGACGTACGGCCCCGGGAACTCCTCGGCCGCCGCGAGCAGTTCGGCCTCACCGGTGACCTCCCGGGCGCTGGGGAACGGCACTCCGGCCGTGGCCAGCAGCCCGCGGACCGCGTGGTACCCGGAGTCGCGCAGTGCCATGGCGGGCGGCGGCAGCGAGGACACACCGGACCGTTCGTCCGGGTGGGCCGAGGTCATCGCGGCCAGGGCGCGTGAGGCGTCCTCCGTGGACGAGAACACCGGTATGCCCGCGTCGACCAGGGTCCGGCAACTCGGCGACGCCGGATACATCGACTGGACCACCAGCGGCTTCGGCCGCCTCCGCCAGTGGCCGACGATCTCACCGGCCGCACGGCCCTCGCCCTCCGCGAGCGTCGCGCCGCCGCCGCCCAGCCCGCCGCCCGCGGCCGCGTAGCCGCCGAAGTAGCCGGTCATCAGGACGGCGTCGACCTCGTCGGCGGCGAGCAGGGCCCCGACCGTCGCGGAGTACGAGAGGGGGTCCTGCTCCCCCATGCCGGCCAGGTCCACCGGATTGCCGACCGCGGACTGCTCCCACAGCACCGACCGCAGCCTCTGCCGCGTGGGTTCGCCGAGTTCGGGTACGTCGAGTCCGGCGGCCTCGGCCGCGTCGGACGCGATGACGCCGTGTCCACCGCCGTCGGTGAACACCGCCGTACGGCGGCCGCCGGACCGGGCCCGGGCGTTCAGCGCCGCGAGGACCACCGTCATCTCCCGCGGTGTGGCGACGAGTTCCACCCCGGCGTCCCGGCACGCGGCCGCCACCACGTCGGCCGAGGTGGTCAGCGCCCCGGTGTGGGACTGGGCGCTGCGGGCGGACGCGGCGCCACGGCCCGCGGTGAGGAGGACCACCGGCTTCCCGGCCGCGGCGGCCGCCCGCGCGAAGGCGCGGCCGTCGCCGAAGTCCTCCGCGTACACGGCGACGGCCGACGTCGCGGCATGCCGTGCGCAGTCCTCGACGAGATCGACGAGAGTGACGTCGGCCTGGTTGCCGAGCGAGACGAACCGCGAGAAGCCCAGCCCGTGCGGAGCCATCCGCAACTGCAGTTCCAGGGCGAGGTTGCCGCTCTGGCTCAGCAGGGCGACCCCGCCGGGTGCGAACGTGTCAGAGGCGAGATACAGCTCGGTCGTGTTGTCGGCGACGCCCAGGCAGTTGGGGCCCACCAGCACGGCTCCCGCCTCCCTCACCCGCGCCGCGACGGCGCGCTGCCGCGCGAGCCCGGCGGGGCCCGTCTCGGCGAAGCCGGCGGTGATGCCGACGATCGCGCGGGCACCGCACGCCAGGGCGGAGTCGACGGCCTCCTCGAAACCGGTACCCGGGACGGAGATCACCACCAGCTCCACCGGCTCGCCGATCTCGGCGAGAGTCCTGGCGGCGGGGCGCCCGAGGACCGTGCCGCCACGGCGGTTCACCAGATGCACCGGCCTGCGGTGCGGAGCGCGGAGCGCCTGCGCGGCCACGGCGTGGCCGTACTTCGCGGGGTCGTCACTGGCGCCGACGACGGCGACGGACTTCGGGTCGAACAACGCGCTCAGATCACGGGCCATGTCACTTCTCCAGGCGCAGCGCGGTGTTGGGGCAGCTGTCGGCGCACGCGCGTGCCGCGTCCTCCGAACCGGGCGGCACCTCGGTGGTCAGCACCGACGCGTAGCCCCATTCGTCGAGGTCGATCAGCCCGGGGGCGTGCTCCTGGCAGAGCCCGTAGCCCTGGCAGCGGGTGGAGTCCAGGAAGAGTTTCACGCGGCGTTCCTTTCGGCGAGGGCGGGACGGAGAGGGTGGGGCGATGGGGCCGCGGCCGGGGTCGTGAACGGTGCCCGGCCGGGACCGGGTCAGCGGACGGGGGCGGGGTCCGGGCGGAGGCCGGCGACCTCCGGAACGGGCACGACCAGCCGTTGACCTCCGGCGGCCGGGCAGCCGGCACACACCGGGCACGCCGTGCCCAGGTGGTCGCGCACGGTGTCGGGGAACGCGCGCAGCAGGCTCCCCGCCGCGCCCGCGGCGGCGTCGAGCAGTCCGCACGCGCCGCGCCCCGGCAGACCCCGGGCCCAGCGTTCGAGCCGCGCGGCGGCGTCCGGCCCGGCCCCACCGGTGGCCAGCTGCCGGAGCGTGTCGCGGATCGCGGCCGTGCCCGACACGCACACACCGCACTGCCGCGCGCTCTCGGCGGCGAGATGGTCCACGGCGTCGTGGGCGACGGCGACGGGGCATCCGCCCGGTGCGAGGAAGCGGATCGCCCCGCAGCCGAGGGACGTGCCCGCGTCGGCCAGCACACCGGGGTCCAGCCGCAGCGCCAGCGCACCGGAGCCGACGAGGCCGCCGAACAGCCCGCCCATCAGCACGCCGTAGGCGTCGCCCGAGCCCTGGCCGTCGGCGAGGTCGTGCAGGCGAACCCCGTAGGGGGCCTCGACGAGCAGGGGAGCGTCGCGCCGGGACGACAGGGTGAGCAGGGTGGTGCGGGCGATCGTCTCGCTCAGCTCCGGGTGCGCGGCGATCAGCGCCATCCGGGCGAGCGTCTCGACGTTGGCGACCAGCGTCGGCCGGCCGGCGACCCCGCGCTCGTAGGGCCGGGGCGGTTTGGCGGCCGGCAGCGCGGGGCCGCCGTTGATGCGCCGCACCACCGAGGTCTCCTCGCCCGCGACGTAGCCGTGCGCGGTCTCGACCACCTCCACCGGGATCACGGGCGGGTGCTCCTCGATGGCCCGGCGGACCTCCGCCGCCGCGCAGGGGTCGGACAGGTATACATAGCCCTGCGTGGCGCCGGTGATCTCCGCGGCGTGGGAGATCCCGTCCAGCACGAGGTGCGGCCTGGCTCGCAGCAGCCAGCGGTCCTTCACGGATCCGGGCTCGCCCTCCTCGCCGTTCGCCACCACGACCGGTACGCCGCCCCCGTCCCGCACGGAGCGCAGCTTCACGGCTGCCGGGAAACCGGCGCCGCCGCGGCCGCGGAGGCCGACGCGGTCGACGGCCTCCAGCAGCCGGGCTGGGGAGGCGGTCTCCCCGTACCCGCCCGAGCGGGTGTACGTCTCGGCGCTCTCGGTCCGGCCCGGCTCCGTGCCGAGTACCGAGACCGCAGGATCGTCCAGGAGCGAGCGCACGGCGGTCGTGACGGTCATGTCCGGTCTCCGTCCGGAGTGGGGGTGCTCGGCGTGCGGGTGTCTGCCGAGGGGGCCTCGGAGGAGGCGCGGACGCGTTGGCGGGCCGGGGGCGCCCATGGGGGGAGGCCGATGCGCTGTTCGGCCCCGGTCGCCGTCCCGGCGGAGCCGGTGGTGGGACCTTCCCCCGGTGACGCCGGTGCTGCGGCGGCCGCGGAGGAGGCGGTGCCGGGCGTTCCCGCCGCGGCGGCCCGCAGGGTGCGGACCGCGGTCTCCAGGGCGGAGCGGTCCCGTGCCGTGCGGTCGTAGCCGGAGCCCGGCAGGCCGATGAGCATGCGGTGGTGGTCCAGGACGACCTCGCCCGCGACGAGCGCGGCCCCCCGGTCGCCGGACGCGGTCCCGTCCGCCACGGAGGTCACGAGTTCGGTGACCTCCGCGAGATAACGCAGCCAGCTGCGTTCGGAGCCGTGCAGGATCAGCCTCTCCACCCGGCGGCGCTCGGCGGCGGCCGGTCCCCTGGCCTCGGCACCGGCGTCCGGTGCGCCGGTGCGCAGCGCGGCCACGGCGGGGGGCAGTTCCCGCTCGGGTTCGGGCGTGAGCCCGAGCCAGACGAGACTCCGACGACCGCTCATGCGTGCCTCCGGGAGAGGAGAGGGGGACTTCGGGGAGCTGGAGCAGCAGAGGAGGAGCTTGGGGTGGGGAGTGGAGCCGGGGGTCTCGCGGCGTACCCAGGGTGGGGCCGGGTGCGGGCGAGCACGGAAGGTCGGGCCAGGGACGGCGGATGCCGGACGTCTCGGGCGCGTGGTTCGGTGTGCGGGACCTGATCGGACGCGCCGGGTCCCGACTGCGGGTTCTCGGCCTCCGGCCAGGGCCGGGGCCCTGGAGTACGGATCGCCGGGAGCTGCGATGCCCACTACGCTAACTAATCAGTTAGTCAGTCCACAAGTCTTGACACCGCCGAACCGCGTCAGCAATCTGACTGACCAATTAGTCAGCTCGGTCCCGGCCTCTTCGCCGGGTCCGGCCGACCGTCCCTGGGCCGCCTCAACACCGATCGCCGCCTCCGGCGGCATGGAGGAGTCAGCCGATGCAGCCCGAAGCCCCCGCAGAAACACCGAGCAAGGCCGGTGCCGCCGGGCGAGGCGGGAGTCCTCCCTCCGCCTCCGAGGGCGGAGCCGGGAACCCACCCGACTCCGCGACCGCCACCACGCCCGCGGGATCCCCCCGGCACCACCCCGCAAACCGCCCCGCCGCCGCCGGGAAGCGCGCAGGCAGGAGCCCCGCCGCTCCCGAAGCTCCGGCATCCCCTGCCTCCGAGGGCGACCCCGGCTTCCGGGTCTCTGCTGCCGGACCGGTCGGGGACGCCGCCGCGCCCGCCCGGCCCCCCGCCGGGAACGGGGACGGGAACCCCGCCGCCCCGGCCGCCCCCGGCGCGGCGCTCGCCGCCCGCTACTACACCGATCCCGCCGTCGCCGAGGCCGAGACCTCGCACATCTTCGCCAGGGCGTGGCAACTCGTCTGCCACGAGTCCGACCTCCCGGGTCCGGGAGCCCGCCTCGCCGCCGCGATCGCCGGTCAGGAGGTCATCGTCGTACGCACCGAGGACGGCGGCCTCGCCGGCCACCTCAACGTCTGCCGCCATCGCGGCACCCGGCTGGTCACCCGGCCCGAGCCGGCCGGCAAGGCGATCCGCTGCCCGTACCACGGCTGGACGTACAAGCTGGACGGGCGGCTGGTCGGGGCGCCCGAGGCTCGGCAGATCCCCTGCCTGGACAAGCCCCGTCTCGGGTTGTTCCCCGTCCGGGTCGAGTCCTTCCTCGGATTCGTGTTCGCCAACCTCGACCCGGACGCCACCCCGCTCGCCGAGCAGTGCGCGGGGCTGGCGGAGGCCGTCGGCCACTACGCCGGGGCCGACCTCGTGCCCGTCGGCCGAAGCCGCATCCACGACCTCGGCTCCGCCGAGGTGCAGCACGCCAACTGGAAGGTCGCCGTCGACAACTACCTCGAGGGATACCACGTACCCGTCGCCCACCCCGGCCTGATGCGCCTGCTCGACTACCAGCGCTACAGCTGCGAGACCGACGAGGCGTACGCCCTCTTCGCCTCGCCGCTGCGCGACAAACCGTCGTCGAACTGGGCCGAGCGCCTCTACCAGCGCCTCGCCGCCCCCATGCCGGGACTGACCGAGGCGGACCGCCGTGTCTGGCGGTACGCCGTGATCTACCCCAACACACTCATCGACTTCTACCCCGACCATGTGCTTGCCTGGACCACGATCCCGACGGCGGTGGACCGCGTGGCCGTGCCGGGAGCGTTCTACACCCGCCGCGGCACCGGGCTGCGCACCCGGATCGCCCGGCGGCTGAACATCCACATCGGCTGGATCACCAACAACGAGGACGCCGAACTGGTGGCCCGTGTGCAGAAAGGACTGACGACCCCGGGCTTCGAGCCGGGCCCGCTGTCCCGGCGCGAGGAGGCGGTCGGCTGGTTCGCCGAGCGCGTCCGCGCCGACCTCGACGGCGCGGAGCACTGAGGCGCCCGGCCCCACAGGCGCCGAGCCGTGCCCCTGCCGCCTCCACGGCACGGGCCAGTGATCCACGCAGACCACGGCGACGCGGATCGACGAGCCGCATCCGCCCGCCACGTACCCTGTCGAGCCGCACCCTCGGTGCCCCCCAACACCGCGCAGGCTCCCCGGTCCGTGCCCGGAACCAGAGCACCGTGCACCCGCGACCGCACCCGCAGCAGTGTCCGTCACCGTACGGCCCCATGGAGAGGACCCCGATGTCCCCCGAGGCACCCTCGTCCCAGCCCCAGCTCACCGTCCCGACCCCCCTGTCCCGCCGCTCCCTCCTGCGCGCCGGCGCCGCCACGGCCGCCGGTCTCGGCCTCGGTCTGACCACTGCGGGATGCGGATTCCTGTCGTCCGGTCCCACGGCCGACAGCGACAGCCAGGAATCGATCGACGTCAAGGTCGACGGCGACCTGGTCTACTTCAACTGGGCCGACTTCGTCGATCCCGCCGTCCTCGCCGGATTCGAGGGTGAGTACGGCGTCAAGGTCATCCAGTCGAACTTCGACTCGATGGAAGGCATGGTCGCCAAGCTCAACGCCGGCAACCGCTACGACATCATCTTCCCCACGGCCAAATGGGCCCAGCGGCTGGCCGCCGGTAACCGGCTGCACCGGATCGACCACGGCAAGCTCAAGAACGCCGAGTCGATCCTCGGGCAGTACGCCTACTTCGCGGACCCCTGGTACGACTCCGATTCCCGGCACACCCTGCCGTTCACCATGTACAAGACCGGGATCGGCTGGCGGAAGGACAAGATCGGCGACGATCTCGGCGGCTCCTGGGACGACCTGTGGAACGCCCGCGCCAAGGGCCGGGTCTTCGTACTCGACGACCGGGACGAGGTCCTCGGCTTCGCCGCACTCAAGCTCGGCCTCGACGTCTCCACCACGGACGTGGACGACCTCGGGCGCATCACCGAGACCCTGCTCTCCCTCCGCCCCCGTCTGCGCGGCTTCTCCAGCGACAGCTACAACAACCTGCTCAACGGCAACGCGGCCATGACCCAGGCCTGGAGCGGGGACATGGCCGCCATGCTGAGCCAGGCCAAGGACCCCTCGGTCTTCGGCTTCGAGATCGCCAAGGAAGGCGCCCCGGTCAACTCGGACTGTTACGCCATCCCCTCCAACGCCCGCCATCCCGGTACCGCGATGCTCTTCATCGACTACATGCTCCGGCCGGAGAACGTGAAGAAGAACATCGAGTACCTCGGCTACCCGATGCCGGTCGGCGGCAGCGAGGACACCTACGCCGCACTCGTCGAGCCCTTCCCCGAGTGCCTGGTCTCCGCGGAGGACCTCAAGGACGACCTCTACTTCCGCAACGGGACCACGAAGGGTGAGCAGGCACGCGACAGCGCCTGGACCCGCGTGAAGGCGGGATGAGATGGCACCGCACACCCCCGGCCTGAGAACCCGGACGTCCGGGAAGCCGGGCCCCTCCGCGAGGAGCAACCGGCTGTGGGCCTGGCTGATGGTGCCCGGCACCCTCTGGATGGCCACGTTCCTCGTCGCCTCGCTCCTGCTGGTCGCGACCCTCGCGCTCGGCACCACCGATGCGCTCGGCAATCCGCAGTTCGGCCTCAACTTCGAGAACTTCGCGGCGCTGGCCGATCCCGCCTACCGCTCCGTGCTGGTCCGCTCGCTCGGCTACGCCCTGCTGACCTGCCTGATCTGCCTGGTCGTGGCCTACCCGGTGGCCTATGTCATCGCCCTGCACGGCGGACGGTTCAAGAACGTCCTGATCGCCGCCATCGTCGTACCGTTCTTCGCGAACTACCTGGTCCGGATGTACGGCTGGTCCGTCGTCCTCTCCGACGACGGACCCCTGCTGAAGGCGCTGCGCGGGATCGGGATCGCCGACGGCGGCACCAGGATCCTCCAGACGGGCGCGGGCGTCATCGCCGGACTCGTCTACGGCTTCATCGTGTTCATGATCATCCCGCTGTACGCGGCGCTCGAACGGATGGACATCTCGCTGATCGAAGCCGGTCGCGATCTCTACGGCGGACCGCTGCGGACCTTCTTCCACGTCACCCTGCCGGCCACCCGGCAGGGCGCGGCGGCCGGCTGCGTCCTCGTCTTCCTGCCCGCCATGGGCGACTTCGTCAGTGCCCAGCTGATGGGAGGTCCCGACCAGATCATGATCGGCAACCTGATCCAGGACAAGTTCTTCCAGGGCCAGAACTGGCCGCTGGGCTCAGCGCTCACCATGCTGATGATGGCCGTGCTGTTCATCGGGATGCTCGGCTATCTCCGGCGGGCCCGCAAGGACGAGACGGACCAGGCGGAGGCGGCCCGATGACACTCCGCCCTGCCCTCAAGCCGAAGCCCCGTCCCGCGGCCGGGACGGTGCGTACGCCCGGCCCCCGCAAGCGCGGCACCCGCCCGGGCACCGGGGAGCGTTCCCGCCCGGCCCCGCGCCGGGGGCGCCGCGGCAACGAACGCAAGCCGCGCTTCGCCATCGCCGTGACCGCCGCCTTCTTCGGGCTGCTCTATCTGCCGATCGGCGTCGTCGCCCTCTTCTCCTTCAACTCCCAGAAGTCCCTCACGGTGTTCAAGGACTTCAGCCTCCGGTGGTACGGGGCCTTCCTCCGCGACGACAGTCTGCTCGAGTCGCTCGACATGAGCCTGCGGGTCTCGCTGGTGGCCATGGCGGGCTCGCTGGTGCTGGGGGTGACGCTGGCCCTCGGACTGGTGCGCTGCCGAAGCCGGCTCGGTTCCCTCGCCGGACTGATCATGCTCATCCCCCTGATCACTCCCGAGATCGTCACCGGGGTCGCGGCCATGCTGCTCTTCAAGGGCATGGGCATCACCCTGTCCACCACGACGGTGATGCTCGCCGAGATCACGTTCTCCATCTCCTACGTGACGGTCGTCCTGCGCTCCCGGATCGCCGCACTCAACCCGGAGACCGAGGAGGCGGCGATGGACCTGGGCGCCACCCGCTGGCAGGCCCTGCGGCTGGTCACCCTGCCCGCGCTGCTGCCCAGCATCCTGGCCTCGGGGGTCCTGATCTTCGCCCTGGTCTTCGACGACTTCGTCCTCGCCTACTTCACCACCGGCGTCGACCCGCAGCCGCTGTCCGTGCGGATCTACTCGGCGATCCGCTTCGGGGTACAGCCCACCATCAACGCGGTGGGCACCCTGATGCTCGTCGGCTCGATCCTCCTCATCGTCCTCGCCCTCTTCATCCCGCGCCTGTTCGGTCGTCGCGGCGGCCTCGATCTGCTCTCCGGGAAGTGACACCGTGACGCCCACCGCCTCCTCGAACCCCACCGACACCTCCACCACCGCGGCGACGGGGGACCCCGCCCCCGCCGTCCGGCTCGACGGGATCAGCAAGAGCTACGGCGACTCCTACGCCGTGCACGAGCTCTCCCTGGACATCGCCCCCGGTGAGTTCTTCTCGCTCCTCGGCCCCTCCGGCTGCGGCAAGACCACCACGCTCCGGATGATCGGCGGCTTCACCGACCCCACCGACGGCACCGTCCTGCTCGGCGGCGAGGACGTCACCGCCCTCCCGCCGAACAAGCGCGACGTCAACACCGTCTTCCAGAGCTACGCCCTGTTCGACCACCTCTCGGTCGCGGACAACGTGGCCTTCGGCCTCAAGCGCAGGGGCGTCGGACGCGCCGAGATCCGGGAGCGGGTCGGCACCATGCTGGAGCGGGTCCAGCTCGACGGTCTCGGCGACCGCAAACCCCGGACGCTCTCCGGCGGCCAGCGCCAGCGCGTCGCCCTCGCCCGCGCCCTGGTCAACCGCCCGCAGGTGCTGCTCCTCGACGAGCCGCTCGCGGCCCTCGACCTCAAGCTCCGCCGCCGGATGCAGGTCGAGCTCAAGCAGATCCAGCGCGAGGTCGGCATCACCTTCGTCTTCGTCACCCACGACCAGGACGAGGCGCTGACCATGTCCGACCGGGTCGCGGTGATGAACGAGGGACACGTCGAACAGTGCGGAACCCCCGAGGACGTCTACGAGCGCCCGACCGGCAGCTTCGTCGCGTCCTTCATGGGCACCTCCAACCTTGTCCCGGGCACCTATCGCGCCGGCGAGATCGTCGTCGACGACGGACCCGCGCTGCCCGTCGGCACCCGGGCCGGCATCGCCGACGGCAGCCGCGTCAGCCTCTCCATCCGCCCCGAGAAGATCTGGCTGTCCGACTTCGAACCGGGCATGGCCCTGGCCACCGGCGTCATCCGCGAGACCGTCTACTCGGGCGCCACCACCACCTACCACATCGAGCTCGTCCCCGGCATCACGCTCTCCGTACTGGAGCAGAACACCGCCCGCTCCCGGATGGAGGACCGCTGGACCGGGGGAGAACGCGTCGAGTTCGGCTGGAAGCCCGAACACTGCCTCGTCCTGGACTGACCCCAGCCGCCCCTGCCGCTCCCTCCGGCAGTGGCCGGCGCCCCATCCAGCGAAGGAACCAACGCCCATGAACCACGACGTCATCGTGCTCGGCGCCGGTCTCGCCGGTCTCGCCGCCGCACGGGACCTGGCGGCCGGCGGCGCCGACGTACTCGTCCTGGAGGCCCGGGACCGCGTCGGCGGACGCGTCGAGCAGACCACGCTCCCCGACGGCCGGCTCGTCCAACTGGGCGGAGAGGTCGTCGGCCGCGCACACACCGCCTACCGCGAACTCGCCGAGGAACTCGGACTGACCCTGGTCCCCAGCTATGTCGCCGAACCCGGCCGCATGGCCAGGGCCACCCCGGAGGGCGTCTCCGCGGGAGACCCGCCCCACTGGTTCGGGCCCGGCGACGACGCCCGCCACCGGCGCGTCACCGCCGCCTTCACCGCCCTCGCCGAAGGCGTCGACCCGGACGACCCCTGGTCCCACCCCGACGCCGCCGCCCTCGACGCGCTGTCGGTCGCCGACTGGCTCCGATCCGAAGGGGCGGGTCCGGCCGTCGTCCGCCTGTGGGAGATCGGGCAGCTCGCCCTCGCGAGCGGCTCGTACGAGCGGACCTCGCTGCTGTCGGCCCTGCGCAAGCACGCCGCCGTCCCCGGCGGCGACGCAGGCGAACACTACGACTACGAGGACTGGGAAGGACTGCGGGTCGCGGAGGGCTCCGCCACCGTCGCCCTCCGCATGGCGCGGGACCTCGGCCCCCGCGTCCGTACCGGCGCACCCGTGGACCGGCTCGCCGTACGCCCCGGCGGCTGCTCCGTACGGCTCGCCGGTGGCGAGACGCTCACCGCGGGCGCCGTCGTCAGCGCCCTCCCCGTGGGCCCGCTGCGCGCGGTCGCCGTCAGCGGCGTCTCCGACGAACGACTCGCCTCACTGCACCGGCAGCGCCAGGCCGTCGCCGCCAAGTTCACCGCCGCCTACGCCAAACCCTTCTGGCGCGAAAGCGACCTCAACGGGCTCTCCGAGTGCGAAGGCGTGCTCGGCTCCACCTGGCCGCAGAACGAGGGCGTCCTCTCCGCCCTCGTACCCCCCGAACGGTACGGCGTGCTCCTCGGCATACCCGGTGCCCTGCGCACCCGGGAACTGCTCGCCGACGTCGCCCGCCTCTACGGCGAGGAGGCCCTCGCCCCACTGAGCACCCACGTCCGGATGTGGGGCACCGATCCCTGGACCCTCGGATACGTCACCCAGTGGGTACCCGGTGACGTGACGGCCGTCGGCCCCCGGCACGGCACCCACGAACCGCCCTTCTACGTCTGCGGATCCGACCAGTGGGTCGCCGGCTACATGGAAGGCGCGGTGCGCACCGGCCGCGCGGCCGCGAAGGAGGCACTGCGCCGTGGCTGACGAACCCGTGACCGTCCTCAACCACGTCGGGGGAGCCGACGTTCCCGCCGCCTGCGGTGCCACGACCCAGCTCGTCGACCCCACCAGCGGTCTGGCCAGGGGCACCGCACCGCTGTCCGGCGCGGCCGACACCGACGCCGCCTGCGCCGCCGCGGCGGCCGCGTTCGACCGCTGGTCCCTGACCACCCCGGCCGAACGGCAGCGCGCCCTGCTGCGCATCGCCGACGCCATGGAGGACCACGCGGACGGGCTCGTGGCCGCCGAGACCGCGGACACCGGAAAGCCCGCGGCCCTCTTCCTGGCCGACGAACTGCCCGCCGCCGTCGACACCGTGCGCTACTTCGCGGGCGCCGCCCGGAACCTGCCGGGAGCCGCCGCCGGCGAGTACACCGAGGGGCGGACCTCCCTGCTCCGGCGCGAACCGGTCGGCGTCTGCGCCCAGATCACACCGTGGAACTACCCGCTGATGATGGCCGTGTGGAAGATCGCCCCCGCGATCGCCGCCGGGAACACCACGGTCCTCAAACCCGCCGACACCACGCCCTCGTCGTCCGCCCTGCTCGCCCGGCTCGCCGCCGAACACCTGCCGCCCGGAGTCCTCAACGTCGTCTGCGGCGACCGCGACACCGGCCGCTCGCTCGTCCAGCAGCCCGCCGTCCGGCTGGTCGCCGTCACCGGCAGTGTCCGCGCGGGCCGGGAGATCGCCGCCGCCGCGGCGGCCGACCTCAAACGCGTCCACCTGGAACTCGGCGGCAACGCCCCCGTCATCGTCCACGACGACGCCGACATCGAGACCACCGCCGCCGAACTCGCCGCCGTCGCCTACTACAACGCGGGCCAGGACTGCACGGCCCCCGCCCGCATCCTGGTGCACACCGCCGTCCACGACGCCTTTCTCGCGGCGTTCGCGGCGCAGGCGGAGAAGCATCGCCCGGCGGCCGACTTCGGCCCCCTCAACAACGCCGCCCAACTCGCCTCGGTCGAAGGACTGCTGGAGCGTCTGCCGGCCCGTGCGGGGATCGTCGCTGGCGGCTCACGCGCCCTGCGGCCCGGTTACTACCACGAGGCCACCGTGGTCACCGGAGTCCATCAGGACGACGAGATCGTCCAGGAGGAGGTGTTCGGTCCGGTCGTCACGGTGCAGCGCTTCACCGACGAGGCCGAGGCGTTCCGGCTCGCCAACGGTGTGCGGCTGGGGCTCGCCGCCGGTGTCTGGACCACGGACCACGAGCGGGCCATGCGCGCGACCCGCGCGCTCCACACCGGGATCGTCTGGGTCAACACCCACGGGACCACCGTCTCGGAGATGCCGCACGGCGGCGTCAAGCACTCGGGCTACGGAAGCGATCTGTCCCTGGCCGGTCTGCTCGACTACACGCAGGTCAAGCACGTGATGCTGTGACCCGTATGGCGGTGCGTGGGCCGGTCGGCCCCGTACGCGGCGCGTCTCGGCCGGACGGCGGGACGGCGGGACGGCCGGGAGGAGCGCCTCCGGGGCGGCACGCGGCACGGCCGCCCCGGAGCCGTCCCCCGCACGACGAGCGGGCCCCCTCCATGACCGTGACCGACACCGCGGCGCTCGCCGTCCGGCCGCGCCACGCCCCGGGCACGGTGGTGCCGCCGGCCGCGACACGCTGACGACGGGCGCTACCGCGCGGAGGTCCTCCCTCCCGGGCAGACGGGTGGGGACGACCGGATCGACCTGGGCGCCCTCGCGTACGACGAGACGACCCCGGCCCGTCTGACGGCCCTCGGCGCAGGGCCGGACCGGCACCGCCACGACATCGGAGCCGGTAGGGGAACCGCGGCGCGCGGCCTGCCGCACCGGGCGGGAGCGCGGTCGGTACTCGCCGCGGGCCGGGACGTCCGGTTCCTCGCGGCCCGGCCGCCCCCGGGACTCACCGCGCTGGATGCCGACGTCACCGGCCCGGCGTTCGGCCCCGGCTCGGCCACGCGCGGTTCGTCCCGACGCACCTGCCAGAGCACGAGGAGCTCTTCACCGGGCTGAGCCGCCCGCTCACCCCCGGCGCTCCGTCCTCGTGCGCCACTCCTGCGGCCCGGGGCCGGATGCCGTCCACGCCCCGACGCGGAACAGTGGTCCGGGTGGGCACCCTCGGGGAACTGACGCCGCAGCAGCGCGCCGCAATGATCGCCACCGTCACCGCGAGCGTGCTGCTGTTCTCCAGCCTGACGAGCGTCATCATCGCCCTGCCCCGGATCCAGCGGGACTTCGGGCTGGACGGTTCCACCCTGCACTGGGTCGTCGTCGCCGCCCTGCTCCCGCTGTGCGCCGTAGCGCTGATCAGCGGGCGGCTCGGCGATGTGCTGGGGCGGCGCCGGGTGTTCCTGCTGGGCATGGTCTGCTTCGGGATCGGCTCGGCGCTGTGCGCGGCCGCGCCCGGCGGGCTCGTGCTGCTGGCGGCACGCGGTGTGCAGGGACTCGGTGTCGCCCTGGCCGTGCCGCTCGCACTCGCCAATCTGACCGCCGCGCTGCCCGAGCGGCGGCACGGCTGGGCCATCGGGGTGCAGACGGCCTTCACCAGCTTCTTCGGCGTGGCCGTACCCCTGGGCATCGCGCTGCTCGTGGAGTTCGGCAGCTGGCGTTGGGCGTTCGCCGCCTGCGTCCCACTGAGCGCGATGGTCGTCGTCACGGCCCGCAGGCACCTCGTGGAGAGCCGGGGGCCCGCCGGGACGTCCATGGACGTGCCGGGCGCGGTGCTCATCGCCGCCGGTCTCACCCTCGTCGTCCTCGCCTGCGAGCGTTCCTCCGATCTGGGCTTCGCCTCGCCGGGCACCCTGCTGCCGCTCGTCACGGGCGCCGTGCTGCTCGCCCTCTTCGTCGTGGTGGAGCTGCGGAGCGCCGAACCGCTGCTGGACCTGCGCCCGCTGCGTTCGCCGGCGGTTTCCGTCCCGATGACCGCCCTGGCCCTGGTGCAGTGCACCTCGCTCGGCGTCGCCGTCTATGTGACGCTCTATCTGCAGCACGTGCTGGATCTCGGCGCCCTGCGCACCGGACTGCTCCTCACGGCGTCCAGCGTCGGCACGGTCGTGCTGTCGCCGCTCGTCGGACGGCTCACCGACCAGGGGTACGGTCGACGGCTCATCCTCACGGGTCTGGCGGTGCTCGGCTGCTGCCTGCTGTGGCTGACCTACGGGGTGGCGAACCGCCACGGCACCCTGCTCGTCCCGGCCCTGCTGGTGTTCGGTCTCGCGCCGCCGCTGGTCTACCCTGCGGCGACCGCCCTGATCATGGCATCCGTGCCCGGCTCGGCGCGAGGCGTGGCCGCGAGCCTGTCCGTGCAGAGCCGTCAGATCGGCGCGGCCGTGGGACTGGCCCTGCTGAACGCGCTGTTCACCACGGCCGAGTGGGACGAGCGCAACGACCTGCTGGCCTCGGCCGCCGGTGACGGCGACGACTTCACCCCGCGGGAGCAGCGCACCCTGGACACCGTCCTCTCGCGTGAGGAGGAGCGGCAGGAACTGCTCGCCCGGCTTCCCGGCGCCGCGCACGAGCGGGTCGGGGCGGCCGCCGACAGCGCGTTCGTAACCGCGCTCGAGGTCAGCCTGCTGACGCTGGGAGGTCTGATTCTGGTCAGTGCAGTCCTGCTCGCCCTGGTGGGCGGCCTCGTCCGAAGCGCGGCGCCTCCGGACGGGCCGGCGCCGGCCACTCGCTCCCCCGGGTGAGCGGGCCCCTCCAGCGGTGGCGCAGCGCCGGCAGCCGGAGAACGAAGGTGGCGAACACGGCGGCGGCGCTGCTGATCGGTCCGAGCAGGGCTGACTGCGGCAGGACGGCCGCCGTCCCCGCGGCGAGCACGGTGGGCATCGGGTACATTCCCGCGGTCGCGGCGCAGCAGCGAGGGGACCGCCAGGCGAGCAGGCTCCGCAGCACGCCGCCGCCCACGGCCGTCGCGCCCCCGACGGCGGCGGCGTGGAACGGCTCGAAGCCCCACCCCGCGGCCGTGACGGTGCCGGAGGCGCTGAACGGCCCGAGCCCGGCGGCGTCCACGACCTGGACCGCTCCGCCGATGCGGTTGATCGGTGGGGCACCGGGCCGTACGCCCCGTCCGTCCGTCAGGCGCCGCTCGCGCGGAGCATCCCCTCGCGGTCCACGATCTTCACCCGCTCGCGGCCCTGGGGCTCGCCCAGTGCGCGCTCGGCCTGGTCCAGCCGGTACCAGCCGTCCCACGTGGTGTACCGGACGTTCCGGTCCTCCAGGAAGGCGACGACCGCCTCGGGGTCCGGCGCCGACGGCGTGTGCAGACGGTCGTTGGCGTGGTCGTCGAGGAGGCTCGCCACCGTCTCGTTGGCGTCGCCCTTGGTGTGGCCGATGAGGCCTACGGGCCCGCGCTTGATCCAGCCGGTGACGTACGTCGACCGCAGGTGCTTCCCGGCCTCGACGACCCGGCCCGCCTCGTGCGGCACGGTGCCGCCGGCGAGGTCGAAGGGCAGCTTGGCGACCTCCTCGGAGAGGTAGCCGACCGCGCGGTACACCGCCTGGACGTCCCAGTCGTGGAACTCGCCCGTGCCGGTGACGTTCCCGCTGCCGTCGAGCGCCGTCCGCTCGGTGCGCAGCCCCGTCACCCTGCCGTCCTCGCCCACGACCTCGACCGGGGACTCGAAGAAGTGGAGGAACAGCTTGTGCGGCCGGTCGCCGACGTCCCGGATCGCCCAGTTCTCCAGCGTCTTCGCGACCATGTCCGCCTGCTTGCTGGCACGGCGCGTGGCGATGGAGCCCTCGTCGTAGTCGATGTCCTCGGGGTTGACGATGACCTCGATGCTGGGGGAGTGGTCGAGTTCGCGCAGCTCCATGGGGCTGAACTTCGCCTGCGCGGGGCCGCGGCGCCCGAACACGTGCACTTCGCGGGCCCTGTTCCCGGCCAGCCCGTCGTACACGTTCGGCGGGATCTCCGTGGGCAGCAGTTCGTCGGCGGTCTTGGCGAGGACGCGCGCCACGTCGAGCGCGACGTTGCCGACGCCGAGCACCGCCACCTTCTCGGCCTCCAGCGGCCAGCTGCGCGCCACGTCCGGGTGGCCGTCGTACCAGGACACGAAGTCGGCCGCGCCGTACGAGCCGTCGAGGCCGATGCCGGGTATGTCGAGCGCCCGGTCGGCGTTGGCACCCGTCGAGAAGACGACCGCGTCGTAGAAGGCGCGGAGGTCGTCGAGGCCGATGTCACCCGGGTAGTCGACGTTGCCGAACACCCGGATCTGCGGCTTGTCGAGCACCTGGTGGAGGGCGGTGATGATGCCCTTGATCCGCGGGTGGTCAGGTGCCACCCCGTACCTGATCAGCCCGAACGGGGCCGGCAGTCGCTCGAAGAGGTCGATGGACACACCGGGGTCGGTGGCGGCCTCGGACTTCAGCAGGGCGTCGGCGGCGTAGATCCCCGCGGGTCCGGCTCCGACGACAGCTACCCGCAGGGGGCGAGGCATGACGGTTTCCCTTCGAACGGCAACGACGGTCTCGCCGATCACTCTCTCACCCGGATGACCTGGTCAGGTAAGGGGGCCCTAATTTATGACCCCATAAGCCGGGCTTATGAGTTCCCAAAGTCGTTGCTGATGAGTGCGCGCCCTTCCCGGCCGGGATCGCGTGGCCGGGATCGCCTGGCCGGTGTCCCGTGCCTCCGGGGCGTCTTGACTGATCACCGTCATGGTGGCCGGGTGACTTCCGGCACCGCGCGGGCACCGCGACCGCCCGCCTCAGGCGCCTCTTCGACCCGCGCCGGCCGCCGTGGCCGCGCTCGCCGGCGGTACATCGGCGAGGGGATCGACCGCTGACCGGCCGCCCGGGGCTGGTGCGGACGCCTCTGGGAGACCGTCCGTGCGCCCCGCCCTCGGGCGACCCGGGCCCGGCCCCACGGCCCCTCCGGTCCGGGTGCCGCTGCTCAGGCGACCAGGGGGCGGTCCCACGGTGCGATCGGCGACGGCAGCACCGTGGAGCCGGTGAGATAGCGGTCCGCCGCCGCCGCGGCCGCCCGTCCCTCCGCGATGGCCCAGACCACCAGTGACTGCCCGCGTCCCGCGTCGCCGGCGATGAACACCCCCTCCGTCCGCGGGCGCCCTCCCGCTCGCCCGGCCCGTCCGGACGAGGCGTCCGCACCGGTCGGGGAGTCCTCTCCGCCGGCGGTGTCCCGGTCCGGCGGACGTGCCGGCAGGGCGCCGAAGTCAGCGCCCCTTGCGAAGTTGCCCCGGCCGTCCACGGTCAGCCCCAGCTGCTCCATCAGGCCCGAGCCCTGCTCGGGCCCGGAGAAGCCCAGGGCGATCAGCACCAGCTCCGCCGGCAGGACCCGTTCGGTCCCCGGCAGCGGACTCCTCGCCGCCGGCTCCACCTCCGTCAGGCACAGCCGGCGCACATGCCCCGCCGTATCGCCTTCGAAGTGAAGGGTCGCCGAGGAGAACAGCCGGGGATCGATCCCTTCGCGGCCGCGTGCCTCCGCATGGGCGTGGGATATCCGGTACACCTTCGGATGCGTCACGGGCCACGGCTGCGCGTGCGGCCTGGTCTCCCCGGGCTCCGGATTGATGTCCAACTGAACCGCGGAGAGCGCGCCCTGGCGCAGGACGGTGCCGAGGCAGTCGGAGCCGGTGTCCCCGCCCCCGACGATCACGGCGTGCTTGTCCTCGGCGGTCACCGGGGGAGCGGCGTAGTCCCCCTCCTGGACGCGGTTCGCGTACGTCAGATAGTCCATGGCCTGGTGGATGCCGTACAGCTCGCGGCCCCGCACGGGCAGCTCGCGCCGCTCCGTGGCGCCCACCGCGACGATCAGCGCGTCATGGCGCCGTCTGAGCTCGGCGGCGTCCAGCTCACCGCCGACGTCCACGCCCGTCCGGAACTTGGTCCCCTCCTCACGCATCTGGTCGATGCGGCGGTCGAGATGGCTCTTCTCCATCTTGAACTCGGGAATGCCGTAGCGGAGCAGGCCGCCCAGCCGGTCGTCGCGCTCGTAGACGACCACGGTATGGCCCGTGCGGGTCAGCTGCTGCGCCGCCGCCAGTCCCGCCGGACCGGACCCGACGACGGCGACGGTCCGGCCGCTCAGTCGCTGCGGCGGCTGCGGCGGCGCGTACCCGCGCTCCCACGCCTCGTCGGCGATGGTCTGCTCGACGTTCTTGATCGTCACCGGGTCGGTGTTGATCGCCAGGACGCACGCGTCCTCGCACGGCGCCGGACACAGCCTCCCGGTGAACTCGGGGAAGTTGTTCGTCGCGTGCAGCCGTTCCGCCGCGGCCTGCCAGTCGCCGCGCGAGGCGTACGCGTTCCACTCCGGGATGAGATTGCCCAGCGGGCAGCCGCTGTGGCAGAACGGGATGCCGCAGTCCATGCAGCGCAGGGCCTGCTCGGACACGAGCGGGAGCAGCGCCTGCCCGGCGTAGACCTCCCGCCAGTCGTCCAGGCGCTCCTCGACGGGGCGCGGCGGGACGGGCCGCCGGGGGATCCTGAGGAAGCCGCGTGGGTCGGTCATGCGCCGCCTCCGTCGTCCACTCGCCCTGCACTGCGACGTTCCGACCAGCCTACGCCTGGTTCGTCCATGCTTGTCATGGCTTGAGCGGTACCCGGCGCCGCACGTCCGCGGCCCACCGTCCCCACGCGTACCGCAGCTCCACCCCGCACCGCTGGGGCACCGGCGGTGCTGCCGCTCCCCTGGAAGTGACCCGCCGGTAGCGCCGCGAGGCGGAATCCGGCCCCGGGGTTCCCCTCACGAGGCGTGCCGTCCTTCACAGCGCCGCCGGGCAACGCCGGGGCCGCGCACGGCGTATTGCTCGGTGAGACCGCGTGCCGCGGGGGTGTGCGCGCGGGGCCCGACCGAGGAGCAGCCGCAGATGAGCGAAGAAGCCCAGCAGTCCCGCTCGCGCCTCCGGCGGAGCGCGCCGAGCCGCCGCCGGATCGACTACCCGCGCCGCGGCAGACGGGGTTTCCGGCGCTGGCTCCCCTCCTGGAAACTGCTCCTGGGCGCCTTCTCGACCGTGGTCGTCGGGCTGCTGGCGCTCTTCGCCGCCGTCTACGCCTACGTCGACATTCCGAGCGAGAACGCGGCGGCGCGCCAGGAGGCCAACGTCTACTACTGGTCCGACGGCACCCAGATGGTGAGCGTCGGCGCGGTGAACCGGCAGAACCTCCCGCTGTCGCGGATCCCCGTCTCCGTCCGCAACGCCGCCATCGCGGCCGAGAACGCCCGCTTCTACGAGGACTCCGGCGTCTCGGTCTCCGGTCTCGCCCGAGCCGTCGCGAACATGGCACGGGGCCAGGAGACCCAGGGCGGCTCCACCATCACCCAGCAGTACGTGAAGAACACCTACCTCTCGCAGGAGCAGACCCTGTCCCGCAAGGTGCAGGAGTTCTGCATCGCCCTGAAGCTCGACAGCCGCAAGACCAAGGACGACATCCTCCAGGGGTACCTGAACACCAGCTGGTTCGGACGCGGCGCCTACGGGATCCAGGCCGCCTCCAACGCGTACTACGGCATCAGCGCCGAAAAACTGAACCCCAGTCAGGGTGCTTACCTCGCGGCCCTGTTGAAAGGCGGCAACGACTACGACCCGGCGCTGGGCGCGAGCCGGCACAAGCGCGCCGTGGAGCGCTGGTCCTGGATCCTGGACCGCCAGGTCGAGCTGGGCATGATGAGCGCGGGGGAGCGGGCGCGGTACAAGGTGTTCCCGGCGCCCCGCCCTCAGTCCAAGTCGACCAATCTGAGCGGACAGACCGGCTATCTCGTCGACATCGCCAAGCGCTACGTCAAGAAGCGGACGAACCTCACCGACGCCGACCTGGACCGCGGCGGCTACCGGATCCACACCACGTTCGACCGGGCGGCCGTCAAGCAGCTCGAACGTTCCGTCCAGGGCGTACTCAAGCGGAACATCGACCCGAAGGCCCGTGAGGAGGACCGCCATGTGCAGGTCGGCGCCGCCTCGGTGCGGCCCGACGACGGCGCGATCATCGCCCTCTACGGCGGCCCCGACGCCACCTCGCACTTCACCAACAACGCCGACACCTCCGGGGTGCCCGCAGGCTCGGTCTTCAAGCCGTTCGTCCTCGCCGCCGCGCTCCAGCACGGTGCCGTGGCCGGCGACGGCTCCGTGCAGGCCGTTTCCACCGAGAGCGCCTTCGACGAGTCCGGCCGGCTGACCGCGGGTCTCTCGCCGGTACGGCAGGACCGCGCGTTCGTGTCCCCACTGGACCGCTCCCGCGGCCTGCTGACCCTGCGCAAGGCGATGGCTGCCGGCGTCAACGCCCCCTTCGAACGCCTCGGTTCGGCCATCGGACTGGCACGGGTCGAGGACATGGCCGTGGGGGCGGGTATGCTCCGGGACAGCATGGCGCCCCGCTCCCGCGAGTTCCCACTCGGCACCTCCTCGCCCAGTGCCATCCGGGTGGCGAGCTCGTACGCGACCTTCGCCGGCGAGGGCGTACGGCACGAGCCGTACTCCGTCACCAAGGTGCTCCGCGGGGACGACCCGGTCGCCGGCCTCGCACGGCCCGCGTCACGCCGCGTCATGAACCCCGAAGTCGCCCTCGACGTCACCTCCGTGCTGGAGGACACCGCGTTCGGCACTCCGGCGGCGCCCGCCATCAGCGCCCTCGGCCGGTTCGCCGGGGCGGCCACGGGGCGCAGCGACACCCAGCGCGCGGCATGGTTCGCCGGATACACCGGGAACCTGTCCACGGCCGTGACGATGTTCCGTTCCCAGCCGGGAAAGGCGCTTCTCACCATGGCCGGCACCGGCGGTGAGAAAACGGTGCGCGGCAGCGTCTTCCCGGCCCGGATCTGGGCGGACTACATGACCTCCGACCCCTTGCGGAAGATCGCGCCGCCCCGGCCCGGCGACGCGGCCCTGGAGGCGGCACCCACGACCCCGTCGCCGGAGTAGGGGGCCGCCGTGCGGTCGGGGCCTCAGGAGCAGCGGGTGCCGTCCGCGGGTGGCACAGCCCCTCGATCAGCAGCCGGGGCGGTCGTGGCCGGGCACTCGGGTGTCCATGGTCGCTCCCATCTGCGCACGGCCGCGTCAGCGGCCCACTCCCGAGTGAAGCTGCGGAGAGCGCGCGGGAACACGTCCGGGAACGCGTGGCTTGACAGTCCGGGCACCCTCTGGGGCGTGGTGTATGCGCAGGTCGGATACGGGGTGCAGCGATCCGTCGGGTCCATCGCGCGGGAGATCGTGTGATGACGTGGTTTTGGCGGCGTACGGGTGATGTGCGGGACGAGCAGGAACCGCCGCGCGGCCGGGGAGCGCCCTCAGTGGTGTCAGTGACGCAACCACTGGAGGCTTCCATGACCGCTGAGCCCCTTCTTTCGCTGTCGTCGGTGCTGTCGGGGACGGGTGCCGACCCGTACCGGGTCCCCGGTGCGCGTGACATCGACGCGCTGTACCCCGCGATGGCGGGTGACGGGGACGAACTCCTGCCGCCCGCTCCGCGGGAGCGGCTGCCCATCCCGCTCGCGGCGCACGACCGACGGCGACTGGACCTGCACTCGGCTCTGACCGCCAACGGCGTCGCGCCGCTGCCGGGCGACCTGGACGCGATCAACATCCTCAGCGCGCTCGACGACCGGACGGTGGAGACCATCCTGCACTGGATCACCGTCCCCGGCCCGAGGCCGGCCCGCGCCAGTTGACCGCCCGGCGCGACCGGCCGCTCCCGAGTGCGAAGGACCGGGAACCGGTGCCGGAGCACCGTGGACGTACGCCCACGACCGCCACGGCGGCCGTGGGCGTACGTCCGTCCCGGGCCACTCGCTGCCCGGGCCCCGGGGGCGGTCGGGGCGGCGCCCGGCGGGGGAGGGGCCGTGCGGTGCCTTTCCAGAGGAAAGATCGGGGGCCCTCCGATGGCGCGTCAGCCCTGTCACCACGGTGACCTGCGCAGGGCCTCCCGGACGCGGCGGTCGAGGTGATCGGCGAGTCCGGTCCGGGTGCGACGAGTCTGCGGGAGCCGGCCCGCCGGACGGGGGGTCTCGCACGCCGCGTGTCAGCACCACTTCGGGGGGACAGGGCCGGGCTGCTGACCGCGGTCGCCTGCCAGGGGTACGAGCTCCTTGCCGACACGCTGAGCGGGGCCGGGGACGAACTCCTGGACGTGGGCGCGGCCGGTCGCGGACCGGGCCGGTCGCGGCGCCCCGGCAACGGACGGCGCCCCGCACGGCGCCGGTGGTGCGGCGCCGTGCCGCGAACCGCACGGGTGACCGGAGACCCGGCCCCGGCGCCTCCGGCCGGCGGACGGCGCCGCCCGCACGTCGTGGCGGGCGGCCCTGACGAGCCATCGCTCGTAGGGTGCCGGGATGGTCGATCGCACGGGCGGAACAGCAGTGGCGGGCCACGGCGGAGCCCGCCGGAGAAGACGACCGGGATATCCGGCGGCTGCCGCCGTGTTTGCGATCGGCATGGCCGGGACGACCCTTCCCACGCCGCTGTACGGGCTCTACCAGGAACAGATCGGATTCTCCGAGCTGATGGTGACGGTCGTCTTCGCCGTGTACGCGGTCGCCGTCATCACCGCCCTGCTCGTGGCCGGCAACTACTCCGACGTCGCCGGGCGCCGCCCCGTACTGCTGGCCGCCATGGGCTTCTCGGCGGCCAGCGCCTGCTGCTTCCTGCTCGAGACCGGTCTGCCGCTGCTGTTCGCGGGACGGCTGCTGTCGGGCTTCGCGGCCGGGCTGCTCAGCGGTGCCGCGACGGCCGCCGTCATCGAACTCGCCGCGCCGGCGAAGAAGGCCCGCGCCGCCTTCGCGGCCACCGCCGCGAACATGGGGGGCCTGGGCTGCGGGCCACTGCTGTCCGGGCTGCTCGCGGAGTACGCGCCGTGGCCGCTGAAGCTGGTCTTCTGGGTGCACCTCGGACTGATCGCGGCGGCCTGCGTGTTGACCTGGCTGCTGCCGGAGACGGTCGAGGACCCGCGGCGATGGCCCCGGCTGAGCCCGCAGGGGATCTCCGTGCCGCACGGGGTGAAGGGCGTCTTCGTGCCCGCGTCCGTCGCGGCGTTCGCCGGCTTCGCCCTGCTCGGGCTCTTCACGGCCGTGGCGCCCGGCTTCCTCGCGCGGACCCTGGACGTGCACAACCTGGCCGTGACGGGCGCCGTCGTGTTCTCCGCGTTCCTGGCCTCGACCTTCGGCCAGTCGATGACACCGAAGGTCGGTGCCGCGCGGGCGCTCCCCGTCGGCTGCGGGGTACTGGTCGTCGGGCTGCTGTTCGTGGCCTCGTCGCTGGTCGTCCGGTCCCTGCCCCTGCTCGTCCTCGGTGCACTCTTCGGCGGCACCGGCCAGGGCCTCGCCTTCCGCGCCGCCCTCACCCTGGTCAGTGGCGCGGCACCGGCACACCACCGGGGCGGGACCATCTCGGCGTTCTTCGTCGTCGCGTACGCCGGAATCTCCTTGCCCGTGGTCGGCGTCGGCGCCCTGGCCATGGGGCTGGGTCTGCGCACCGCGGGACTGGTCTTCGCCGGCTGTGTCACGGTGGTCGCCGCCTGCGCGGGCGCGTACGCGGCACTCCGCCCGCCGACGCGGGACTGACGGTCCCGCGTCGCGCAGGCCCCGCTCGTCGGCGTGCGGCGGAGCACTCCACTTCGCGGTGGCCCTCCGCCGCACCGGCCGCCCGCGTTCCGGGCAACGTGCGCGTCGGGTTCGCACACCGCCCCGGACGTGCCGCCCCCGCGGCCGTGCGACACCCCGCCGTGCTGTCGCTGTACGGCCGGCCACCCACCGTGCCCCGCGCCGAGTCGGTCTCCTCGGTCACGCATGCTCCGCTCGGCTGGCTCGCCGTCCGTCCGTATGCCGGGGGCACGTGGCCGCCTGCCGGTGAGACAAGCCGTTCGACTGGGGCTCAAAACAGGCGGAATGGCCGTCAACCACTTTTCCATCGAGGCCAGTTGGATGACGGAACGCCTTCCCTTGCGGCGTCGCTGTCTGAGATCTTGCGTCCATTCCGTTCATCACACGCCCGGTGTGCGCCTCGGCGGGGCCGGGCTTTCGGAGGACGCATTGCCTACCCCCCTCATATCCAGCCGACTGAGACGTCCGCTCGTGGCGGCCGCCGCCATCGGCGCGGCCCTGGTGACCGCGGTCCCCGCGAGTGCGGCGCAGGCCGCGCCCGGAGCGGCGAGCGGTCCCACCGCGTCGGCTGCGCCCACCGCGCCGCAGGCCGCCTGGGCCGCCGGGACCCGCGCGTACCTGGTGATCACCGCTCCCGGTGACACGTCCGCGGTGCGCGGCGCCGTCACCGCCAACGGCGGCACCGTCTTCGCGTCCCACGACGCGATCGGTGTGATCGTGGCGCACTCCACGTCCCCGGCGTTCGCCGGCACCATGCGCGGTGTCGCCGGGGTGCAGCAGGTCGGCGCGACCCGCACCTCGGACGTCCCCGCGGACGCGTACGACCCCGCGCTGCCCGCGGCTCCGTCGCAGTCGCCGACCATCCTCACCGAGTCCAACCGCTGGGACATGACCCAGATCAAGGCGGACAAGGCGTGGGCGGTCAGCACCGGTTCCTCCGCGGTCAAGGTCGGTGTCCTCGACACCGGCGTCGACGACCTGCACCAGGACATCGCGCCGAACTTCAACGCGGCGGACTCGGTCTCCTGCGCCTACGGCCGGCCCGACACCCGTGCCGGTGCCTGGCGCGACATCGGCGACCACGGCACGCATGTCGCCGGCACCATCGCCGCGGCCCGGAACGGCAAGGGCGTCATCGGTGTCGCCCCCGGGGTACGGATCTCCTCCGTCCGCATAGCCGAACCCACCACCAGCATGTTCTTCGCCGAGAACACCATCTGCGGATTCATGTGGGCCGGTGACCACGGCTTCAAGGTCACCAACAACAGCTACTACACCGATCCGTGGATGTTCAACTGCCCGGACAACGTCGACCAGGCCGCGATCATCGAGGGCGTGAAGCGCGCCCAGCAGTACGCGGAGGGCAAGGGCTCGCTCCAGGTCGCTGCCGCCGGCAACTCCAACTACGACCTGGCGAACAAGCGTACCGACAGGTCCAGCCCCAACGACTCGACGCCGGTGAACCGCACCATCACCAACGCGTGCATCGACATTCCGACCGAGCTGCCGGGCGTCGTCACGGTCGCGGCCATGGGCAACGGCAACGCCAAGGCGTCGTACTCCAACTTCGGCCGCGACATCATCGACGTCGCCGCACCGGGTGGTGACGGCGCGTCAGGGGTGTATTCCACGCTCCCGGGCGGCAAGTACGGCAACATGAACGGCACGTCGATGGCCTCCCCGCACGTGGCGGGCGTCGCCGCACTGCTGGCGAGCACCGATCCGGGCGCGACACCGGCGGATCTGCGCGCCCGCCTCGCCGCCCAGGCCAACGACACCGCCTGCCCGTCCGACAGCCGCTGCACGGGCACGACCGCCGACAACGCCTTCTTCGGCGAGGGGCAGGTCGACGCGCTGAAGGCGGTCGCCGGCACGCCGCCCCCGGCCCGCTACTTCGAGAACACGGCCGACGTGGCCGTCAACGACAACGCCACCGCCGAGTCGCCCATCACCGTGACCGGGGTGGCGGGCAACGCCCCGGCCGCACTCACGGTCTTTGTGGACATCAAGCACACCTACCGCGGTGACCTGGTGCTGTCCCTCGTCGCCCCGGACGGCACGGTGTACCTGCTCGAGGACATCCCGGACGGCGACAGTGCCGACAACGTCGTGAAGACGTACACGGTGAACGCCTCGTCGGAGGTCGCCGCCGGCGTCTGGAAGCTGCGCGTACGGGACACCGCAGCCCAGGACACGGGTCGCATCGACGCCTGGAACCTCACCTTCTAGTGCCGCGACGGGGCGAACGTTGCCTGGTGTGGCACTAGCGGTTCGGGCCGAACACAACACGGGCCCCGAGGAGCGCGTCCGCGCGTTCCCCGGGGCCCGTCCGTCTGCCCCGCCCCGGAAGGGGCGGTGCCTGCGAACGCCGTGAGCCGCGTGGTCGGGAAGGAGTGGCGGGGACGGTCTGTGGCCGCACGGGTTCTGCGGCACGGACCGGGGGCCCGGCCGCTGGATGCGGCCGGGCCCCCGGGTGTGCGGTGCCGTGTCAGCGGCGGTGTCCGAACCGTCCCCAGGACTTGGTGTCGACGACGCGCCCGCGGTCGTTCCGGAGGGTCGCGGTGTCGCGGTTGTCCCAGACGTAGTTGCGGCGGTCCTGGTAGACGTCGGTGCGGGTGTCGCGGCCGATGCCGGTGTGCACCCGGACACTGGAGCGTCCGCCCAGGCGCAGGTTGTCGAAGCGGTACCGGTTGCCGTCCCGGTCGCTGAGGGTGTACCCGCGGAGGTTGACCGCGTGCCGGCCGGTGTTCCTCACCTCGACCCATTCGGCGTTGAGGCTGCGGTTGGAGCGGTCGTCCCTGCCGGGGCTGTCGTACTGGACCTGCCCGATGACGACCGTCGACCGGGAGGAGTGGTGCCGGTCGTGGCCGGCCGCCGTCGCCGGCAGCGCGGCTGCCGCGACCAGAGCGCCGGAGGCGAGTGCGGTGGCGACGACGCGGCGGGTGATGCGAGAAGCAGACATGGAATGCCCCTTCGAGGACGTGCCCGACAAGGCCCCGCTCAGGGCCTCTGTGTGGCGGTTCTGGTTCCCGGCTTGCTGCCGAGGGCCCTCACTCTGGCCTGGTCGCGGGCCCTAAGAGACGCAAACCGGACGCTATGACGAAATGCGGACATCTCCGTAACTCTTGCCTGCATGGGTCATCTTTCTCGCCCCCGCCCCGGTCGGGGATGGTTGCGTCTTGCATTGATCGGTTGACTGGTCAACGACAAGCGGTTTCCGGCGCCCCGGGCGCCCCCTGCTCGCGCTTGGGTGCGCCGTCGAGAGAGGGGTCCGATTTGTGTAACAGTGCCCGTGCCGTCAGGGTCGAACGAGCATTCCTGGGCCCTTCGTTCGTACGATTTCCGGTGGCTCGGCGGGGTCGGTGACGAGACGGCCCGGCCGGCCGCTCTCGCGACGCGACGTGGTTCCCTCTCCCGGATCGGCACGGGGGCGGGAGAGCTGAAGGGGTCGGGGGAGTGGTGTGGTGGCCCGCGTCGGGTGAGCCGTGTCTCATCCGTTCGCGGCGCCTTGTCTATGCAACGAGTTGCATAGAAGGATCGGGAGCATGTCGCTCGAACACGCGATCCTCGTCTCCCTGCTGGAGAAACCCGGCTCCGGCTATGAGCTCGCCCGCCGGTTCGAGCGGTCCATCGGGTACTTCTGGACCGCCACCCACCAGCAGATCTACCGCGTCCTCAAGCGTATGGAGGGCGACGGCCTGCTGGAGGCCCGCGAAGTGGCCCAGCAGAGCCGTCCGGACAAGAGGGAGTACTCCGTCGCCGGCCCCGGCCGCGCCGCCCTCTCCCGGTGGCTGCACGAGCCGGTCGAACCGGAGAGCATCCGGCACGAACTCGCCGTGAAGATCCGGGGCGCCGCCTTCGACGACCCGGCGGCGCTGATCTCCGAGGTCGAACGGCACCGCAAGGCGCACGGCGACCGGCTCGCGCACTACCTCTTGGGGGAGCGGCGGGACTTCACCGGCCCGGAGGCACCCGTTCCGCTCGACGCCGGCCAGGAGCTCCAGCACGTCGTGCTGCGCGGCGGCATCGCCTACGAGCGGATGACGATCGCCTGGCTCGACGACGTCCTCGCCACCCTCCACCGGCTCGGGGCCGTGCGCCCGGGCACCTGAACGCGCCGGCCGCGTGACCGTGCGCCGGTCGCGCCGGCACACCCGTGGCCGCCCACCCGTACCCGTTCCGCACCGAACCGCACCGTCGACGTACCGAATCCGACCCTCGACCCCGGAAGGCGTACCCCATGGCCGACCAGCTCCTGTTCAACCCGCGCACCTACGACCCGGCGCACTTCGACCCCGAGACCCGCAGGCTGCTGCGCGCCACGGTGGACTGGTTCGAGGCCCGCGGCAAGCGCAGGCTGATCGAGGACTACCGTTCCCGCGTCTGGCTGGAGGACTTCCTCGCCTTCGCCGCCAAGGAGGGCCTGTTCGCCACCTTCCTCACGCCGGCCCCCGACGCCGGACGGCCGGACCAGCGCTGGGACACCGCCCGTATCGCCGCGCTCAACGAGATCTTCGGGTTCTACGGCCTCGACTACTGGTACGCCTGGCAGGTCACCATCCTCGGCCTCGGGCCGGTGTGGCAGAGCGACAACGCCGCCGCCCGTGCGCGCGCGGCCGAACTGCTCTCCCAGGGCGAGGTGTTCGCCTTCGGACTGTCCGAGAGGAGCCACGGCGCCGACATCTACTCCACCGACATGCTGCTGGAGCCCGACGGCGACGGCGGCTTCCGGGCGACCGGTTCCAAGTACTACATCGGCAACGGCAACGCAGCCGGGCTCGTCTCCGTGTTCGGCCGTCGCACCGACGTCGAGGGCCCGGACGGCTACGTCTTCTTCGCGGCCGACAGCCGCCACCCGGCCTACCGCCTGGTGAAGAACGTCGTCGACT
Organism: Streptomyces marianii; assembly: GCF_005795905.1. NCBI lineage: Bacteria > Bacillati > Actinomycetota > Actinomycetes > Kitasatosporales > Streptomycetaceae > Streptomyces > Streptomyces marianii. The sequence goes on from NZ_VAWE01000001.1 coordinate 8,058,343, forward strand.
CCTCCAAGTACGTCAGCGAGTTCCGCCTCGAGGACTACCCGGTGGCGGCCGAGGACGTCCTCCACACCGGTCGCGCGGCCTTCGACGCCGCCCTCAACACCGTCAACGTCGGCAAGTTCAACCTCTGCACCGCCTCGATCGGCATCTGCGAGCACGCGATGTACGAGGCCGTCACCCACGCCCACAACCGCATCCTGTACGGCCGTCCCGTCACCGCCTTCCCGCACGTGCGGCGCGAGCTGGCCGATGCCTACGTACGCCTCGTCGGCATGAAGCTGTTCAGCGACCGCGCCGTCGACTACTTCCGCTCCGCCGGCCCGGACGACCGCCGCTACCTGCTCTTCAACCCGATGACCAAGATGAAGGTCACCACGGAGGGCGAGAAGGTCATCGACCTGATGTGGGACGTCATCGCGGCCAAGGGCTTCGAGAAGGACAACTACTTCGCCCAGGCCGCGGTCGAGATCCGGGGCCTGCCGAAGCTCGAGGGCACGGTCCACGTCAACCTCGCGCTGATCCTGAAGTTCATGCGCAACCACCTGCTGGACCCGGTCGCCTACCCGGAGGTGCCGACCCGGCTCGACGCCGCCGACGACGGCTTCCTCTTCCGGCAGGGCCCTGCCAGGGGCCTCGGCTCCATCCGCTTCCACGACTGGCGCACCGCCTTCGACGCCTACGCCGGGGTGCCCAACGTCGCCCGCTTCCGCGAACAGGCCGATGCGCTGTGCGAGTTCGTCACCACCGCGGCCCCCGACGAGGCACAGAGCCGCGACCTGGACCTCCTGCTCGCCGTCGGCCAGCTGTTCGCCCTGGTGGTGCACGGCCAGCTGATCCTCGAACAGGCCGGGCTGACGGGCCTGGACGAGGACGTGCTCGACGAGCTCTTCTCGGTCCTCGTCCGCGACTTCTCCGGCTGGGCCGTGGAACTCCACGGCAAGGACTCCGCCGACGAGCGGCAGCAGAGCTGGGCGCTGGGCGCCGTCCGCCGGCCGGTCGTCGACGAAGCCCGTTCCGCGCGCGTCTGGGAGCGCGTCGAGGCGCTCTCGGGTGCCTACGAGATGGCTCCGTAAAGCCACGGGAGGCCGGCGTCCGCGCGTGCGCGACGGCGGACGCCGGGCCGGGCCGGCCCCCGGAGCCGGGCCTGGCCGTCCGGGCGGCGGTTCCTGCGGCCGGGGAGCCGCCGCCCGGTGGAAGGCCGCCGTTCCGCGGAACTCCTGTGCATCCGACGGGGAATCGGGGGCAGAAGAAGACGCCAGAGCCCCTGTCCCACACGTCGGCGGGACAGGGGCTCGTCGTTCGGGTGAGGCGGGCGGGCCGCACGGGGGAGGGCGGCTCAGCCGAGGACGTGGCGTAGATAGGACCGCGGATCGGCGAGATAGCGGCGCCAGTGGTCGACGAGGGCGAGTTGGTCCCATGCGGCCCGGCGCATGCCGTGCTCGCCGACCTCCACGATGTCGGCGCCCGGGAGGGCGGTCAGCAGCGGGGAGTGGGTGGCGCAGACCACCTGTCCGCCGCTCCTCGCCAACTCGTCTATGTGGCCGAGCAGTTCCAGGCACGAGCCGAACGAGAGAGCGGCTTCCGGCTCGTCCATGACGTAGAGGCCGGGCTGCAGGAACTTGTGCCGGAAGGCCGCCAGGAACCCTTCGCCGTGACTGACGGTGTCCGGCGCGAATCCCTCCCGGTCCAGTGCGTCCAGTGCCGTCTCGGCACGCAGGAAGAACCCCTTGCGCGCCGACCAGCTGCCCATCATGCGCCGTCCCCGGGGCGCGGCGTCGAAGCGGATCCGCTCGCCCAGGGCGGACTTGGGCCGGTGGCTGGCGTAGCGCCACTCGTGCGAGCCGCCCCAGGAGTCGAGCCCGAATCCCTCGGCGAGCCCTTCGACGAGGGTCGACTTGCCCGAGCCGTTCTCCCCGACCAGGAAGGTCACCGGTGCCGTGAAACGCAGTCCGTCCGCCAGCAGGGCTCGTACGCACGGTACGTTCCACGGCCATGCGTCCTCGCGGTGCGGAGCCACGGCTGCGTACGCGCGTTCGATGATCACCGCCCGAGTTTCCCACGGCATGCGTCCCCGGGCGCCTCTCGCGTCCCCTAGCTGGCGGAATGACCGGTTCAGCCCTGTGGTGACCGGCAGCGGTTGTTTTCGGTCAGGATTTGAACGGTCACGCTATGTGGCGGATCGTTGGGTGGGAATTCCGGGGGCCGTCGCCCCGTCCCGGGTCTCCGGGTCCGCCCCGGGCTGGGCGGGAGAGGCGTTCATGCGGATGCACCTCGGGTATGGCGAGATTTTTCCTGAAGAGTCCCCAAGATGACGCAAGAATCGACCGAAAGTGACCGTGGGCTTTTGACTACTGATCAGCCGTTCAGTGAGTGTCGTTCACATGTCCGTCACATCCCGAGTCGCCGCCGACGGCGGTCCGATGCGCATACGTGACTTCCGGCTGCTGCTCGCGGGAGCGGCCACCGGACAGCTCGGTGCCCACGTCACACTGGTGGCCCTGCCGCTCGTGGCCGTCCTCGAACTCGACGCCTCCGCCTTCCAGGTGGGCCTCCTCACCGCCGCGGAGACAGCGGCCTTCCTGCTCATCGGGCTGCCCGCCGGTGCCCTCGCCGACCGGATGCGCAAGCGGCCCCTGATGATCCGGGCGGACATGGTGCGCGCCGCGGCGATGGCGAGCATTCCCGCGGCGGCCGTGGCCGACGTCCTGACGATGGTTCAGCTCTACGCCGTCGCGCTCGTCGTCGGTGTGGCGACCGTGTTCTTCGACGTCGCCCACCAGAGCTACCTCCCCCAGCTCCTGCCCCGCGAACAGCTCGTCGCGGGCAACGGCGCGCTCGAGACGGTCCGTTCCACCGCCCAGGTGACCGGTCCCGGTATCGGGGGCGGACTCGTCCAGCTCGCCGGAGCCCACCTCGCGGTCATCGCCGACGCCGTCGGCTACGCGCTCTCCGCCCTGTTCCTCCTCGGCATCAAGCGCCCCGAGGAACGGCCCGAGCCCGCCGCCGGCGGTTCCCTGCGCAAGGACATCGGCGAGGGCGTCCGCTTCGTCACCCGCCACCCGCTGCTGCGCGTCATCGCCGTCACCACGGGTCTCGCCAACCTCTGCACCGCCGTTCTCATGGCGACGCAGACCGTCCACCTCGTCCGCACCGTGGGGCTTCAGCCGGGGGCCCTCGGACTGGTCCTGTCCGCGTCGGCCGTCGGAGGGCTCCTCGGCGCCCTGTGCGCCGCGCGCCTGGCCGCGCGGCTGGGCCAGGCACGGCTCATCCGCCTCTCCGCCCTGGCGACCGGACCGTTCGCCGTGCTGTGGCCCCTGTCCGGCCCCGGCATCCCCGGCGCGGTCCTCTTCGCCACCGGATCCGCCGCCGTCTCCTTCGGTGCCGTCGTCTACAACGTCGCCCAGGTCAGCTTCCGCCAGGCGCTCTGTCCGCCTCGGCTGCTCGGCCGGATGAACGCCACCCTGCGCTTCCTGATGTGGGGCACCCTCCCGCTCGGCGCCCTCCTCGGCGGCGCCCTGGCCGAGTCCTTCGGTGCGCGCACGGCGCTCGCGTGCTGCGCCCTCGGCTTCCTCGCCGTACCTGTGCCGCTGCTGCTCTCCCCCCTGCGCCGGATGCGCGACCTGCCCGGGCCCGGCGGACTCCCCGACGGCGCGCCGCAGGAGGCGGCGGACAGCCCGCCGAACTCCGCCCCGCACGGGACAACACCGCACGACGGCGGACCCGGGTGCGGGAGACCGGGGGACAGCCGGAGCGCGGACGGCGACGAGCGGCCCGTTCCCGCGTCCGCACGCTGAACCGCCGTCAGCACTCCCCGGCCGCGACTCCCCGGCCCAGACCCCGCTCCCGGACCGCGCCCCACCGCCGCATCCGTGCCGGACCCCGCCGGTGCCCGCCCGCATCGCGCGCCCCATCGCCCCTCCCGCGGAACCGCGGCGACGACAGAGAGGATCACGTGCTCAGCATCACGAGCCAGTACCTGGCCCGCTACCGGCACCTCGCCGCCGCCGGCGACCGGACCGGCGCACTGCTGCCCGTCACCGGAGCACAGCGCCGCTTCGTGCTGGTGCGTTCGCTGGACCCGACGGGACGCCCCGACGTGGTGCCGATGTTCTTCGCCTTCCCGTCCGGCACCGTCGACGTCGAACGCCTCCGGTCAGCGGCCCGCCGCCTGGCCGCACGGCACACGGCCCTGCGCTCGCGCCCCGCCGTGGTCCGCGGAACACCCGTGCTCGTCGCCGGCGAACCGGAGGTCCCCGTGATCCGGCCCACCGCCGTTCCCGGCGAGCGGCCCGCCGACACGCTCCGCCGCGCGCTGGCCACCTGGGACCCGCACGGGTCACCGCTGAGGCTGTTCCTCGTACGCGACGCCGGCGGCAGGGCGGACGACGTCCTCGCCGTCGTCCTCGACCACGCCGTGTGCGACGGCCGCTCGCTGGCCCGGATCGTCGAGGAACTCGGTGTCGCGTACGCCGAGAGCGCCGACGCCGGCCACCCCGCCCCCGAGGAGTCGGAGGCCGAACTCTCCGCCTACCGCGAGGCCGTCCTTCTGCAACTCGCCGCGGAGGAGCGGGCGGACACGCCCGAAGCCGCCGCGTACTGGGCGGACCGGCTCCGCGCCGTACGCGAACAGGCCCCGCCGCCGCGCCCGGAGCGCGTACCCGAAGGCACGCTCCCGAGTGGCTCGGCCGAGGCCAGGCTGCCGGCCCACGACGACACCGTGCCCTTCCCCGAACTGCTCGACGCCTGCCGCGCCGCCGCACGTGCGCTGTACGGCCCGGGCGGCGTCGTGCCGCTCGGCTACCCCTGGGGCGGCCGCCCCACCGGCGCCGAGCCGGTCATCGGCTGCTTCCTCAACACCGTCGTCTTCCCGGCCGCCACCGGCCACGGACCGGCACCGGAGGTGACCGCCGACGCCTGGTGGGACGATCTCGACCGCGCCGACGCGCCCTTCGACGCGGTCGTGAGCGCCGCACGGTCCGCCGGCTCCGGCTGGACCGGACGCCTCGACGGACTGCTGACCGTAGACGACGACCGCCGCCGGCCGCCGTTGCGGCTGGGCGGTGTCGAGGGGCGGGAGATACACATCGACGGCAGGGCGGTCCGGGCCCCCTTCGCCGTGTCCGTCACCCAGGGGGCCGAACTCCGCGTGCGGATGGTCTGGGACCGCGCGGTCCTGGACGACGGCACGGCGAACGAGGCGTTCGAGGCCCTCGCCGGCACGCTGCGCCCATCGGGGCCGGCCGTGGACTGACGTCTCCCCGCACGGCGTGGCGGCGCGGCCCGGACGAAGGGCCCGGCATGACCAGCCTCGTGATCCGCCCCGGCGTCCGGACCACCGGGCACCACCACGCCCGCGGCACACCACGGGCACCGCACGGCGGCGCCCGCCACCCCGCCGCACCACCGATGTTCGACGCGCCACCCCGACCTGCCACCGACGTACGACGCAACCCCGACGTACCACCGTCCGAAGCGCCGCCGCGCGACCCGCGGAGCGCCCGAACGACCGCCGCCGGCCACGACCGTGACCGGCGCAGGACAACCGACCCGACGACCTCAGGGATCGCCCATGCTTCCGCTCTCCTCCTCGCAGGAGATCGTCTGGCTGCACGAGCAGATGCAGCCGGGCAGCCGTGCCTACAACTTCACCGCCGCACTCGACCTCTGGGGCACGCTCGACACCGAGGCGCTGCACCGCGGGCTCGCCGCCACCCTGGAGCGCCACCCCGGCCTGCGGCTCGAACTCGTCGCCTCCACCGGTTCCGTACCGGGGCAGCGGGTCGCGCAGGAGTGCCGGCCGAGGCTCAGCACGGTCGACATCAGCGGGGAGGAGGACCCCGAGGCGGCGTTCGCGGAGCTGCTGCGCGCCGAGGCCGAGTCACCTCTCGACACCTTCGAGGCCCCGCTGCTCCGCTGGACGCTCGTCCGTCTCGCGGAGCGCCACCACCGCCTGGTCCACGTCGAGCACCACCTGATTCACGACGGTCACTCCTTCGCGATCCTGCTCGACGACGTGTTCGGCGTCTACCGCGCCCACGTCCTCGGCGAGCCCGCGGAGCTCCCGCCCGCCGCGTCGTACGCGGACCACGTCCTCGCCCGAGCCGAGGCCGCGTTCGCCCCCGAGAGCCTCGACTTCTGGCGGACGGCACTCCGCGACCAGCCCCACGACCTGCCACTGCCCGGCCTCGCCCGCCCCGGCGCCGGGCGCAGGCACCACGGCGCGCAGCTGCGGCAGTCGATCGGTGCCGACCTCGCCGGGCGGCTGCGCGAGCACGCCCGCTCCCGCGGCCTCACCCCGTTCGCCACGCTCCTCGGGCTCTTCGCCGAACTGCTGCGCCGGCACAGCGGACGCTCCCGGATGGTCGTCGGCACGGCCGTCGGCAACCGGCCCCGGGGCTACGAGAACTCCGTCGGCATGTTCGTCAACACCATCCCGCTGCCGCTCGCACTGGACGCCGGCGCGCCCGCGCAGGACACCATGGACGAGGTCACCGACACCCTCATCCGCGCCCTGCCGCACCAGGACGTGCCCGTCCAGGAGCTGACGCGCGCGCTCGGCATGCACTCCTCGGGCGCGGACAACCCGCTGTTCTCCGTCATGTTCAGCGCCCACGACGCCCCGCTCCCCGAGATCGACGTACCCGGTCTGGACATCACGCTCTTCGAGGGGTTCAACACCGGCACCACCCGGTTCGACCTCGACGTCGTACTGCTGCCGGACGACCGGCGCGGTGTCACCCCGCGCCGCGGCGCGGCCGGTATGACGCTGGTCTGGGACTACGACGCCGACCTCTTCGGCGAGGACGTGGCACGCATGCTCGCCGGCCGCTTCCTGGACCTGCTCCGGGCCTACCTCGACGCCCCGGAGACCCCGCTGGCCGACCTGGCGCCCGCGGCCGTGGAGCCGGCCGCCGAAGCCGTCCCCCTGCCGGAGGACCGCGACCCGCTCGATCCCACGGCCGGCCACGACCCGGCCCTGCCGGCCCTGCTGTCCGGCGCACGGCGCCTCAGCTACGGCGAACTCGACGCGCGCGTCGGCTCGCTCGCGCAGCGGCTGCGTGCCGCGGGGGTGACCCCCGGACAGCCGGTGGCCGTCGTCCTGCCCAGGGGGGCCGACTCCGTCGTCGCGCTGCTGGCCTGCCTGCGCACCGGCGCGGTCCACTGCCCGCTGTCCCCCTCCGACCCGCCCGCCCGGCTCGCACTGCTCCTGGAACGGCTGGGCCCGGCGCTGGTGCTCACCGGTGAGGGCGGCCCGGCCGTACCGGACGGACTGCCCGCCGCCCGGATCGACGCACCCGTGCTCCCCCGCGTGCGCGAGGCCGCGGTGCTCCCCGGCACCACGTACGTCATCCACACCTCCGGATCCACCGGCACGCCGAAGCCCGTCGCCGTCGGGCGCGCGGCGCTGGAACACCATGTGACGGCGGTCGCGGGCCGGTTCGCCCTCGCCGCCGGGGACCGGGTCCTGATGTTCGCGCAGCCGTCCTTCGACGTGGCGCTGGAGGAGGTGCTGCCGACCCTGCACGCCGGGGCGTGCCTGGTCGTCCCCGACCACGAGGTGCCCACCGGTGGGGAGCTCGCCGACCTGCTCGCGTCCGCGCGCGTCACCGTCGCCAATCTGCCCACCAGCTACTTCCTCGCCACCCGCGACGACCTGCGTCCCGCACTGCGCGACGGGAGCTGGGCACCGCGGCTGCTCGTCCTCGGTGGCGAGCGCCTTCCCGCGGACGCCCTCCGCGACGTCCTCGCCGACACCGGGGCGACCGTCCTCAACGCGTACGGCGTCACCGAGGCGGCCATCAGCTCCACCGTCCACGAGATCTCCCGCGACGCCCTCGCCGACGGTGCCGAGATCCCCCTCGGCACCGAACTCCCGGGCGAACGCGTCCACGTCCTCGACGCCCACCGCCGCCCGCTGCCGCCAGGCGCCGTCGGTGAACTCGCCATCGCCGGGCCCGGTCTCGCCGAGGGGTACGCGGGGAACCCGGAGGCGACGGCCGCCCGCTTCGTCACCGTCGACGCGCTCGGCGGGGAGCGCGTCTACCTGACCGGAGACCTCGGCTACCGCGGACTGGACGGCCTCCTGTACTTCCTGGGCCGGCGGGACAACCAGATCAAGCTCCGAGGGCACCGCATCGAGCTGGAGGAGATCGAGGCCGCGGCGTCCGCCGCACTCGGCGGCCGGTCCTGCGCCGTCGTCCTGGACCGCGAGACCGCCGGAGGCCCCCGGCTCGTCGGTTTCCTCGAGGACGGCGGCGGCCGCGCGGCGTTCGACGAGAAGACGCTGCACGCCGAGCTCGGCCGCCGGCTGCCCGGCCCCCTCGTCCCCGCGCGCTGGGCACTGCTCGACACCATGCCGACCCTCGCCGGGGGCAAGCCCGACCGGACGGCGCTCGCCCGTCGTGCGGCGGCACTCGAACCCGTGGCACCCGCCGCGACCGCGTCCTCGCCCGCCCCCGTGCCGGACGATCCGATGACGGCCCTGCTCGCGGAGGGCTGGCGCGAGGTCCTCGGCCACAGCCGGTTCGACGCGCGCTCCCACTTCTTCCGCAGCGGAGGCCACTCGCTGCTCGCCGCCGAGCTCGCGGCCTGGCTGGAGCCCCGGCTGGGCACCCGCCCACCGCTCAGGGTGCTCTTCCGCAACCCGGTGCTCGCCGAGCAGGCCGACGCCCTCGCGGCCACCTCCACCCTCTCCACGGAGTCGTGATGACCCAGCCCCTGACCACCCCTGACCCCACGACCGCCGCCGGCGCAGTCGCCCGCGGTGCCGAGGCCGCCGGCACCGGGCCCGCCGCCGTCGCCGCCGTCCCCCGCGACCCCGACGGCACCCCGCTGAGCATCGCCCACGGCCCCGCGGCCCGACCGACCGGCGTGCTCGCCCGCTTCGAGGACTGGGCCCGGCGCACCCCGCAGGCCCCCGCCGTGATCGACGGCGACCGCACCTGGACGTACCGGGAACTCGACACCGCCGCCGCGCGCGTCGCCACCGCCCTGCGCGGCCGCGTGGGACCGGGGGACCTGGTCGGCGTCTGCCTCGACCGCTCGACGGCCCTCGTCGTGACGGCCGTCGCGCTCGCCCGCCTCGGTGCCGTCTACCTGCCGCTCGGCCCCCGTCCCGGCGAGCGACGCACCGAGGCGGTCACCGAGGACCTCGACGTCGCCTGCCTCGTCGGCGACCCCGGAGTCCTACCCGCCCGCCACTGCGCCGGGGACCTGACCGCCCTGCCGCTGCCCATCGAGGGCAGCAACGCGCCCACCGCCCCCGTGGCCGCCTTCGCCCCTCCGGCGGCCGGCGCGCGACGAGCGCCCGAGGGCGCCCTGTACGCCGTCCTCACCTCCGGTTCCACCGGCCGCCCCAAGGCGGTCGCGGTGGCCGGGCCCGCCCTGTCCGTCGCCCTCGACTGGTACCGGGCCGAGACCGGTCTCGCACCCGGCGACCGCCAGTCCCTGCTCATCGGTGTCGCGTTCGACCCCCACCTGCTGGAGCTGTGGGCCGGGCTCACCTCCGGAGCCGCCCTCGTTCCCGCACCCGACGACGTCCGCTGGGACTCGCGCGTTCTCACCGACTGGTGGCGCGACGCCGCCGTGACCGTGTCCGTGGCGGCCACCCCGATGGTGGAACCGCTGCTGGACCGGCCGTGGCCGCAGGACCTGAGCCTGCGTCACCTCGTCGTCGGAGGCGACCGGATGCGCCGCCGGCCCGGCCGCGACGTCACCGCCACCGTCCACAACGCCTACGGACCCGCGGAAGCCACCGTCGTCACCACCACCTACGCCATGCGCGGCACCGACGCGCAGGCGGGCAGCGCGACCCCGCCGCCCATCGGCGCCCCCCTGCCCGGTGTCACGGTCGTCGTCACGGGGGAGGACGGCCGGCCCGTCGCCCGCGGGCAGAACGGCGAACTCCGCATCGGCGGCCACTGTCTGGCGCTCGGCTACCTCGACCCCGAGCTGACCGCACGGCGCTTCGCCGCCCCGCCGCAGGACCCGCCGCTGCCCGGCGTCGACCGTCTCTACCGCACCGGCGACCGGGTGCGGATGACCGCCGACGGCAGCCTCGAGTTCCTGGGACGCCTCGACGACCAGGTCAAGATCAGCGGCGTGCGGATCGAACCGGCCGAGGTGGAGGCCGCGTTCGAGCGGGACCCGGACGTCCGAAGCGCCGTCGTGACCGTGCTGCGCGACGAGTCCGGCCACGCACGCCTCGTCGCCCACGTACGGCCCGCCGCCGGCACCCGGCCCGCGACCGGTGACCTGCTGGCGGCGGTCCGCGCCTGGCTCCCCGAACAGGCCGTGCCCACCGCCGTGCGCATCGTCGAGGGCTACCCCCTGGACGCCAACGGCAAGGTGGACCGGCCCGCGCTGGCGGCGGAGACATCCGCTCCCGGCGGCTGCGCGACCCCCTCCGGCGACGCCCGTGGGACGACACCCGCCGAACGGCTCGTCCTCGCGACCGTACGGGACCTCCTCGGCCGGCCCGGGACCTCCCTCGGCGACAACTTCACCGACGCGGGCGGCACCTCCGTCGTCGCCGCCCGGCTGCTGGAGGCGGTCGAGCGCGAGACGGGTGTCCGCCTGCGCGCCCCCGAACTGCTGCGCAGCCCGGACCTGCGCGCCTTCGCCGCCCTCCTCGACGAGCGCCGGACCACACGGCCGACAGGAGCCTGAGATGTCACACCGCACCCCGCAGCCCCTCGACACCACGGCGGACGCGCCCGCGCCGCCGCCCGCCGCGCCGGGCGGCCCCGGAGCCCGGCCGTCCGCACCACGGACCGGCCTGCCCGCCCTCGTCGCCCGGCACGCCGAACTCCACCCGAACGCCCTGGCCGTGGTCGACGGCGACACCACCCTCACCTACGGCCGGCTGGTCGCGGCCGGCCGTGCGCTCGCCGCACGCCTGCGCGACCACGGGGTGACCCGCGGCGACCGGGTCGCGTTGCTCACCACCCGCTCCGCCCGTACGGTCGTGGCGCAGCTCGCGCTGTGGTGGGCCGGAGCCGTGTGCGTGCCGCTGGATCCCGCCCAGCCCCGGCCGCGCACCGAGGCGATGACCGCCGACGCGGAGGTGACGCTCACCGTCGGCGACGCCAAGCTGCTGGACGCGTCCTCGTTCGCCGGCCCCGTGCTCGCACTGCCCGAGGAACCGCTGAACGGCACGGGTCTCCAGGAGGAAGCCGACCCGGACAGCCCGGCGTTCATCATGTTCACCTCCGGCTCCACCGGACGCCCCAAGGGCGTCGCCGTCCCGCACGGAGCCATCGCCGAACTGGTCACCGCACCGGAGTACGTCACCGTCACCGCGCGGGACCGGGTCCTCTTCCACTCGCCGATGACCTTCGACGCCTCGACGTTCGAGGTGTGGGCCGCGCTGGCCAACGGCGCCGCGGTCGTCGTGTGCACCGTGGAGCGCCCTTCCCTGGAGGACCTGTCCCGGCACGTCGAACGCCACGGTGTGACGGTGGCGTTCTTCACCACCGCCCTCTTCCACCAGCTCGCCGCCCGCCGCTCCCGCGTCTTCGACCAGCTGCGGTCGGTCGTGGTGGGCGGTGAGGCGCTGGCCGCCGCCCAGGCCCGCGAGGTGCTGGCCGCCTTCCCGTGGCTGGAGCTGGTCAACGGCTACGGACCGACCGAGACGACCACCTTCGCCACCGCCCACCGGGTCACCCGGGCCGACTGCGACGGCCCGATACCGATCGGCCGGCCCATCGCCGGCGCGACCGTGCACCTCCTGGGCACCGACGGCCACCCGGTCGCGGACGGGGACCGGGGAGAACTGTGGATCGGCGGCAGCAGGCTGGCCCACGGGTACACCGGACTGCCCGCGCTCACCGCCGAGCGGTTCGTCGACCACCCCGGCGCCGGGCGGCTCTACCGCACCGGCGACATCGTCTCCCGCCGTCCCGACGGCACGCTCGACTTCCACGGGCGCAACGACGACCAGGTCAAGGTCCGCGGATTCCGCATCGAACCCGGCGAGGTCGAACACGCCCTGCGCGAGCGGCCCGACGTCGACGACGCCGCCGTCACCGTCGACCGGGCGGGCACCCCTGAGGCACGCCTCGTCGCCTTCGTCGTACCCGCGCCCGGCCCGGTTCCCCGGCCCGCGGCGCTCCGCGAACGGCTCACCGACGTCCTGCCCGCGCATCTGGTGCCCGACGCGGTCACCGTGGTGGAGCAGCTGCCGCTCACGCCGTCCGGCAAGGTCGACCGGCGCGCCCTCGGCGGACTCACCGGCACGGGCGAGGGCGGTGAGTCCGGTACGCCCGTGCCGCCGATGACCCCGCTGGAGCAGGCGGTCGCCGAGGTGTGGAGCCGGGCGCTCGGCAGCGAGGTCGCCCGTGCCGACGCCGACTTCCTCGCCCTCGGCGGCCATTCGCTGCTCGCCCTGGCCGTCACCGACGACCTGCGTGAGGAACTCGGTGCGGAGATCGCCCTCGCCGACTTCTTCGCCGCCCCGACCGTCGCCGGCCAGGCGGTCCTGGTCGAGCGCGCCCTGCTGGCCGTGCACGGCGACCTCCACCCCGAGACCCCGGAGCACAGCGATGCCCACTGACGCCGACCCCGTGCCGCCGGCCCGGCGGCGGGAACTCCAGCAGGAACTGCTGCGCCGCGCCCGCGCCGCCCGGCGCACCCCGGCCGCACCCGCCCCGTCCGCTCCGGAGACGTCCGGCGAAGGTGCCCTCGCCCCAGGAGCGGCCGGCGAGGCACGGCAGGACGCCGCCGCCCGCCCCGGCGACACGCGGCCCGACCCGACCCGGCCCGGCTCCGCGTCGCAGGCCGGGGAAGGCGGCCGGGCCCCGCTCTCCCGCGCCCAGCGCCGGATGTGGCTGATGGAACGGCTCGGCGGCTCGGGCGACTCCTACCACGTGCCGTTCGCCACCCGGGTGCGCGGTCCGTTCGACCCGGCCGCGCTCGGCACCGCACTGACCGGGCTGGTGCGCCGGCACGGGATCCTGCGCACCCGCTACGCCCAGCACGGTGGCGAGCCGTACCAGGAGGTGCTCCCGGCCCCGCGGGCCGTGCCCGTGCCCGTGGTCGGCAGCACCGAGGCGGACGCCCGGCAGGCTCTGGAGCGGGAGGTCGCGCGCCCGTTCGACCTCGCGGCCGGGGAGGCGGTACGGGCGCTGGTCCTGCGTCACGGCGAGCAGGACCACACCGTCCTGCTGACGTTCCACCACATCGCCGTCGACGGCGGGGCACTGGAGACGGTCGCGGCGGAGCTCGCCGCCCTCTACACCGCGGCCGTCGACGGAACCGGCGGGCACGGTCTCGCCGCACCACCGCAGTACGCCGACCACGCGCGCCGCGAACAGGCCGCGGCCCCGGGCCTCGAGGACGGGCTGCGCCGCTGGAGCGGCCTGCTGGCCGAGGCCGCGCCGCCCCGGCTTCCCCGCCCGGCCGCGGCTCGGGACGGCGCCGCGAGGCGGGCGGCCGTCCGCACCGTGCCGCTCGCCCCACGACTGCCCGGCGCCCTGCGCGCACTGGGCGCCGAGCGGCGCGCCACGCTCTTCGCGGTGGCGCTCACCGCGGCCTTCGCCGCCCTGCACCGGCTCACCGGCGACGACGACCTCGTCATCGGAGTGGCCGGCACCCACCGTCGCGGAACCGCCATGCGCGGCCTCGTCGGACTGTGCGTCAACACCCTGCCCGTACGGGTCGACGCCTCCGGAGACCCGTCATTCGCCGAACTGCTGGACCGGGTGCGCGACGCGCTCCTGGAGGCCCAGCGCCACCTGCACATCCCGTTCGACCTGGTCCTCGAACGCCTCGGCGCCGGCGCGCGCGGCGTCGACGGAACCGCGCTCGTCCGTGTCACCTCGGACGTTCTCGGTGAGCCCACCGTGCTGCGGCTGCCCGGCACGTCGGCGCAGTACGTCGACCTGCCGGCCACCGGGGCGAAGTTCGACCTGTCCTTCGGGCTGGGGCTGGGCGACCCGGCGGAGCCGGCGGCGCTCGTCCAGTACGACAGGACCGCGCTGGACGACGCCGTGGCCGAGGCGACCGCCCGGCACTACGCGGCGCTGCTCGACACGGCGGCCTCCGACCCGAGCCTTCCGCTGAGCGGGCTTCCGGCTCCCGGCGCGGCGTTCGGCACCGGCACCGGGCCGGTTGCCGGCCCGGGCACGCTCGGCGACGTGCGGCTCGTCGGCCCGGACACGCCCGGCGACGCGCACTCCGCAGCCGACGCCACGGACGGGCCGGCGGCCGCCGCGAGCGGGCGGAAGGGGCCGGCCGCCGCGAGCTCGCGGGACGGGGCGTCAGCCCACGAGGCCGGTACGGCCGCAGCCGGGACCGGCCCGGACGACCTCGGTGAGCACCCGGCTGCACGGATCCTGCGCGCCCACCCACGAGTCGCCGAAGCCACGGTGGTCAACCCCGCCGAAGGACCGCCACTGGCCTTCGCCGTACTGCGCGACGGCGTCGGCCCCGCACGCGACGAGCTCCTGGGCCTGCTCCGGCGGACGCTCGCCCCCGAGTCCGTGCCCGCCGCCGTCACCCCGCTCGACGTGCTGCCGCGAGCGGCCGACGGCACGGTCGACCGGACCCGGCTGCCCGGTCTCCCCGTGCCGGGTGCCCCGACGGGACCGCGTGCCCTGGCCGTCACCGAGGGCTTCACCGCACTCCTGGGTCTCGTCCCGTCGCCGGACGACGACTTCTTCGCCCTCGGCGGCCACTCACTGGTCGCGGTGCAGCTCGCCGAGCGGCTGCGCACCGCCCTCAGGCTGCCGCTGACGGGACTCGACGTGCTCCAGGCACGGACACCCCGGGCGCTCACCGCCCTGCTCGACGGCCGGGCGGCCGAGCAGACCGCCGCCGCTACCGACAAGGCCGCGAAGACCGCGAAGACCGCGTCCGGGCACGCCCGGCCGCGCGGCACCCGTGCCGGCACGGTGCTGGTGACCGGGGCGACCGGGGGCGTGGGCGCGTTCGTCCTGCGTGAACTGGCCGCCAGGGGACGGCCCGTGCTGGCCCTGGCCCGGCCCGAGTCGGCCCATCTGGCCGCCGCGGAGGGCGTCGACGTCGTGGAGGGCGACCTCGGCGATCCGGAGGGGTTGCGGGACGCCGTCGCGGGCGTGGACGCGGTCGTCCACGCGGCCTGCACCTTCACCCGGCCCGAGGTGGACCTGGCGGCCATGGAGGCCATGGCGGCGGCCTGGCGGCGCGGCCCGTTCGTCTTCGTCAGCAGCGTCGACGCCTACGGCCGGCCCGAGGGAGACCGGGTCGCCGAGGAGTCGCCGTCGTACGAGCCCCTGAGCCCGTACGGGAGGGCCAAGCTGGACTGCGAGGCGATGCTGCTGAGGGCGGCCGGGACCGAGGGGCGCGGGGGAGCCAGCGCCGTGCGCTCACCGATCGTCTGGGGCGCGCACGACAGGCTCCGCGAACAGCTCCGCTGGGGCGCCACCGGCCGCCTCTACCAGGCCGCCCGTGAAGGGGGACCGATCGAGCTGCCCCGCCCCGGCACCGGCGGGCGCCCCTGGTACGGGGTCGCCTGGGTGCACGCCGCCGCACTGGCCAGGGCGGTGGCCGACTGCCTCGACCGGCCCGTGCACGGCGTCGCCAACGCCTGCAGCGGTCACGTCTCCTGGCGGGACCTGGCCGGAGATCTCACCGAACTGCTGGGAACCCGCGGCGAGTTCCGCGAGACCGACGGGACACCCCGTGATCTCGACCACCACTGGCGCTACGACAGCGCCCGCCTGGCCGCACCACTCCGGGCCCGGGCGGGGGAGGAGCGCAGGACGGTGCTGGCGGAGATGATCGGCGGTGTGTCCGACGGCGACGTCCGAGGCGGCGATGTCCGCGGCGGCGGCGTCTGAGGCGGCGGCGTCTGAGGCGGCGGCGCCCGGGGTCCGTGGGGGCCGCCGGGCGCCGCCGTCGCGCGGCAGGCCGTCCCCGCCGGCGCGGGCCCGTCCCGGGACGATCCGCCGACACCGGACGCGCCGGCAGCCACGGCCGGTGGGGAGGCGTGGCGGCCCGCGGACCCTCCCGCACGTCATCCGCCGGTCGTGCCAAAGCGCATGAGCAGCAGGGCGATGTCGTCGACGGGGTTGGGCACGCGCTGGACGAGCGTGTCCGCCAGAACGTCCAGGTCGGCGGGATCGGCGCTCCGGAGCAGGTCGCCGAGCGAGTCGAGCGCGTCGTCCGGATCCACCCCCGGGTCCTCGACGAGGCCGTCGGTGTAGAGGAGCAGCACGCAGCCGGGCGGCAGGGGGAAGCCCAGTGCCGGGTAGTCGGCCTCCGGGTCGATGCCGAGGAGCAGACCCGGTGGCACGGCCAGCACTTCGGTACGGCCGTCGGCGTGCCGCAACAGGGGCCGCGTGTGCCCGGCGGTGGCCATGCACAGCTCCCGCCGGGCCATGTCCACATGGGCGTAGAGACAACTGGTGAACAGATCGCTGTCGAGGTCGATCAGCAGGCGGTTCGTGCGGCGGAGGACGTCGCCGGGAGGGGCGCCGGCGGTGGCGTGGGCGTGCACGGCGGTGCGGACCTGGCCCATCAGCGCGGCGGCGTCGGTGTTGTGGCCCTGGACGTCGCCGATGGCCGCCGCGGCGGTGGTGTCGTCCAGCCGGATGAGGTCGTAGAAGTCGCCGCCGACATCGAGGCCCTGTCCCGCGGGCAGATAGCGCGCGGTCACGTCGAGCCCGGGCACGCGCGGGAGGCTGTGGGGCAGCAGCGCGGCCTGGAGACGGCGGGCGACGTCGTGTTTGGTGTCGTACAGCCGGGCGCGCTCCAGGGCCTGGCCGATCAGCCCGGCGAGCGAGGTGAGCACGGCCCGTTCGGTGGCCGGGAACCGCTTGTGCCGGTCGTACGCCAGCACCAGGGACCCGATCCGCCGGCCGGACGCGATCAGCGGCAGGACGGCCCAGGACTCCATGCCGTACCGGTGGACGGCCCGGGGATGGGCGCGCCTCAACTCGGCGAGGTCGCCGAAGAACTCCGCCTCGCCGGTGAGCATGGCGCGGGCGGCAGGAGTGTCCGGCGTCAGGGGGACGTCGTCGAAGTGCTCCATGGGCGCGTCGCCGTAGCCGCGGTGACCGAGGACCCTCCATCGCCCGTCCTCGGCGGCCAGCAGGGCCATGGCCTGCGCCCCGAGTGCCGGCAGGAGCTGGTCCGCGCTCTGCTCGACGACGTCCGCGACGCCGGCGGCCTCGGTGAGCGTGGCCGCCAGATGCATCAGGTGGTACAGCACGGTGGCGCGGCTCGGGCCGGAGGGCGGTGCCGCCCCCGGATCGGGCGCTTTCGGACCGGGGCCGCAGGGGGTGATGCGGACGCTGATGCCGGAGGCGTCCGGGTACAGCTCGAAGGTGAGCCGGGTCTCCGGCGGGCGGAGCGCGGTGAACGAGGTGGGCAGCTTGCTGACCAGGGCCGCCCGGTAGTGGTCCTCCACCTCGGGCACGTCCGTCCACGGCAGCGCCTCCCACGGCACTGCGCCCAGCAGGTCCGCCGGATCGGCACCGACGAGCGCGGCGGCCTCACGGGTGATGAAGACGATCCGGCCGTTCAGGTCCAGGGCACAGGATCCGCCCGGTAGCCGCTCGACGAACGCGGCCAGCGCCTCGGGCGGTCCCAGCTCTCGGTCCGGTTCCGGGGCGACGACGCGGGGACGCTCGCGGGGCACCGGTTCGCCGGCCTCCGCGGCCGCCCGCAGGGCTCGACCGAGTCGGCGGCAGGCGGCCTCGACGAGCGCCCGCTCGTCGGAAGCGAGCCGAGCCGGGTGGGATCCCGGCCACAGCAGCACCAGCCCGCCCCGAAGGGCACCGTCGTCGGCCACCGGAGCGGCCGCCAGCACGAAGTCGTACGGCAGCACGAGGGACGGCCTCGGGTACCGCCGAGCCAGTTCCTCCGTGCCACCCACCCACACCAGTCGTCCTTCCCGCACGGCGTCCGCCACGGGAAGCGGATCCGTCAGCGCCACCCGGGTCCAGGGTGCGGCGATCTGCCGGGGCACGCCGGTCAGAACCGCCAGCCACAGGGAGTCCGCGCCGGCCTCGAGGACGTACAGCATCGCGGCGGAGGCGCGGGAGTCCCGCACCGCGTCCACCAACGTGGCTTCCACGTCCCGGCCCGGGCCCGCCGCGGCACGCGAACCGGCGGGCTCGCCGCTCATCCGTACGCCCCGCTCATCAGAAGTCCCCGGTCCCCCGGCGGCCCCGGTCCGCGCGTCGGACCAGTCCACCGCCCTGTCCACGGCTCGTCCGCGGCGCCCTCCGGCAAGGGCCGGACGCCGTCGGTGCCGGGAGTCGCACGCTCGGCGTCTTCCGGCACGGCGCGCCGGTCGTACCTCCCGGCGGCGCGCGGCTCCGCGACGCCGGCGGCCGTGCGCGGCCGTGCGCGGCGGTTCCACCGAGCATCGCCCATATGCGGACCATAAGCCCGGCCGCTGCCGAGGACACCCGGGCGGTCCACACGACCCCGGGGCGGACCCGCGGCCGTACGCACGGGGTCACGGCAGGACGGCATGCCGTGTCCACGACCGGGCACCGGACGGCCGGGCGGGCCGTCCGCCGGACCGCACCTCCGACCCTGCGGCCCCGGCCCGGCCCGGCCCGACCCTGCGGCCCCGGCCCTGCTGTGTACCGGGCCGCGCGCCACCTTCCCGCTCCCTGGAAGAATGGACCACGCGTGAGGCGCCCTGCCCCGTCCGAGCCCGGACGCCTGGCGCGGGCGCGCCACCCGCCGACTCCCGTACCCGACCCCAGGAGCGGTTGTGAGATCCGGAGTCTCGACCTTCGCCACCGACCGGGGAATCCGCACGATACGGCTGGGAACGGCACTCGAGGAGCCCACGTTCGAGTCGTTCGGGTTCCGCCGGGACGGGACGCGATGCCTTCCCTGACGAGCGCCGAGGCGCGGGAGCGGTTCGCGGCGGCCCGGGTGGCCCGGCTCGCCACCGTCGGCACTGCGGGCCGCCCGCGTCTGGTCCCCGTCGTGTTCGCCCTGGACGGCGACACGGTGCTGACGGCCGTGGACCACAAGCCGAAGGCCACGACGCGGCTCAGGCGCCTGGCCGACATCGAGGCCGCCCCGGCCGTCTGCCTGCTCGCCGACCACTACGAGGAGGACTGGGACCGGTTGTGGTGGGTCCGTGCGGACGGGGAGGCACGTGTGTTCCCCGGGGCGGGCCGGTCCCCCGAGGCCGCACGCTGCGCCGCGCTGCTGACGGCGAAGTACGAGCAGTACGCCGGTCGGCCTCCCGCCGGACCCGTCATCCTGGTCGACATCGTGTGCTGGAGCGGCTGGCGCGCCTCGTGAGGGCGGCCGGGACCGCTCGCCGGGGCGGTCCCGGCGTTCCCATGGCCGGGTGTCCGGGGCCGGGGCCCGTGCCCCGTTCGGGGCACGTCTCGTCTACGGGGAGTTGACCGCGCCGGGCGTCGTGCGCGGGTGGGCGTGGCGGACCGGCAGGGACCGGGACGGGGCCGGCGGCGGTGCGGGGGGCCGGCATCGGAGGCCGCGGCCGGGGGGCAGGCGACCGCGGCCGGACCGCGCCCGGCCCGGCCCGGTGCCGGTACGGCCGGTAATGCCGTCGACGCCCGACCGCCGTGGAAACTAGGTTGGGTCGGCATGACCACCCTGGAGAAGATCCACGACGTCCCGGTCCTGCTCTGCGCGGCGGCGGGGAAGCCCATCGGCAGTGAAGCCGATGCCCTGGACCTCATCGGTGACGCGATGTACCGGGGTGCTTGTTGGGTCGCCGTGCCCGCCGAGAGGTTCGACGAGTCGTTCTTCAGGCTCCGCACGCGCGTCGCCGGCGACATCGTGCAGAAGTTCGTCAACTACCGGCTGGGCCTGGCGATCGTGGGCGACATCTCCGCACACACGGAAGCCGCGCCCGCCCTCCGGGACTTCGTCCGTGAGTGCAACCGCGGCCGTCAGACGTGGTTCGTCGCCGACGGTGAGGAACTACGGGAGCGCCTGAAGGGCTAGGGCGTGTGGCGAAAGTAGCTCCGTCCGCCCGTAGGGCGGGGCCTGCGGCGTCTGGTGCATGGGGCCTCCCCCGGCCCTCCGGGCCGAGGGGAAGATCGCAAGGCGGAGGATCATCCTCGTACTGGACGTACTCGGATGAGTCCGACAACGCAGCGAGCGTGCGTGCCAGGCGTCGCGGGCCAGGAGGGACTTTCGCAACACGCCCTAGTAGTGCTTGGTCAGGTTGGTGCGCGGGTGGGTATGCCGCGGTGGCAGGTGGGGCAGGCGCCGGTCCAGGTTGCGAGGAGTGTCTGCAGCTCGCGGACGACCTGGTACAGGCTCAGGCCGGCGCCGTGTCTTTTGGGGCATGGGCCAGTCGCTGCAGGGTGCAGAAGGCGTGCGCGACGGAGACGAGGGTGACGTGGTGGTGCCAGCCGCCCCAGGTGCGGCCTTCGAAGTGGGCCAGGCCCAGGGCCTGCTTCATCTCCCGGTAGTCGTGCTCGATCCGCCAGCGGAGCTTGGCCAGGCGGACCAGTGTGGTCAGCGCGGTGTCCTCGGGCAGGTCGGACAGCCAGAACTGGACCGGCTCGCTCTCGCCTGCGGGCCATTCGGCCAGCAGTCGGCACTTGGGCAGTTCCGGTCCGTCGGCGGCTTGGCGGATCTCGCGTCCGGCGGGCCGGACCCGTAAGGCCACGAAGCGGGAGTACATTCGCTTGACCCCGCGGCGGCCGGTGCCCGGCCGGGATCCCTCCCGCCACTGCACCGGCCGTGCGGCCTTCCTGCCCGCCGCGATGACCAGATCTTTCACCGGCCGGGCAGGGTCGGGGTACTTCGCCACCGGCGGTCGTCCATGGCCCGAGTACGGCTCGCATACCGGGACTGCATCGGCGGGCTGTGCCGACATGGTGGTGGAGATCCCCACCACGTAATTCAGGCCGCGGGCCTGCAGCCCGTGCCGGAAGGCCGCGCAGTCGCCGTATCCGGCGTCCGCGACGGCCAGCGGCACATCGATTCCCCAGGAGCGGGTCTCATCGAGCATGTCCAGGGCCAGCTGCCACTTCTCGACATGACCGACGTCGTCGGGGATGCCGCACCGCTCGCGGCGGGCCACCTTGCCGGGGTCGGCTTTCGGTGAGGTGGGGTCCCAGGTCTGAGGCAGGAACAGCCGCCAGTTGACCGCCGTCGAGGCGTGGTCCGAGGCCAAGTGCAGTGAGACACCCACCTGGCAGTTGGTGACCTTGCCCGCGGTGCCGGTGTACTGCCGCGACACGCACGCCGAGGCCGTCCCGTCCTTCAGGAAGCCGGTGTCGTCGAAGACCACGGCCTTCGGCCTGATCGCCACCTCCATCCGCCAGGCCAGCTGGGCCCGGATATGCGCCGGGTCCCAGGGACTGGTAGTGATGAAATTGGCCAGGGCCTGACGGTTGCCGTCAGCCCCGAGCCGGGCGGCCATCGGCTCGACGGACTTGCGCCGCCCGTCGGTCAGCAATCCCCGCAGGTAGACCTGCCCCCACCGACGCTGGTCCTTGCGCGCGAACGGCTCGAACACCTCCGCCGCAAACGCCTCCAACTCACCACGCAACAAACCAATCTCGTCCGGAGTCACACACTCCCAACGTCACACCCAGCCCAAAGGACACGCACCACCACAACCAACCTGACCAAGCACTACTAGGGACCCGCCGCCCACGCGCCGCCTGGTGCTCGGCGGCGGTGGGCGGTGCATCGCGCGGCCGGTGCGGCGGCACGCTCCCGGGCCCGGGCCGGGAAGTCAGACCGCGGGGGAGGGGGCCACCGCGGCCGGCGGGGCGAGTACGTGTTCGCCGTAGAGGTCGTGGACCCAGTTGGTCTGGTAGACCGTCTCCAGGTACCGCTCGCCCAGGTCCGGCGCGATGGCCACCGCGGTCGGGTTCTCGTCTCCGTGCGCGGCGAGCCAGCTCGTCGCGCCGCTGACGACCGTGCCGGTGGAGCCGCCGAAGAGGAATCCGCGCCTCGCCAGCCGGTGACACGCCCGGATGGTGTCGGCCTCCGGTACGTGCACGACCTCGTCCACGTACGAGGTGTCCAGCAGCGGTGGTCGGACGCTGGTGCCCAGACCGGGGATCATCCGCCGGCCCGGGGTGTCGCCGAAGGTGACGGAGCCGGCGCTGTCCACGGCCACGATCCGAACCGGTCGGTGCCACTCGCGGAAGAAGCGGGCACAGCCCATCAGCGTGCCCGTGGTCCCGGCGCCGACGAACAGTACGTCCAGGTCGGGGAACTGCCGGGCTATGGCCGGAGCGGTCCTGCGGTAGTGGGCCATGCCGTTGTTCGGGTTCGTGTACTGGTTCAGCCATACGTAGCGGTCGTCGGACGCGCACAGAGCCCGCACATGGTCGATGCGCGCCCCGAGGAAACCGCCCTCGCCCGCCTCGGTGACGACGTGCACCTCGGCGCCCAGGGCCTCCATCAGCAGTCGGGTGGACAGATTGCACCGCGAGTCCGTCACACACAGGAACCGGTAGCCCTTGCTGGCTGCGATCATGCTCAGTGCCACGCCCAGGTTGCCCGACGAGGACTCGATCAGCACCGAGCCCGGTCCCAGAAGGCCGTCGCGCTCGGCGGCCTCGACCATCTCGGTGGCGGCCTTGAGCTTGATCGAGCCGGCGAAGTTGAACCCCTCGCATTTCAGGAACAGCGGGTGTCCGAAAATCGACTCGAGATCGACATAGAGGTCGTCTTCGTTGAAATCCTGTGGGACGGATATGACAGACACGGTGGCCTCCTGTCAGGGCGTGTGGGAAGCGGGGAAGAAAGCCGTCCGGGCGGCGCCCGAACGCCTCTCCAGTACGCCTGACGGGAAGCCCTTCGTCATGCCACCGGAATTCGGGGCTTGACATCGAAGCGCAATGTGCATGTCGGTGCAGCGTGGTTTTCTGTGCAGGTCATAGTCGTGATCGAGGGATCGGCTGAGATCTGCGGGCACACGGCGAAATACGGTTGCGGTCCCCTATCTGGTTGCGGCTTCCGTGTCAAGTGGCGAATTCCCGTAGCAGGACAGAACCGGCTCGGCAGGGCCTACTGGATTGCGTTCGCCGGATTGCGCTCGACCCCGGCGGAACCTGCGACGAGATCCGCTGCCGGGATGGCCTGTGAAGAGTCACCCCGGGAACGGAAGATTCCAAGGGGAAAAGACGTGCAAGCATGCGGACTACAGGTGTGCGACCGATGTGTCCGTGGTTCCGTGGCGAGGACAGGGGCCCATGGCCCCGTCCTTCCCGAGTGGCCCCCACCGGGCACGGGCACGGTCTCCGGCCGGCCTGCCGGGGGCAGCCCCCGGCGGATCACGCAACGTGACCGTGTGCCGGCCGGTCGCGAAGTTCCCCCTAACGCACGGTGGGACGGCAACCCGGCCCGGGAAGTACGGGACCACGAGGCCCTCCACCAGAAGGCCGTACACAACGCCATCAGCCACCACATCGCGGCTCCGGAACACGCCCACCGACGGCCCACCGGCACCGCGACGTCACCCCACACACCACCAGAGCAACCGAGGAAGGACACGATGGACATGCATACGGACCCGGGCAGGGAGTTCTGGTGCGCTGTGCTGGGTGCTGGAGGGCTGACGTCGGTTCCGCGGTGGACGGCCGAGCCGGTGTCGGGTGGTGCGGAGCGGGTGGTGCGGGTTCCGGTGGGGTTGGTGCGGGGTTTGCGGCGGTTGGCCGAGGAGTTGGGTGTTCCGTTGGGGGTGGTGGTGCTGGCGGCTCACGTCCGTGTGCTGGCGGTGTTGTCGGGTGAGGACGAGGCCGTCACGGGCTGTGTTCCCGTTCCGGGTGCGCGGGCGTTGCCGTGCCGGTTGGCGGCCGATGGTGCTCGTTCCTGGTGGGCGTTGGTGCGTGATGCGCATCGCGTGTCCACGGGGTTGTGTGCGCATCGTGATTTTCCGGTGGGGGAGTTGGCGCGTGAGTTGGGTGTTGGGGGTGTGTTGTACGAGGTGGAGTTCGACGCCTTTGGTGTGGAGGGGGAGGTTGGTGGGGGGACGGTGTTGCGGTTGTCGGTGGTGGAGGGGGTGGGTGGGGAGGTGGTGTTGCGGTTGCGGTTCCGTACCGAGGTGCTGGACGGGGAGGCGGTGGGCCGGATTGCCGGTTATCACCTGGCGGCGCTGGAGCGGATCGTGGCGGATCCGTATGCCGTGTGCGGCGAGGCGGGTCTGGTGTCCGCCGAGGAGGTGGGTTTTCAGGTGGAGGGGCTGGCGGGGCGGCGGCGGGAGTTGCCGGGGTTGCGGGTGCACGAGTTGTTCGAGGAGCGGGTGCGGATGCATCCGGACGCGGTGGCGGTGGTGGATGCGGGGCGGGAGTGGACGTACGGGGAGTTGAACGGGCGGGCGAACCGGTTGGCGCGGGCGTTGCGGGTGCGTGGTGTG
The DNA here is from genome assembly GCF_005795905.1 of Streptomyces marianii. Lineage (NCBI taxonomy): Bacteria > Bacillati > Actinomycetota > Actinomycetes > Kitasatosporales > Streptomycetaceae > Streptomyces > Streptomyces marianii. The sequence continues at coordinate 8,082,650 of NZ_VAWE01000001.1, forward strand.
GAGGGGGAGGGTGTGGTGGGGGTGGTGCTGGAGCGGAATGCGGACTGGCTGGCGTCGGTGCTTGCGGTGTTCAAGGCGGGTGGGGTGTATCTGCCGGTCGAGCCGCGTTTCCCGGCGGGCCGGATCGCGGCGACGCTGTCGCGGGCGGGGTGCCGGGTGGTGCTGACGGAGTCCGGGAGCAGCGGGTCGCTGGACGAGGCGTTGGTCTCGGTCGGTGGGGTGGAGCGGTTGCCGGTGGATGTGGCGTATGCCGAGGGGCACGCTGAGGATGATTTGGGTGTGCCGGTGGCGGCGGGGCAGTTGGCGTACATCTATTTCACCTCTGGTTCGACGGGTGAGCCGAAGGGTGCGATGTGCGAGCACGCGGGTCTGGTGAACCATCTGTTCGCGAAGATCGACGATCTGGGGATCGGTGAGGGTGGTGTGGTGGCGCAGGTCGCGCCGCAGTGTTTCGACATCTCGTTGTGGCAGTTGGTGGCGGGGTTGTTGGTGGGTGGGCGGACGGTGCTGGTGGAGCAGGACGCGGTGCTGGATGTGTCGCGGTTCTTGGACACGGTCGTCGGTGCCGGGGTGAATGTGGTGCAGGTGGTGCCGTCGTATCTGGAGGCGGTGCTGGCGGCGTTGGAGCGCGAGCCGCGGGGGCTGGGGGATCTGCGGTGTGTGTCGGTGACGGGTGAGGCGTTGAAGCGGGAGCTGGCGGAGCGGTGGTTCGCGGCGCAGCCGGGGATCGTGCTGGTGAACGCCTATGGGCTGACGGAGACCTGTGACGACACCAACCATGAGGTGATGACGGGGGTGCCGGGGCGGGTGTTGCTGGGGCGGCCGGTGGCCAATGTGCATGTGTATGTGGTGGACGAGGGGCTGCGGCCGGTGCCGTTGGGTGCGCCGGGGGAGATCGTGTTCTCGGGGGTGTGTGTGGGGCGTGGGTATGTCAATGATCCGGAGCGGACGGCGGCGGCGTTCGTGCCGGATCCGTTGCGGCCGGGTGAGCGGTTGTATCGCAGTGGGGATCGTGGCCGGTGGGATGTGTCGGGGAAGCTGGAGTTCCTGGGCCGGCGGGACACGCAGGTGAAGATCCGCGGGTTCCGGATCGAGGTCGGGGAGATCGAGAACACGCTGTTGCGTCAGGCGGGGGTGCGGGACGGTGCGGTGGTCGCGGTGGCGGGTGGTGCGGGGACGCAGTTGGTGGCGTTCTACACGGCCGCGGGGCCGTTGGAGGCGCGGGTGCTGGCCGCGGGGCTGGGGGCGACGCTGCCGTCGTACATGGTGCCGTCGGTGTTCCACTGGCGGGACGGGCTGCCGCTGACCGCGAACGGCAAGGTCGACAGGAAGGCCCTGACCGCGCTCGCCGCCACCCTGGACACCCCCACCGAGAACACCGGCACCGGTGACCGCGGCGGTGGCGGTGCGCCGGCGACCCCGGCGGAACGACGGCTGGCGGCGGCCTGGTCGGCCGTGCTGGGTGTGCCCGAGGACCGGATCAGCCGCGGCGACCACTTCTTCGACCGCGGTGGCACATCGCTGTCCGCGGTGAAACTCGCCATCGCCCTGGACCGCGCCGTCACCCTCAAGGACGTCACCCGCCACCCCGTCCTCACCGACCTCGCCGCACTCCTCGACACCGACACCGACACCGACACCACCGACAACCAACCCGCCTCCGCCTCGTGAACACCGTGCCGACCGGGGCCGAGGACGGAGCACGGCAGGCCACGGAACAACAGATCACGGAAGCACCACAGATCACGGAACACCGCAGCAAGGAAAGGACACACACGATGACACCCCCCGCTCCCGCCACCCTGCCCCAGGTCGCCCTCCGGCCCGGCAGGCCGCCGGTCCTGTCCATCGACGCCCCTGACGACGCATCGACCTGGACCGCCGCGCATGCCCCCGCACTGCGCGCCCTCGTCGCCGAGCACGGTGCGATCCTCGTGCGCGGTCTGGGGCTGTGCGACGCGGACCAGGTCGGCGTCGCGTTCCGGCAACTCGCCGGCAGCGCACTCCTGCCCGACAGAGAAGCGTTCGCAGCCCGGGAGGCCTACGCGGGCGGTGTCTATTCGTCATCGGCCTGGCCGCCCAACCAGCCGATGTGCATGCACCACGAACTCAGCTATGCCCTCACTCCTCCCGGCATGATGATGTTCGCGTGCCTGACCGCGCCGGCCGACGGCGGGGTCACCGGGGTCTCGGACTCCACCGCCGTGCTGGAGGCGCTGCCGCCGGCGATGGTGGAACGCTTCGAGCGGGAGGGCTGGCTGCTCACCCGCAGCTACAACGACGAGATCGGCGCCTCCTGGACCGAGGCCTTCGGCACCGACGACCGCACCGCCGTCGAGGAGTACTGCCGAGCCAACGCCATCGACCTCGCCTGGCAGAGCGACGGCGGCCTGCGCACCCGCCAGCGCCGCAGCGCCGTCGTGCGCCACCCGCGGACCGGAGCCCGCTGCTGGTTCAACCAGATCGCGTTCCTCAACGAATGGACCCTCGCCCCCGAGGTCCGCGAGTACCTCGTCGACGAGTACGGCGAGGACGGCCTGCCGTTCAACACCCGCTACGGCGACGGCGACCCCGTCGGCGAGGACGTCGTCCAGACCCTCAACGAGGTCTACGAGGCCCACACGGCCCGCGAACCCTGGCAGCCCGGCGACCTCATGCTCGTCGACAACATCCGCACCGCCCACAGCCGCGAGCCCTACGAAGGCCCCCGCGAGATCCTCGTCGGGCTGGCCGAGCCGCAGAAGCTTGCCGGCGTCCCGTCGGCGGGCGGGCCGGGCGTGCGATGACCTCTCCGACCTCCGGTTCCCCCGGGGCCCCGACCGGTTCGGGCCACCCGGCCACAGCCGCCACCGCGACCCGGCCGAAACCGTCCACCACCGCGACCGTACCCAACAGCAGTTCCGTCTCCCGGGAGTCCTCCATGTCCCAGCCGACCGCCGTGCCGCCGTTCGCCGTGATCTCCGGCGCCCAGGTCCGCAGAGCCCTGCACAATCGCGAGAAGCAGGTCACCGACCTCGTCGAGGCCACGTACCGACTGCACGCCGCGGGCGACTCGGTGAACCCACCCTCGTACTTCCTCAGGTTCCCCGACCGCCCCAACTCCCGGATCATCGCACTGCCGGCCTCCATCGGCGGTCAGATCCGCGTGGACGGCCTCAAGTGGATCTCCAGCTTCCCCGACAACGTCGCGGCCGGCATCCCCCGGGCCTCGGCCGTACTGATCCTCAACGACCACGACACCGGCTACCCCTTCGCCTGCCTGGAGAGCTCCATCATCAGCGCGACCAGGACTGCCGCCATGGCGGCGCTCGCCGCCGACCGGCTCGGCCGCGCCCTGCCCCAACGCCCGGCGCGGGTCGGGTTCTTCGGCACCGGCCTGATCGCCCGCTACATCCACACCTTCCTCGCCGGCACCGGCTGGTCCTTCGAGGAGATCGGTGTGCACGATCTGTCGGCTGACAGCGCCGCCGGGTTCGCCGGGTACCTCCAGCAGAGCGGCACTCCCGGCCGGGTCACCGTCCACCAGGACCCCGAGGAGCTCATCCGCTCCAGCGACATGGTCGTCTTCGCCACGATCGCCGCCAAGCCGCACGTCGCCGACCCGTCCTGGTTCAGCCACAACCCGCTCGTGCTGCACGTCTCCCTGCGCGACCTCGCCCCCGAGATCCTGCTCGCCTCGGCCAACTTCGTCGACGACGTCGAGCACTGCCTCAAGGCCGACACCTCCCCGCACCTGGCCGAGCAGCTCACCGGCAGCCGGGACTTCCTCACCGGCACGCTCGCCGACGCCATGAGCGGCAAGGTGCAGGTGCCCGACGACCGGCCGGTGGTCTTCTCGCCCTTCGGCCTCGGGGTGCTCGATCTGGCCGTCGGCAAGTACGTGTACGACGAGACGGAACGCGCCGGTCAACTGCAAGTCGTCGACGACTTCTTCCACGAGCTGCGTCGTTACGGCTGAGGTTCCGGCCCGCGCGGCCCCGCCGGCTCCGTGCCCGGCAGGGCCGCGCCGGGCACGGCTCCCGGGCACGGGAGCCGAACGGGTGCGCTCGCGGGCCGTGCCCCCAGGAGGCCGTTACGGCCCGGGCGGGCATGCCGCGTAAGGAGTAATGGGCAGTCCGCACCGATCGGCCGTGTCACGCTGAGAGGATTCCGCAGCCGGTCTCCCGCAGGGCCAGGACGCCCGCGGCACGACGAAGGACACCACCTCGCATGAGCCCCGCACCGACCACCGCCGACGCGGTGCGCAGGCATCCGGTGCCTCAGGGACGTCCGGCTGTACCCGAGCCGGTCCTCGTGCCGGAGCCGGGGCTGCGACAGGGGTCGGGCCCCGGACCTGGGTCCGGACGTCGGGTCGGCCGCCCCGGCCGGGTCCAGCCCACCGGGCCGTCATGATGGACGGGCAGGAGCCACCGGAGCCCGGCGACGGACCGGGGTCCGGCGGCACCGACGGCTACACCGTCCCCGAACTCGGCCGGATCGCCGCGCAGTTCCAGGAGCTGGCCTGGGCCAAGGACCGGATCGAGGGCCTGCTCGACGCGGTGCTGGCCATCAGCCGGGAGGTGGAGCTGCCCGCGGTGCTCCGCCGTATCGTCACCACCGCCATGGACCTCGTGGGCGCCCGCTACGGCGCACTCGGCGTGCTGCACGAGTCGGGCGGGTATCTGGAGCAGTTCATCACCGCCGGCCTGTCCGAACAGGAGCGCGCAGAGCTGGCCGGCGTCGACTTCCCCCGTGGCCGGGGCGTCCTCGGCCACCTCATCCGCCACCCCCAGCCGCTGCGCGCCGACGACATCGCCTCCCACCCCTCCTCGGTCGGCTTCCCGCCGGGCCACCCGCACCTGCGCACCCTGCTCGGCGTCGCCATCAGCGTCCGCGGCGAGATCTACGGCGACCTCTATCTGTCCGAGCGGCGCGACGGACGGCCCTTCGACGCCCACGACGAGAACATCGTCGTCGCCCTGGCGAGCGCCGCCGGCATCGCGATCGAAAGCGCCCGGCTGTTCGAGCAGCTCCGCGCCCGGGCCGAGCAGTTCCAGCGGCTCCTGCTCCCTCGGCTGTCCGACCTGAGCCCGTTCGACGCCGCCGCCGTCTACCGGCCCGCCACCGAACCGAACTCCGTCGGTGGTGACTGGTACGACGCCATCATGCTGCCGGACGACGCCGTCGCGGTCGTCATCGGCGATGTGGTCGGCCACGACCTGCACGCGGCGGCCGCAATGGCCCAGACCCGCAACATGCTGCGCGCCCTGCTCTTCGACCGGCGCACCCCGCCCAGTGCCGTACTCGCCCAACTGGACCTGACCCTGCAGGCCATCACCGACAACCCCGTCACCACCACCAGCCTGGCCCGCATCGAGCCCGACGGTCCGGCGTGGCGGCTGCACTGGAGTTCGGCGGGTCATCTCCCGCCGCTGCTGGTCACCCCCGACGGGCAGGCGCGGTACCTGTACGCCGACCCCGGAGTGCCCCTCGGTGTCGACACCTCACTGCCCCGCCCCGACCACACCCGCCCCGTGCCCCCGGGCGCCACCGTGGTCTTCTTCACCGACGGGCTCGTGGAGCACCCCGACCACCCCATCGACCGCAGCCTCCAGGACCTCGCCGAACTCGCCGTCACCCACGCAGCGCTCCCCCTGGAGGAGTACGTCATGACGCTGGCCGACAACCACCCGAGCGACGGCCATGACGACATCGCCCTCCTCGCTCTTCGCACTCCGGCCGCCGAGGAGACTCCGTAGCGGCCCCACCGCGTGCGTTCACCCCACGTGCGGCCACGGGGCGATTCCCCGTGGTGCGGGCTTCCGTGGTCTGCGGCTCGCGTCGCGCGGAGTCTCCGGACGTGATCAGGACACACCGGGCCGGGTCGACGACCGGCGTCCGCCGAAGGAGGCGCCGTCACGGCGTCACGCCCCTCACCGCCTCCGGACGGCCCCGCACCGCACGGCCGCACTCCAGGGCGGGGTGCGGCGGGGCGACAGGGGGTACACGTCCGGTGCGGCGAAGGGTTCAGCCGGTGGGCGACTGGTAGAGGCCGCGGCCCGCGCGGTGGGCGCGTGAGGTGGCGACCAGCCGGTCGAGGGTGCTGCGCACGGTGTTGATGTTCCCGGCGCTGTCGTCACGGCCGAGCGCCTGGGCCACGTCCCGCGCTCGCAGGGCGGTGTCCGCGTGGCGGGTCAGCACGGCGATGACCTGCTCGGTCAGACCGCCGGACTCCGGTGCCGCCTCGGCCGGTGCCGTGCTCGCCGCCGACCTCCTCGCCGTGCCCGCGGTCTTCGCCTTCGACTTCACGGACTTGGCCGGTGTGGTGGGCGCGTTCTTCGCTGGACGGCGCCGGGAGGCGGAAGCGGTCGGCCTCTTCGCCTTGGACGGCTTCGAGGCGGCGGCGCTCTTGCGGGAAGCGCGAGGACGGCCGGACTTCGTCGCAGTCCCGTCCTCGACCGCGGGGGGCAGTTCAGCCGTGTCATCCGGTACGGCCGACCCGGTGACGGGCTCCCCGGCCGCCGCGGCGACGTCCGTTACGGGTTCGGCAGGCACCTCCTCGGCGAGGGGGGGCTCGACGACCGGCTCGGCGGCGCGCGGCGCGGGGACCACCGTCGCCGACAGCGCGCTGAGCGCCGCCAGAGCCGCTCGCACCGTCTCCAACCGCTCGGAGACCGCGGCGAGTTCCTTCTGCAGTGTGATCTGCTGCTCCTCCAGCTGGGGAAGCTCCGCCTGCAGCAGCGCGGTTGTCGCTTCGATGCTGTGTGTTGCGGTGGGCGTCGATGTCATGGTGCTCTCCTGACGCGGCGGTGCCAGCTGCCGGTGGCGGGAATGTTGTGATGCAGCGTACGCCGTTCGCCCCGGGTTCGGGGCATGCGGTCGTGACACCGTCCTTGAGTTCGAGGACGCGACGGAGTGCGGTATGACCGCCATCCGCCCCGTACACTGCGGTGTTGTGTCGGATTCCCGCTGGTGGGCACCCGTCCTTGCGTCGGTGCGGATCCGTGGTGGGAACACGTCCTGGCGTTGCCTTGCGATGAGTTGACCTTCGCGGGGGAGACGGCCGCGACAGCCCGCGGCCTCGGGCGCCCTGCGGCGGTGTGCGTCGGCGCGGGAGGCCGTCGTGTCACCGCCGGAGTACGGTCGCAGCCCTCAGAAGCCGATGCGGGCGGCGACGGGCAGATGGTCGCTGCCCGTCGCGGGCAGCGACCAGACCTCCGCCACCGTGGCGCCGCGCGCCATGATCTGGTCGATCCGGGCCACGGGAAAGGACGTCGGCCAGCTGAAGGCCATGCCCGAACGCGGCGGACTCAGCCGCGCGAGAACCGGGTCCAGGCCACGGTCGTCCACCGTGCCGTTGAGATCTCCGAGCAGAACCGTCCGCTCCAGCGGCTCGGCCGACAGTGCCGCACCGAGCAGACGTGCGCTCTCGTCACGGTGCGCCGTGCCGAAGCCCCGGTCCCAGCCGAGGCGGACCGAGGGCAGATGGGCGACGTACACCGCCACGTCCCCGTGCCCAGGGAGCCGCACCGTCGCCCTCAGCCCCCGGTCCCAGCCCTCGGCGATCCCCCGCGGTCTGATGTCGACCCGGCGTATGTCGGCGAGCGGGTGCACCGACCACAGACCCACCGTTCCCACGACCGCGTGGTGCGGGTAGCGAGGTTCCAGCGCCGCCGTGAGCTCCGGCAGGGCCGCACCGGTCACCTCCTGCAGGGCGATGAGACCGGCCCCGCTCGCGGCGAGCCCGCGCGCCGCTGCCGCCGGATCGGGGTTCTCGTCGCTGATGTTGTGCGTGACGGCCGTGAGATCGTCACCGGCCGTGCCGGGCGGCGGAAGCAGCCGGTCGCCGAAGACGCAGGCCCATACCGTCACCGGCAGCAGCACGGCGCACGCGGCCACGGGCGAGCGGCGCAGAAACGCCACGACCAGCAGCGCCGGGAAGGCCGCTGCGAGCCACGGGAGGAACGTCTCGAGGAGACTGCCCGGGCGGCCGGCCATGTCGGGCACCGCCGAGTGGAAGGCCAGCAGGCAGGCGAGGAGCACGGACAGCAGAACCGGCACGGCGTCCCGGGACCGCACTCCGCGCCGGCACCGCACCCCGCCCCGGGGCAAGGGTGTCCGCCGTGCCCCGCCGCGTCGCGGAGACGTCCACCGGCACACCCGCCCGGTCCTCGTTCCCACCCGGTCGCTCTCGCCCGCCACAGCCCTCTCCCCGCTCTCCGCTCTCCGCCGGACCGCCTCCGTCGGCCGCCACCTCTGCGCGGCCCGGTCATGATCGGCGACGCGTGCGTGTCCGCCTCCGGTTCCCAGCCGGAGGGCCAGGCCGCACACCGTGACAGCGCCGCGGTAGGGCGCTGCCAGCCCGTGCCCGGACGATGGGGGACGGACCTGGAGGACGGCATGGGCAACGGTGTGACCGGCACCGCGGTGCGGGAGCCGGCAGTGCCCGGACCGCGACGGCCCCGCGCCGCACGGCGCACCCTCGCGGTCCTGGGAGCAGGTGTCTTCGCGATCGGTACCGACATGTTCGTCGTGGCCGGAGTGCTCGGCGGCATCGCGACGGACCTCGGTGTCACCGTCGGCAGCGCGGGACTGGCCGTGACGGTGTTCGCACTGACGTACGCGGTCGGTGCGGTCCTGCTCGCTCCGCCGCTCTCCGCGCGGCCGCCGCGCCGCGTTCTGGTCGTTTCCTCGGCGGCTTTCGCCGTGCTGAACGTATCGGCGGCCCTGGCGCCCGCACTTCCCGCGCTTCTCGCGGCGCGGCTGCTGGGAGCGCTTGCCGCGTCGGCCTATGTGCCGGCGGCGGCCGCGGCCGCCGCGGCCGTCATGCCGGCGAGCCATCGAGGGCGCGCGCTCGGCACGATCGTCGGCTGTATGTCGGCCGCGACGGTGCTCGGGGCGCCTGCCGGAGTCCTGCTGGCGTCGATGCTGTCCTGGCGGGCTGCGTTCGCCCTGCCGGCCGTCCTGGCCGCTGCCGTCACCGGCCTGCTGCTCACCTGCGACGTACCGCGCCCGCCCGAGTCCGGGGAACCTCCCGCGTCCGGCGGCGAGGCGCCGTGTCCCGGGGATGCCGGGCACCCCGGCCGGCAACAGGTGCCCCCTCACCAACGGCAGCTCCGGCCAGGGCGGCTCTCCCACCACCGGCCGCTCCTCTCGCATCGCGACCCGGGCCAGGCCCCCCGTTGCCGTGCGGCGGTGCGGGCACGGCTCCGGCCACTGGGGTCCCCGGCCGTCGCCGCCACGCTCGTGGTGACGTTCCTGCTGATGACCGCCTCGTACAGCACGTACACCTATCTCCCCCAGTTGCTGGCCGAAGCGGCCGCACCGATGGGGAGCGGGCTGTTCATCGCGGTGTTCGGCCTCGCGGGCGCGGCCGGGACCTGGTGGGGCGGCTCGGCGGCCGACCGGCGGGGCCCGGGCCGGGTGGTGGGGCCGGCCCTGGTCGTCTCCGCCGCCGCCTTCGCGGTGCTTCCGCACACGGTGGCGACGGCGGCGGGCGCGGTGGTCGCCGTGGCCGGTTGGGGAGCGGCCGTGTGGGGGTTCGTCCCCGCGCAGCAGCACCGGCTCATCGGCCTGGGCGCGGCCACGCCGACGCTGCTGCTGGCGCTGCACAGCGGCGCCGTCCACCTCGGGTCCGCGGCCGGTTCGCTGCTGGGTGGACTCGTCGTCGACACGGTGGGGGCGGCGCGGCTCTGGACGGTCGCCGTCGTCTTCTGCGGAGCCGCCTGGGCCGTGCACACGATCCTCGCCAGGACGGTCCTCGCCAGGACGGTCCTCGCCGGGACGGTCCTCGTCAGGAAGGAGAAGCGGTCATGACCACGATCGAGTCCGCGACGGACGTCGCCGGACTGGGAACGGTGCTCGGAGTCTGGGCGCACCCGGACGACGAGGCGTACCTCTCCGGCGGGTTGATGGCGCTCGCCCGCGACCGCGGATCGCGCGTGGTGTGCGTGACCGCGACCCGAGGCGAGCACGGCACGGAGCACCCGGAGATGTGGCCGCCCGACCGGCTGGCCGCGGTCCGTACGTACGAACTGGCGGACTGCCTCGCGATCCTCGGAGTGCACGAGCACCACTGGCTCGGTCATCCGGACGGGCAGTGCGCGGCGGTGCCCGGTCCACGCGCGGTGGCGCGGCTGCGGAACATCATCGAACGCGTACGGCCCGACACCGTGCTCACCTTCGGCCCGGACGGCATCACCGGCCATCCGGACCACCGGGCGGTCTCGGCGTGGACCACGGCCGCGTTCGGGCAGGCCGCCCCGGACGGGGCGAGGCTGCTGTACGCCGCGTTCGCCGAGCGGCGGGGCCCGCGCTGGGCACCGCTGAACGAGCGCCTGGGGATCTTTCCGCCCGGCCTTCCGGTGCTCACCCCCGACCGTGAGCTGGCGGTCGACGTGGTGCTGGACGCCGGTACGGCGGACCGCAAGGTGCGTGCGCTGGCGGCCCAGCGGACCCAGACGGCCGAGCTCATGGCGCTCTTGGGGCGGGAACGCTTCACTGCCTGGGTCGGTGACGAGTCCTTCGTCGACGCGGAGGACGTGGGAGACGTGCCGGACACGGCGGATACGGGAGAGGCGGCGCGCGCGGCGGACGCGGTGCGAGCGGCGGGGGGAGTGGGCCGGGGCGGTGGCCGGGTCGGGAGCGACTGCTGACGCGCCCGCCGGGACGGCGTACGGCTGCGGGAGCGCCGACGACCACCGCGTACGCACGACCGGCCCACCGGGACGCGGGTGCCGTCGCTTCACGGCCGCGCCGCCCCGGACAGGTTCCGCTCGATCGCTTCACGGGCCGCGTCCAGCACCGCCGCCCGGCCGACGGCGGGAGCGCCGCGGAGCGGGATTCCGGGCGTGACGGGCCCGTCTCGCGGTCCGCCGTCCCCCGGGTGCACCGCGTGCTTCTCGGCACCCTCCACGGCGGGCGCGTCGGGAGCCCCGTCGGCAGCCGTCTCGATCAGCACCGCGGTCTCCTCGTCGCCGAGCCGGCGGAGAAGTCCGGCGAGGTTGCGCAGAGTGACCCAGAGATGGGTCCAGTTGCCGTTGCGGGCGAAGTAGTCGATGACCTCGCGGTAACCGCCCAGCGCCTCGTGCACCCGGCCCGTACGGGCACGCAACGACAGCAGTCCCACCGTCGCGACACCGACGAGGAACGTCGCCCCCGAAGCACGGGCCAGTTCGACGGCGCGCACGTACCGCACCTCCGCCGCGTCGTTGTGCCCCGCCAGACTGTCGATCTCCCCGGCGACATAGGCCCCCCACGCTCGCATCGAGGGTGACACCGCACCGGCCAGTCCCCGCTCGTTCAGGCGGCGGGCCTGGTCCGGATCGCCCGCGTAGGCCGTGGCCAGGGCCGCGATCCCCAGGTTCTCCCGTTGCGGGCCGACGAGGGCGAGGGCGGCGAGGGAGTGCTCGACCACGTCCTCGTACGCGCCACGGGCCAGGTCGGCCACCGACAGGACCGACAGGCAGCGCCATCTCCCCGTGGTTCCGGTCGTCCGTTCCAGCCCGGTGCGGGCGAGCAGACCGGCCCGACGGTACTCCCCGCGGTGATAGGTGGCCTCGGCCGCCGTTCCGAGTACCTCGCCGGCCAGGGGGTGGCCGTCGAGTGCCTCGTCCGCGGCCAGTTCCACCGCCCAGTCCCGGATCTCGACCAGGTCGCGGTAGGTGACGGCGTCGTAGAGGGCGGTGACGACGGCTGCGGCGTCGTCCACGGCCCCCCGGGCCCGGGCAAGTCGCCAGGCGGCCCGGAGGTTGGGGAGTTCCCGGCGGAGCGCGCTGTCGGCCTCGCCCTCCCTCCCGGAATCCAGGGTCCGTCCGATCCACGCGGTCAGCGTGCGGGCCCAGGCCAGTAGCCGGCCTGCCGCGGCGTCGTCCTCCCCGGCTGCCGCGAGCCGGTCCAGGGCGAACGCCCGTAGTGTCTGCAGCATCCGGTAGCGGGTGGCGCCTTCGAACGAGGCTTCGATCATGGAGGCGTCGACGAGCCGGGCGAGTGCGGCTCCCGGGTCGCCGCCGAGGCCCAGGTCGTCGGCGATCCGTTCGGCGGTGTCGGGGTCGACACCGTCGGGGAAGACCGCCAGATGTCTGAAGAGCCGCTGCTCGTCCGGTGTCAGGAGCTCGTACGACCACTCGAGCGTGGCCCGCAGCGTGCGGTGCCTGCGGTCGGCGCTCGATGTGCCCCCCGCGAGCAGATCGAGCGAGCGTTCGAGCCGGCGCTGTAGGTCGGTGAGGGAGAACGTCGACAACCGGCCGGCCGCGAGTTCGATGGCCAGCGGCATCCCGTCGAGCCTGCGCACGATCCCGGCGACCGTCCGCAGGTCCTCCTCGGTGGGCGGCGGGCCGGGCCGGACACGACGGGCCCGCTCCAGGAACAGGGCGGAGGACGGGATCTGCGCGGGGTCGTCACCGGGCCGGGGAAGGGCGAGGGGTGTCAGCCGGTAGAGGTGTTCCACCGGCAGGCCGAGGGGCTCACGGCTGGTCGCCAGCAGGGTGGTCCCGGGGCAGGCGGTGAGGATCGTGTCGACGGCGTCGCGGACGCCGTCGAGCAGGTGCTCGCAGTTGTCGACCACGAGGAGGCCGGGGTGGTCGGCCAGCACGGCGAGGCAGGCGGAGAGCACGTCGCCCCGGTCGACCTTCAGATTGAGCGCCGTGGCCAGAGCGTGCGCAAGGGCGGCGGCGTCGGTGACCGGCGCGAGGCACAGCACCGCCACCGCGCCGTTCCGCCGCGCGACCTCCAGCGCGAGCCGCGTCTTCCCGACACCGCCGGGCCCGACGAGAGTGACGAGCCGCTCGGTCGCGAGCAGTTCCCGCAGAGCCCTGACCTGCGGTTCGCGGCCGATCAGAGGGATGGCCGCGCGGCCCGGTGAGTCGAGCGCCGCCGATGGGCCCGGTGGCACCGACGCGCCGGGCCGCGGCTGTGAGTCCGGTTGCTCCGGTGCTCCGGCCGGTTCCCCGGTTTGCCGTGTGGGCCTGGACGGCGCGTCGACGGTTGCCGGGGGCGCGGCGCGCGGCGTCGGGGGCGGCGCGGACGTCTCCGGTGCGGGGGCCGTCTCGGCGAGGGGCGCCGTTTCCTTGGGGTACGCCTCCTTGGGGTACGCCGTCTCCGTGAGGGGCACGGCGCCCGTGAGGATGTCGTGTTCGGTCGCGTCCAACGCGGGGGAGGGGTCGAGCCCGGTCTCGTCGATCAGCCGCCGCCGGTACTCCCGGGCGGTGTGCAGCGCCCGGGGCGCCTGTCCGGTCGCTGCGAGAGCCCTCATGAGGAGCAGGACGGCGGGCTCGCGCAGGGGATCGGCGGCCCAGGACGCGGCCGCCAGGCCGACGACCTCTTCGGCCCGGCCCGCGGCGACGGCCCGTGCGATCAGGGCGTCGGTCACGTCCTGCCGCAGCCGTGCGCAGTCCTCGACCGCGGCCGCGATCGGCCCGACGTCGGCGAGGTCGGCGAGGACGGGCCCCCGCCACAGCTCGTGCGCCTGGCGGAGCAGTGCGTACCCGCCCCTCGCGTCGTGCTGCGCCGCCGCGAAGAGCGCACGGGCCTGGGCCAGATCGAGTTCGCCGTCCCCGAGGACGAGCCGGTAGCCGTCGTGCCGGGTCTCGAGCCGGTCCGAGGCGGCGCCGAGGTGCCCGCGCAGCCGGGAGACGTGGTTGTGCAGGGCCTGGCGGCCGGAATCGGGTACTTGCGAGGGCCACAGCGCGTCCACGAGACGGTCGATGGTGACGGTCCGGCTTTCGGCGAGGGCGAGCAGTGCGAGCACGGCCCGCCGTTTCGGCCCGGGCACGTCCACCCCGGCGCCGTCGACGAGGAGCCGCAGGGGCCCGAGCACCTCCACCCGGACCGACGGCGGCGGACACCCGACTGTCATGGGACCCCCGGAACGAGGACGAGAGACGGAAGGGACGGAAGGGACGGAAGAGGACGGGAGGGAGCGGGGGGACACGACGGGGCAGCGAGGACGAGGTTCGCAGGCGGGCCGGTCACGACGAGCAGGCCGCGGGCGAACCGGTCACGAGCACGGAGCCCGGGAACCGGGACGCGCCTGTTAGCACGACGATAGTCCGTGCGAGGGCCGTGACAGGCGACGCGCCGAGGCTTTCTGGCGTGGCCGGTACAGGCCGGTCGCAGGAGGAAGGAGCCAGTGATGGATCAGGACAACGTGACGGCGTTCCTGGAGCGGTTCGTGAGCGACCTCGGTGCCACCGGTGCCGCGGGTTCCGTGGTGATCGGCCACCGACTCGGCCTCTACCAGGCCCTCGCGGACGGCCCGGCGACCCCGGAGCAGTTCGCCGAGCGCACCGGATGCCACCAGCGCTACCTGACCGAATGGCTGTGCGGCCAGGCGGCGGGCGGCTACGTCGACTACGACCCGGCGACCGGGACGTTCTCGCTGACCGAGGAGCAGGCGTACTGCCTCGCCGACCCGGAGGGCCCCAATCTGGCTGCCGCGTTCCGCGTCGTGCTGGGCTATCTGCGGGCCGAGCAGCGGATCACCGAGGCGTTCCGGACAGGTGAGGGGGTTGGCTGGCATGAGCACGACGAGGACGTCTTCATCGGGTGCGACGCGTTCTACCGGCCCGGATACGCGGCCGAACTCGTCCGTACGTGGATTCCGGCGCTGGACGGGATCGACGCCAAGCTGAGCGCGGCCGGGAGGGTCGCCGACCTGGGCTGCGGCCTCGGCTCGACGTCGCTGCTCATCGCGGAGGCCTACCCGCGTACCACCGTCTCCGGCTCCGACTACCACACCCGGTCGGTCGAGCTGGCCAGGAAGAAGGCCGCCGAGGCCGGTGTCTCCGACCGCGTGTCCTTCGAGGTGGCCACGGCGCAGACCTTCACCGGTACCGGATACGACCTCGTGGCGATGTTCGACTGCCTCCACGACATGGGCGACCCGCTCGGCGCCGCGCGCCGGGTGCGCCGGGCCCTGGCTCCCGACGGCACCTGGCTGCTCGTCGAACCCGCGGCCTCCGACCGCATCGAGGACAACCTCAACCCCGTCGGTCGGTTGTTCTACAGCGGTTCCACGTTCCTGTGCGTGCCGAACGGCCTGTCCCAGCCGGGCGGCTACGCCCTCGGTGCCCAGGCCGGCGAGACGGCGATCCGCCGGATCGCCACGGAGGCCGGCTTCACCCGGTTCCGGAAGGCCGCGCAGACCGGGTTCAACGCCGTGTACGAGATCCGGCCGTGAGCCGCCCCCGGCTCCGTCCGTCCACGGAACACGGCCTCCGCCACGGGCGGTGAGGCCGCGGGGGACCTGACCGGCCGGGACGGCACGGCCCGCTCGACCCGCGGGACCGGACCGAGAGCCGTCAGGCGCGCTCCGGACTCCGCCCGCTACCCCGCCGGGGCGTTCTGCTCCAGGCGCGCGCCCAGGGTGGCGGCGAAGTCCTCGGCGCGGGCCAGCTGGACCCGCAGCCTCTCCACCTGCTCGGTGGCGGCCTGCTGGTACCTCCGTACGCGGTGCAGGAGGGCTTCGAGCTCGTCGGCGTCGAGGACGGTACCGGCGTCGAGGCGGTCGGTGGCTTCCAGCAGGTCGCGCATCTGCTCCAGGGTGAAACCGAGCGGCTTCATGCGGCGGATGACCATGAGTCGGGCGACGTCGGCCTCGGTGTAGAGGCGGAAGCCGCCCTGGGAGCGGGCGGAGGGGACGACCAGGCCGTTCTCCTCGTAATGGCGGATCGTGCGCAGGGACAGCTCCGTACGCGCGGCGACCTCGCCGATCTGCATGTGCCTGCCGTCCACGCCCGTGATCCTCCGGCCCTTCTCGCCGTCGGCGGTCTCGGCCCGGAAGGGCGCCGCCGATCTCTACTCTAACGTTAGGGTAGAGTTGCCGGCGGTGAGGGCGGCCTTCCGCTCCCTCCGCCGCTGCCGTGTCGGGGCCGATGGCGCCCCCGGCGAGGATCCGAGTTCCTGCAGGAGAGAAGTGTGCGCGAGCCCTTGACGCCCGGCGCCGCCGCCTGCCCGCCGTGACGCTTCGCCCCCGGGCGTGAGGCAGGGCCGCGCAGGCCCCGCTCCGTCCTCCTTCGACCTCCGGCTCCGCATCGCGCGGAGCCGCCCTGCGGGGTGCCGGCCCGGCTTCTCTGCATCCTCCCGATCCTCCCGATCCTCCCGCGCACCCCGGCCTGCCGTAGCGGTGTGCCCGAGCACGACAGGTTCCTTCTCCCTTGCCTTCCGCCACTGCTCTGCCCCCGGCCGCGCGTCTGCGCGGCCTGAAGCCCGACTGGATCGCCGACCCGAAGGCCTGGCGCACCGAGGTCCTCGCGGGACTGGTCGTCGCCCTCGCGCTGATCCCCGAGGCGATCTCGTTCTCGATCATCGCCGGTGTCGACCCGGCGATCGGCCTGTTCGCCTCGTTCACCATGGCAGTGGTGATCTCGGTCGCCGGCGGTCGGCGGGCGATGATCTCGGCCGCGACCGGCGCCGTCGCCCTCGTCATCGCCCCGCTCAACCGTGAGCACGGTCTGGGCTACCTGGTCGCCGCCGTCATCCTCGCCGGCGTCTTCCAGGTCGTCCTGGGAGCGCTCGGGGTCGCCCGGTTGATGCGGTTCATCCCGCGCTCGGTGATGGTCGGCTTCGTCAACGCGCTCGCCATTCTGATCTTCATGGCCCAGGTCCCCGAGATGACCGACGTGCCGTGGGCGGTCTACCCGCTGGTCGTCGGCGGCCTCGCCATGATGGTGTTCTTCCCGAAGATCACCACCGTGGTCCCTGCACCGCTCGTCTCGATCGTCATCCTGACCGTGATCACCGTCGGCGCGGCCGTCGCGGTGCCGACCGTGGGCGACAAGGGCGCCCTGCCGTCCTCGCTGCCGGTACCGGGCCTGCCCGACGTGCCGTTCACCCTGGACACCCTGACGACGATCGCCCCCTACGCGTTCGCGATGGCGCTGGTCGGCCTGATGGAGTCGCTGATGACGGCGAAGCTGGTCGACGAGATCACCGACACCCACTCAAGCAAGACCCGCGAGTCCATCGGCCAGGGCATCGCCAACATCGTCACCGGCTTCTTCGGCGGTATGGGCGGCTGCGCCATGATCGGCCAGACGATGATCAACGTGAAGGTCTCCGGGGCCAGAACCCGCCTGTCGACCTTCCTCGCGGGCGCGTTTCTGATGGTGCTGTGCATCGTCTTCGGCCCGGTCGTCTCCGACATCCCCATGGCCGCCCTGGTCGCGGTCATGATCATGGTGTCCTTCGCGACATTCGACTGGCACTCCATCGCGCCGAAGACCCTCAAGCGGATGCCCGCCGGCGAGATCGCCGTCTTGGCGATCACCGTCGCCTGTGTGGTGACCACCCACAACCTCGCCATCGGCGTGGTCGTCGGCTCCGTCACCGCCATGGTCATCTTCGCCAAGCGCGTCGCCCATCTCGCCGAGGTCACCGCCGTGATCGACCCCGACGGCACCACGGTGGTCTACCGGGTCACCGGGGAACTGTTCTTCGCCTCCTCCAACGACCTCGTCGGCCGGTTCGACTACGCGGGCGACCCGGACAGGGTCGTCATCGACCTCAGCGCGGCACACGTCTGGGACGCCTCCTCCGTCGCCGCCCTCGACGCCATCGAGACGAAGTACGCCCAGCGCGGCAAGACCGTCGAGATCACCGGCCTGAACGACCCCAGCGCCGACCTCCACGGCAAGCTCACCGGCGAACTCTCCGGCAGCCACTGACACACGGCACCCGGACGGTGAGAGGGCCCCGGCACCGGCCCCCCTCAGCGTCCCCCAGGGCGAGGCCTGTCCGTTCGCCGCAGCCCCACGGGGGACAGGGCCGCCACCCGGGCGACCGCCGGTGCTCGCGGGCCCCGAAGACGCGCACCCGCGGGATGGCACGGGCAGACCCACCCGCGCCCCTCAGGCGTTGGGAATGGGCCTTCCCCGCGAGGGTCGCCATGGGCCCGTTCCGCCACGGCGCCGCAAACCTGCGCGACGGTGCTGTCCCGGTGGCGCAAGCACGGACCTGGGCGCGGACGGCCGGTCTCAGACCCTGCGCCACCGGGACGTCAGCAACGAGAAGACACCGAACAGGACCAGCCCCGTGGCCGTCGCGACCAGCAGCCAGGGCCCCGCGGCCGTCGTGGCGAAGGTGCGGAGCGTGTCGTCGAGCCCCTTCGCGTCGGACGGGTCGTACGTGATCGCCGCACGAGCGGCGAAACCTCCCGCCACCGCGAAGACCAGACCCCGGGCGATGCCACCGGCCACGCCTGCCACATCCACGGCCTGCCGGGACCGCCGGCCCATGGCCCCTGTCTTGAGGTGCTTGCGGTACTTCCGCAGCGCGGCACGCACACCGATCCACACACCCGCGCAAGCGATCCCGGCACCGCCGAGACCCACGATCCACTGGCCGGCCGGAAGTTCGAGGGCCCGGGCGGTGATGTCCCGCGACTGCTGGTCGCTCGAACCCGAGCCCCGTTCGCCGATGGCGAAGGCCAGCACCGAGTAGGCGGCGAATGCGTAGAAGACGCATCGCGCCGCCGACAGCGCGCGCTTGCGGGCCTTGCGTCCGTCGGGGCCTACCGCCCCGAACGCTGCCTCCGACAGCCGCCAGAGCACCATGCCGATCAGACCGACCCCCACAGCCCACAGCAGAACCGCGCCGAAGGGCTGAGCGGACAGTTCCTCCAGCGCGCCGCCGCGGTCGGCCTCACGGCCGCCGTCCGACCCGAAAGCCACCTGCAGGGCGAGCACACCGATGAGCAGATAGATCACGCCGCGTGCCGCGAGCCCCCAGCGTGCTCCGGTCTCCACCGCGTCGCTGCGTGCCGCGCGGTGTGCCACCGTGCGGCTCCGGAATGTCAATGCGCGTGCGTTCATGACCCTCGCTTGCCCCCGAAACTCCAGGAAGAACGCGGCTACTTCAGGGCGCGTGGCCGGGGAAGGGGCGGATGTCCCGCGGAGCGTGCACGGGGCACGGGGCCGGAGCCCGAGCACGGCGACCCCCGCGCACGGGCGGACGGGCAATGCCGGGGCGAGGTGTGGCACCGCCGGCGGGCCCACAGGAAGCCGTGTGTGACACCGGCACAACGGCGCGGCGGGGGATCCGGGGTGTCACGCCGCCGCGCCTCCCGCCGCGCCGCGATCGCGTCACCGCGTGCATCAGGGGTTGCCGCCGTGCCACGGGGCGGGGGACGTGCCGTCGGCCCATGCCGTGAGAGCGGTCTGATCCAGACAGCGGATGCCGCACTGCTCCGCGTAGTCCGCTGCGGGACCGGTGAACCCACCCGTGGTCACCACAGCGGCGACGTCCGCCTCGTGCACGGCGAAGCAGGTGCCGCCGAAGCGCTGCATGTCCTGCGAACCGACCTTGTTGACGGGCCCGTACCGCTTGCACTGGATGACCACACGCCGCCCGTCCGGCGCGACGGCCAGCACATCGGCGCCGAGATCACCGCTGCCACCGACCACTTCGACGTCCGTGCAGCCGTCGCGCTCGCACAGCCCGGCGATCGCCAGCTCGAACGCCTCGGCGTCCATCGCCGCGAAGTCCTGGCCGCTCTCGGCCCGTGCCGCTGCCGCAGCGGCCCGGTCGGCACCGGTCACCGGCCCGGTCTCCCACCGCTCGTCCGGTACGGACTCCGGACGTGGAACGGCCCGCCGCCCGCTGCCGGCACCTCGCAGCCCGAGGAGCCCGAGGGCCGTGCAGATCAGCGCGACACCTCCGAGCGCCCCGCCCACACCGGCCGCCTTCACCAGCGACTTGAGCATCAGGCCGCACCCGCAGAGCACGGCCCCTGTCAGGGCGAACCACAGAAACGTCTGCCTCATGCTGAAGACGGCTCGGTCGGCGGACCGCGGACGCCGGACGGGTATCGTCATGTGCAGCGCTCACCTCATTCGGGATCGGATCGATCCAAGATCGTCCCGATCCCCTCTGCCCCGTCCCCGCCACCTCTAACAGGCTTGCCGACGCAACGAATCAGAGGTTCTCGGCGATCTCCTCCCGGGCCACCGCCTCGAGCTCACTCCCGGCCGCCGCGAACTCCGCGTCCAGCAGGTTGAATTCCTCCGTCGTTACGTGAGTGAGCCCGTACGGGTCCGCCAGATCCGACGGCCGCTCCGCCTCGATCAGCTCGCGGAGCCGCAGGACGATCGCTCTGCCCTCGTCGACGACGTGATCCGGAGGACACGCGTCGCGCCGGCGTCCCGGCCGGTCCTTGTGCGCGGTGGAACCCAGCGGTCTAGCGTGGAAGTGATGCCCTTGAACCGGCTGGGACTGGTCGTCCACCAAGGCCGTCCCGCCGCCGTCGCGGCGGCGCGGACGGCCCGGGCATGGTCTGCCGCACACGGCGTGAGCTGCACCGACATCGACGTGTGGCGGGAGGGCGAACCGAGGCGCGGGGGCCAGGCGGAGGCCGACGCCGCGGGCCACCCGGAGGTGATCATCACGTTCGGGGGCGACGGCACCTTCCTGCGAGGCGCCCGTATCGCGGCCAAGGACGGCGCGTCCGTCCTGGGGGTGAACGTGGGCCGGGTCGGCTTTCTCACCGAGATCACCACCGACCAGGTCGAGGAGGCCCTGGACGCCCTGCACGGCGGCGAGGCCGTGATCGAGGACCGTATGGTGCTGACCCTGCGTGCGTCACGCCCACTCCGCACGCCGGTGGGTCTGGACACGCTGCTGTGCTACGGCCGCGGTCCCGCGCTCCCGGCCCCGGCCGTGCGCCCGGATGCGGTGGAAGCGGTGGACTGGGGCGTCGCGCTGGACGTCACCGCGGTGAACGACGTCGTCCTGGAGAAGCTCGCCCGCGACCGGCAGGCGAGTGTGGCCGTCTATCTGGCCGGGCAGCTGCTCGCCTCCTACTCGGCCGACGCGGTGATCGTGGCCACCCCGACCGGTTCCACCGCCTACAGCTTCGCAGCCGGAGGGCCGGTGGTGGACCCGGCCACCGACGCCATCGTCTTCACGCCCGTCGCTCCCCACATGGCCTTCGGCAGAACGGTCGTCGCCGCGGCCGACGAAGCGATCGCGATGCGCGTGCTGCCGCATTCGGGACGGGTGGCCGTCAGCATCGACGGACAGCACCGCGGCGTGCTGGAACCCGGGGACTGGGTCGCCGCCTACCGTGCGTCGTACCGGCTGCGGCTGGCGCGTCTTGCTCCCCTGGAGTTCTACCACCGGCTGCGTGAGCGCTTCCATCTGAGTGACGCCCCGGCGGCGGCCGTCGACCAGGCGCCGCTCTTCCACCGCCCCGACACCCCGCCGCCCGACGACCTTGCCCACCTGCGTGACCTGCGCAGGCCCTTCCGCGATCGTGCCGTCGGCGAGGCGCGTCGGGCGCTCTGACGCAACCGGGCCGTGGGTACGCCGCTGATTCACCGGGCTGCCGAGCCGGAAGGCCGCTGAGCCAGGAGTCGCAGAACCACGCAGCAAGGAGCCGACGCCCCGCGGCCCACCGAGCGCCGGCGGGCCTGGGCGACCCGCGTGCCGCCGACCTGCGACCCGGCGCTCACGGATGCTGATGGTGGTGGCGTCCGTCAGGGGCTCCTCAAGGAGCGTGTCTTCTTGATCGATTACTCGTTGTTGTGGAGCGGGCCGCGGGGCCCGCTCGATTCTGCTTTCCGGTGCGATGCCGGGGCCTGGCGCGGAGGAGCCTCTCCACGCGCGTGGCGCGGGCGCTGTCCGGTTGGCAGGGGTTCGACTGCTGAGGGAGGATGGCCATGCGCGATGAGCGCGATCAGTTCGCGGAGCTGTCGACGGTGAGGATGTGCTTCCGCGACGAGGGAGACCCGTCGGGGGATCCGCTGGTGTTGATCATGGGGCTCAGCTCGCAGCTGATCCACTGGCCGCAGGAGATCGTCGACGCGCTCGGCGAGCGGGGCTACCGGGTGATTCGCCCCGACAACCGCGACAGCGGCCTGACCGAATGGAAAGACGCGCCGAGCCAGTACTACCTGCGCGCTATCGCGCGTGACACGGTCGAACTGCTCGACCATCTCGGTATCGAGCAGGCGCACGTCGTCGGCGCCTCGATGGGCGGAATGGTCGCCCAGCTCCTCGCGATCGAGTACACCTCGCGCGTGCTCAGCCTGTGCTCGATCATGAGCACGCCGCACATCAGCATCGGTATGGCCGACGGCGAGGTGCTGGAGGAGCTGACCAGGCCGCTTCCGCCGGATCGCGAGGCCGCGATCGCGCAGATCGCCGGCCTGTACGCGACCATCGGCTCGAAGACATACGCGGACAGCGAGCGCGAGCGCCGCCTCGCACTGGCGACCCAGGCGTACGACCGGGCGAAGAACCCCGACGGGGGAACACGCCAGGTGACCGCAGCCATGATCGCCCCTGACCGCAGGAAGGGCCTTCGGGAACTGACGCTCCCGGCGCTGGTGATCCACGGGGCCGAGGATCCACTGATCAAGATCGCGGGCGGGGAGGCGACCCACACCGCGCTCGCCGACTCGACGTACCTGCCGTTCGACGCGATGGGCCATGACCTGCCCGCGCCGCTCCTCGACCAGATCGTTGCGAGTATCGCCGAGAACGCCGCGCGCGCCTGAGAGGGCGGCAAACCCGTTCCCGAGCCCGGGGCCCCGGCGGCTCGGCGTCCTCGAAGATGCTGGCCAGGGGCTCGGGAACGGCGTTCCGGACATTCATCGGTCCGCAGTACGGGCGGCGGCCGGAAGGGGCCCCGGCGCGTCCGGGACCGGCGGTCGGACGGCGCTGGCGATGTGCCGGTAGGCCATCTGTTCCCCGGTGCCAGGGCTGCCGGATTCGCAGCTCGGCCAAGTCGGCGGGTGCCGTGTGCGGCCAGCGGCACGGTGGTTGACGGCCTCCCGCTTTTGCGCCGTTGCCGTCGGGCAACCTATCCGTGGGGTCCCGGAGCGAGCCGCGCACGCATATGGCCGCCGGTTTCCGCACCGACAGCGAGACCCGCACGGGCGCGAACCAGGGGAACCACCGTATGCAGACAGACGGCCCGCCGGACGGAGTCCCGGCCGCACCCGCGGTCCACGCGTCGCCGAGTGGGCCCTGTGCGGCGTACTCGCCACGGCCCTGCTCCTGAGTGCCGTCGAGGCAATCGCTCAACCGGCGGCGCCCTGGTGGCCCTTCGTCTGGCAGAACGCCTGGACCCTTAGCGCCGTCACCCTCGGCTGCCGGGCCGTCCTGCGCATCACCGAGAAGGCCGACGCCCGCGCCGCCGAGTGGCGCGCCGGGACACCACCGCACCACGGTCCCGCGTCGCAGGACGGCGACGCCGCGCCCCCTTCACAGTGCTCTGGTCCGTGAGCCGGTTTGCAGCGTGCGCACGGTCCCCGCCCACGGATCCGCGGAACGCCCGCCGCTCCCCGCGGACACCGGGATGGACATGAATGTGCATAGTCATATTCATGACTATGCTGAGTTCGCTCATTCGTCTGTCCGTGGGGACGGGCATTGCGAGGAGGGGATTTCCATGTCCGGTGCCGAACCGCGCCCGCTCCGCTACGTCGCTCTCGGTGACAGCCAGACCGAGGGTCTGGGGGACGGCGACGACGTGTCCGGGCTCCGAGGGTGGGCCGACCGGCTCGCCGAGCAGCTCGCCCGGCACCACCCCGGTCTGCGGTACGCGAACCTGGCCGTACGGGGGCGCCTGGCCGGTGAGGTCCGCGCCGGGCAGCTCGGTCCGGCCCTCGCCCTGCGCCCCGATCTCGTCACCGTCGTCGCCGGGGTCAACGATCTGCTGCGGCCGCGGTTCGATGCCGACGAGGTCACCGGTCACCTCGAGGCGATGTTCGCGGCGCTCACCGCGGAGGGTGCCCGCGTCGCCACCCTCACCTTCCCCGACATCGCACGCGTCATCCCGCTCGCCCGGCCGCTCGGTTCCCGCGTGACCGCCCTGAACGACGGCGTTCGCCGCGCGGCCCGGCGCCACGGCGTGGTGGTCGCCGAGACCGGCCACCATCCCGTCGTCGCCGACCCGCGGTTGTGGAGCCCGGACCGGCTCCACGCCAGCCCCCTCGGTCATCAGCGGATCGCCGCCGCCATGGCGCACGCCCTCGCACTGCCCGGCAGCGACGACACCTGGACGCTCGCCCTGCCCCCTCCGGCCGCTCCCCTCCCTGCCGGGTGGCGGGCGGCCGCTGCGGAGTTCCGCTGGGCCGCCGGGTATCTCGGCCCCTGGCTGGGCAGACGCCTGCGCGGCCACTCGTCCGGTGACGGGCGTACCGCCAAGCGCCCGCACCTTCTGGCGGTGGACGGCCCGACCGGTTCCGCAGGACTCTGAGGGGCGCGCCGCTCGGCCGGCAGGGGGCCGCGTACTTCGGCGGTCGCCCGGCACGGAGCCGGGCGACCGCCGAAGTACGCGGCCCCTGGTTTGTCGCCCCCGTCGCGGCCGGATGCCGCCCCCGGGGGCGTCACAGGCCGAGGGAGACGGCCAGTCGGGTGAGTTCCGCGGTGGTGTTGATGTCGAGCTTGGCCCGGATCCGCCGGAGATAGGCGTCGACGGTGTGCTTGGAGAGGCCCATGTGACGGGCGGTCTGCACGTAGGTGCGTCCTGCGGCGATATGCCGCAGAGTCTCGCGCTCACGCGGGGCCAGGGCGGGGGTTTCGATGTCCGGGGTGGTGAGGGTGAGGCTCATGGGATTTCCTCCGGCGAGATCGGCTCGGTCCTCACTGCTCACACCCTCGGAAGCAGAGTGGGCATATGCCCGAAGAGTGCGTTTTGCCCTCTTTCCATAGAGATTGCGGGTCCGTTTTCACCGTGATGTCCGTCGACTGTCACAGGCGCGTCACAGCGGATCCCGTCGGCGCGTCACGACCCCGATGTGCGGGGGAGTGGTGTGCGGAGGAGGCGAGTGGGGCGGTGCGGCCGTCGGGCCGGTGCGGGCCTGAATGCGCCGGCCACGCCCGTCCGAAGGCCGCGCAGGCGTTCGTCAGGGCCGCTGACGGGTAGTGCGACCAGATGAGCTACGTGAACCCCGGCGGGGAGTACGCGCGTGACAGTCGGTACATCACCACGAGGATCACCGCCGACGGACGCGACGGCTTCCCGGTGGAGGCAGGCCGCTACCGCCTGGTGGTCAGTCGTGCCTGCCCGTGGGCCAGTCGCGCGGTGATCGTGCGCAGGCTCCTCGGCCTGGAGCGGGCGCTGCCGATGGCCATCGCCGGGCCCACGCACGACGAGCGCAGCTGGACCTTCGGCCTCGACCCGGGCGGACGCGACCCGGTCCTCGGCATCGAGCGGCTCCAGGACGCGTACCTGGCCCGGGACCCCGGCTACGACCGGGGTGTCACCGTCCCGGCGATCGTCGATGTGACGACCGGCAAGGTGGTCACCAACGACTTCGCGCAGATCACGATCGACATGTCCCTCGAGTGGGCGGCGCACCATCGCGCGGGCGCTCCCGCGCTGTACCCGGCCGCGTCGCGCCCGGAGATCGACGCGGTGAACGAGGCCGTCTACAAGGACGTGAACAACGGGGTCTACCGGGCCGGGTTCGCCGGCTCGCAGAAGGCGTACGACGTCGCGTACGAGCGCCTGTTCGCGCGCCTCGGCCGGCTCGCGGACCGCCTGGAGCGGTCGCGCTACCTGGTCGGCGACACGGTCACGGAGGCGGACGTACGGCTGTTCACCACGCTGGTGCGCTTCGACGCCGTCTACCACGGCCACTTCAAGTGCAACCGGCGGAAGCTCGCGGAGATGCCGGTGCTGTGGGCGTACGCACGGGACCTGTTCCAGACGCCGGGTTTTGGTGACACGGTCGACTTCGACCACATCAAACGGCACTACTACGTGGTGCACCGCGATATCAATCCGACCGGAATCGTTCCGGTCGGACCGGACCTGTCGAACTGGCTCGAGCCGCACGACCGTGCGGCCCTGGGCGGAACCCCCTTCGGTGACGGCACGCCGCCCGAACCGGTCGCGCCCGAGGAGGCGGTGCCGGCCGGCCACTCTCCTCTCGCTGCGTGAGTCCCGGGCGCTCCCGAGTCCGCAACTCTGCGGCGGCCGCCCTGGACCCGGCGGCCGCACGACCCGCAGCGGCCCGCGATACGGCAGCGGCCCGCGTTCTGCGGCCGGCCGGAGCGTACCCGCGGCGCCGCCGGTCTCCACGTGCCCGGCGGTGACGCCGGCGCTCGGGCAACCGCCCCTTCCGGGGTCCCCGGCGGCCCTGGTCGGGGAACCCCGAGAGCCGTGTTCCGCCGCGTCGTCGTTCGTTCCTCCAACGCGTCTCGCACATGCCGTCCGCATCGCACGAAAGGTTTGCAGATAAGAGGCTGAGAGCTCTACCGTGGCGCGTATGCAGTCCTACACCATCGGGCAGGCGGCGCGGCTGCTCGGCGTCAGTCCCGACACCGCGCGCCGCTGGGCGGACGCCGGCCGGATCGCGACCCATCGCGACGAAGGCGGGCGGCGCCTCATCGACGGCCGGGACCTGGCCGCCTTCTCCATCGAGCTCGCACAGTCCGGCGGAGTGGAGGAGGACACCTCGTACACCTCCGCCCGCAACGCTTTCCCCGGCATCGTCACCGCCGTGAAACTCGGCGACGTCGCGGCACAGGTGGAGATCCAGGCGGGGCCGCACCGGCTGGTCTCGCTGCTCACCAGGGAGGCCGTCGAGGAACTGGAACTCGAGGTCGGCATGCAGGCCACCGCCCGTGTGAAGTCGACCAGCGTGCACATCGACCGCGCCTGATCCGCGCGTACCACGGCGGCGCCCCCGCGCCGGCTCAACACGACCCGCATCGACGCCCGACGCGCCGCCCCCGCCCCCCAGGAGCCTCAGCCCCATGACCCTCACCCTCGCCCCACCCCGCGCGGCCGCCGCAGTCCTGACGGCAGCCCTCCTCGTGCCGCTAGCCGCATGCGGCAACGACGCGGCGGACTCCGAGAGCGGCACCCAGGCCACACCGCTTGCCCCCGGCGCCTCCGCGGCAGACCTCACGGTGCTGGCCGCCGCCTCCCTCACCGACGTGTTCAGGACCGCCGGCGCCGCCTACGAGAGGTCCCACCCCGGCACGCGGATCACCTTCTCCTTCGCCGGGTCGCAGGAACTCGCCGCGCAGGTGAGGCAGGGTGCGCCGGCCGACGCCCTGGTCACCGCCGACACCAGGACCATGGACGGGCTCAGGGCCGACACCGGTACGCCGGAGATCATCGCCACGAACCGGCTCGTGATCGCCACGGCCGAGGGCAATCCGGACAGGATCGACGGCCTCGAGGACCTGGCCGATCCCGGACTGAAGGTCGTGCTCGCGGCACCCGAGGTCCCGGTCGGGCGCTACGGCCAGAAGATCCTGGACGCCCAGAAGATCACCGTGAAGCCGGTCTCGCAGGAGCCCAACGTGCGTGCCGTGCTGAGCAAGGTCGAGCTCGGCGAGGCCGATGCCGGGATCGTCTACAAGACTGACGCCGCCACCGCACCGGGCAAGGTCGACGCCGTCGAGATCCCCGACGCGCGGAACGCCATCGCCGAGTACCCGGCCGCCACCCTGAAGACCTCGGAGAACGCCGAGGCGGCCACGGCGTTCGTGGCATGGCTCTCCTCGCCCGAGGCGCAGAAGATCCTCGGGGACGCCGGTTTCCAGCGGCCCTGAGACGTGCTTCGAAGGTCCCGTCCGGGTGCGGGCGGACGACGCTGCTTTCGAAACACGCCCTGGGCCCGGAGCCGTCGTGAGGGTCCGCCCGGTCACGGGCCCATGGGCAGGCCCCTTGCCCCGCCCCTGTTCCTCACCCCGCCCGGCCTCCTCGACCCTGGACCACGCAATGCCACAGCTCCGTCGCCGCACAGGCCACCGCTCCCGCCCGCCGCTCGCCCTTACGGTCCCGGCCCTGCTCGCCGTGGCGTTCCTGCTGCTGCCCCTCGTCGGCATCCTCGCCCGTACGCAGTGGGGCGAACTCGCGGACCATCTGACGACCCCGGGCACCGTGGAGGCGCTGCGCCTCTCCCTCCTCGTCTCGTTCTGGGCACTGGGGCTGTCCCTGCTGCTGGGGGTGCCACTGGCGTGGCTCCTCGCCCGCGTCCCGTTCCGCGGCAAGGCGTTCGTACGCTCCCTGGTGCTGCTGCCCATGGTGCTGCCGCCGACCGTCGGCGGTGTCGCGCTGCTCCTCGCCTTCGGCCGGCGGGGCCTGCTGGGGCCGCCTCTGGAGGACTGGTTCGGCATCACGCTGCCCTTCCACACCTCCGGTGCGGTGCTCGCGGCGACCTTCGTCGCGATGCCCTTCCTGGTGATCAGTCTGGAGGGGGCTCTCGGCGGGCTGCGTCCGCGCTACGAGGAGACCGCGGCCTCCCTCGGCGCCTCGCCCATGCGGGTGTTCCTCACTGTGACCCTGCCCATGGTCGCGCCGGGACTCGTCGCGGGAGCCGCCCTGACCTGGGCCCGGGCCCTCGGCGAGTTCGGCGCCACCATCACCTTCGCGGGCAATCTCCCCGGCACCACTCAGACCCTGCCGCTCCAGGTGTACCTGCTCCTGCAGGAAGCACCCGAGGCCGCCACCTCCGTCTCCCTGCTGCTGCTCGCCATCGCGATGCTCGTGCTCATCGCGCTCAGGGGACGCTGGAGCGGCACGCCCACCGACCACGACCGCGCCGCGAAGCCCGTCATGAACGCGGCCGAGACCGCCGCCACTGACGGCCCGGAGACCGCCGTTCCGCCCCCGGCGGACACCCGGGAGGTCTGGCCCCTGCACGCCCACGTCACCGGCTTCACCCGGCTGACCCTCGACGCCGGACCCGGCACCACCATTGCCGTGGTCGGCCCCAACGGCGCCGGCAAGACCACGCTGTTGCGGGCGCTGCTCGGCCTCACCCCCCGCGCGCACGCCCGGCTGACGCTGGGCGGCACGGACGTCACCGGACTCCCGCCCCACCAAAGGGGAGTTGCCTGGGTGCCCCAGGACGGCGCGCTGTTCCCGCACCTCACGGCCCTCGCCAACACCGCCTACGGGCTCCGTGCCCGCGGCACCCCCCGCGCCGAGGCGCGCCGTGAGGCCCGGCAATGGCTGGACCGGCTCGGCGTGGGGCACCTCGCGCACCGCAGACCCGCCCAGTTGTCCGGCGGCCAGGCCCAGCGCGTCGCCCTCGCCCGCGCCCTCGCCGCACGTCCCCGCGCCCTGCTGCTCGACGAACCCCTCGCCGCTCTGGACCACACCACCCGCGCCCACGTCCGGCACACGCTCCGCCACCATCTCGACGGCTTCGGAGGCGTCTGCCTGATCGTCACGCACGACCCCGTCGAGGCGGTCGCACTGGCCGACCGCGTGCTCGTACTCGACGACGGCAGAGCCCTTCAGGACGCGCCGCCCGCCGAGGTCACCCGCCACCCCCGTTCCCCATGGGTCGCCCGTATGCTCGGCCGCAACGCCTGGCCGGGCACCACCACGCCGCAGGGGCTACGGCTCCCCGACGGAGGTACCCTCGTCGTCGCCGACCCTCTGCCGCCGGGCACCGACGCTCTGGCGATCATCGCCCCCGAGGCCGTCTCCGTTCATCCGGAGCGGCCGTCCGGAAGCCCTCGCAACGTGTGGCGCGGCACCGTACGCGAGATCACCGCCAGCGGCAGCCGGCTCCGGGTCCTGATCACCTCGGGCACCGCCCCCGACCTGGTGGCCGAGATCACCCCGCAGGCCGCGGCAGAACTCGGCCTCGCCGACGGATCGACGGTGTGGACCAGCGTGAAGGCGACCGAAACGACTCTCGTACCGCGCTGAACGTCCGCGGCGGCGAACCGAGGCGGTGCCCGAGGCGCCGGTCAGCCGGGGTCCCCGGCGGCACCGGGCGCGTCGCCGCCCCCGCCGCCCCGCCGCCGTAGCGGCGCTCGAACCGGGCGATGAGGGCCTCGGAGTCCACCGTCCGCGCCTTGCCCGTGTAGAAGGGGTGGCTCTCCGAGGAGGTCTCCACATCGACGACCGGGTAGGTCCTGCCGTCGTCCCACTCGATCACCTGGTCGCTCGTCGCGGTGGAGCGGGTGAGGAAGGCGTAGCCGGCCGCGCGGTCGCGGAACACCACGGGGCGGCAGTCCGGATGCTTGTCCTGCTGCAGGGGCGCTTCGTCAGGGGGCGGGGGCGGACGATGAGCCGTCCGAGGCGTGCTCAGGGCCGTTGTGAACCGGTCCGGAGTCCGTGCAGGTCTGTTGTGGACCGGTCCGAGTCCGCGCAGGGCCGTTGTGAACCGTGCGGGGGCGGTCCGCTGCCCGCGCCCTCTCCGAGGCGCCCGGATTTCACCCTCCACCCCCTCCCGGAGAGCCCGCAACAGCGACGCGAGCACCGCCCGCGAGGTGGGACGTGATCCCCTCCGTCCACCACCCACCGGACCCGCGACGGCCGGTCCGGACCCGGTGCGGCGGCCGAACCCCGGCGGTGACGGCCAGGGACCTCGCCGGGCCCCGGCGGCCAGTTGCGAGCGGTCCTCGCGCACGGGTCGCCGCCGTACTCCGCGCCGCCCCGGTAGCAGGTGACGCGGGGGTCGGGTGACACCGGACCGGCTTGGCCCGTGCGGTACCGGTCGTCCGTGCGTGCTCTCGGAGAACGTACGTCGAGGCCGGTGACACACCATCACGCCCACCGCGAGAGGGCGGGAAGGACTCAGAGTGCCGCAACCGGTGCGCTGCTCTACCGCCGGCCCGAGACCTCGTCCGGCTCCGCGATGCGACCGGCCTCCGCGCGCTCAGCCCCGTACGGCGGAGTTCCTTCCGTGAGCTCGCCGCCGCCAGGAGCCCGGCAGGGTCCGGAGGGCGGTGCGCCGGCACACGCGTCCATGGGCGGCCGACCCTACTCCGCGTCGATACCGGTGATCACCGGTTGCCCCAGGGGCACTTCCTCCTCGGAGACCCCCACCGACCTGAGCGCGTCCCTGGCGAGTTTTCGAGCCTCGGCTTCTGCGGAGGCCTTGTCATGGGCCTCGACCTCGAGGCGGAGGCTGAACGCGGGGGAGTCCGGATAGAACGTGAGGATGTCGAGGTCCTCGGCCGCGCCGAAGTCCGTGGTGCGGGGGTCGGCCGGCCTGAGGGCCCGGACGAGCTCCGTACGGGCCGACGCGGAGAGCTCCTTGAGGAAGGTGCCGGGAATGGTGACGACGTAGACGGTCATGCAGATGGCCTTCCCGGTCGTGCCCCGGAGCACGCCATTGTTCTCGTCCGCGCTCTCGGCGCGCCGGGAGCACCGGTGCGGTCCGGGCGTGGAATCACCCCCCGCTCTCCCGTTCGGTTTCCTCGATCGCCGGGAGTCTCCTCGGCTGCACGTCGGCCCGCCGCGTCCCCCTCGCGCACAGGGCGGCTGACGCTCTTGTGGCCGGGGCGGTCCGGGGTCTCACGCCAGTCCTCCCCGAGCCGTGCGAACTCCTCGGCGTTCCGGTCCTTCCCCATGTCAGGCACCTTCCTGCGGCCGCACGCGAGGCCGGGCCGCGCACGGTTCCAGCAGAACACGGCGGCCGGGTGGGTGCACGTCGCCGGACGTGTCCGCCAGACCACCACGGAAGCGCCGAGAGCCGCGTGGCGACGATCCACTCTGGCTCGTTGTCGGCGGAGTGTCTGTGACGCCGGCGGAACTGGTGGCACCATGGCGGTACGCACCGGTCCGCGACCGGCTCCACCTCTCCTGGGGCGCACGTATGAACACCTGGCTTCCGTTGCGGCACTTCGCCGCGGCAACAGCGGCCGCCCTGGCCCTGATCGGCTGCAGCGGCGCCGGCGGGTCCCCGAGCGCATCGGGAGCGACGTCCGCCGCGCCGGGGACACCCCCGCCGTCGCCCACGACGTCCGTACGCACGCCTCCGACGGCGGATCCCCCGACCTCGTCGCGTACCCCCTCCGCAGCGACGCAGACTCCCAACGTCGCGCCGCCGCTGGGCTCGTGGAGCCTTCAGCCGGTGTGGCCCTTCACCACGCTCGCCCAGGCCGAGGCGTGGGAGCGTTCCTATCGTTCGGGCGGTCACCAGCCGTGGCACCTCGACCCCGACCAAACCGCACTCTCGTTCACCCGTGACTTCCTGGGCTTCGAGGAGATCGACAGAGTCACCTCGAGCAAGGTGAGCGGCAGGCACGCCCGTGTCGGTGTTGCGCCCACCGGGCCGGAGGGCGGCACCGCCGCGGTGATCCACATGGTGCGCTTCGGCACCGGCGCGGACGCCCCCTGGGAGGTCGTCGGCACCGACGACACGACGTTCTCCCTCACCACACCGGCGTACGGAGCGGTCGTACGCTCCCCCCTGGCGACCGGCGGCAGGATCACCGGAATCGACGAGAGCATCCGTGTCCAGGTACGCCAGCCGTCGTCCGACGCGCCATTGGGAACCTCCAAGTGCTGCACTCCCGCGGGCGGCGACAACCAGCCCTGGAGCGTCACGGTCCCCTTCTCCGGGGCCCGGGACCCCGTGCTCACCGTGGTGGCCTCCACCGGCGGACATGTCGCCGCCGTGGAACGCTTCACCGTGACGGCGGTGCGCACCCGCTGACCTGCCGGGGCATTCCCCGCGCTCCACGGACGTTCACTCGCGTGCGGGGGGTGCGTGCGGTGCGTGCCCTCGGATGGTGCTGAACGGATTCACTTCAGCCATGACGTCCATGACCACCCCCGGCGCCACGGGGCGGCGGCCACCCGTCCGACAGGCCGTGTTCGGGTCGCGACGCGGCACGGCCCCTGGGGCGGAATCGGCCATACCTATGGCAACGTCCTGGCTGGGCAGCGCCCCGAAGAGGCGACGGTACTCCCGGCTGAACCGCGAAGAGCCGTCGTAGCCCACTGTGGCCGGCACGAGCGACGTCCTAGTCTGCCCCAGGCACCCGCCCCGACCCAGGAGCACGCATGGCCTTCGAGCCCGCCCGGCAGCCCCCGTACCCCGACGCCCTCCGACCGGACGAAGCGCCCGAGCCGCACGCGCTGCTGGCGCCGCTGGTCGGGTTCCTCGGCACCTGGCTCGGGCGGGGGCACGGCGGATACCCGACACTCGCCCACGACTTCGCGTACGGGCAGGAGGTCACGTTCAGCCACGACGGCCGGCCCTTCCTCCGCTACGAGGCGCGCGCATGGCTCCTCGACGCGGACGACACCCCGCTGAGGCCGGCGGCCCGGGAGAGCGGTTGGTGGCGGGTGCACCCCGATGGGCGCGTGGAGGCGCTCATCACCCAGCCCACCGGTGTCGCGGAGATCCTGGTCGGCCGTGCGGACCAGGGTGCCGTCGATCTCACCACCCATCAGACGGCACTCGCGCCGACGGCCAAGGAGGTCACCGCCACCCGCCGCCGTTACACCCTGAGGGACGCCGAGACGTTCGACTTCGTCCACGACCTCGCGGCGGTCGGCCGGCCGCTGCAGCACCACCTTTCGGCACGGCTTCGACGCGGGGGCCGGGACAGGGCGTTGTGATCCCGGACGTTGATCGCCTCGAGGACATCGGGGCCCCGCCGTACCGGGTTCGCATGTCCACCGGGTTCCCGAAGCCGGGGGGCCTCGCGTCAGCGTTCCTGACGCCGGGGGGCCTCGCGTCACCTGCGTTGTGCCGTCACGAGCAGATACTCCCAGTCCATGGCCAGACCGCCGCCTGCGGCGCCGTCCGTTGCGGAAGCCTGGTCGCGTGCCAGCGCGGCGAGCTCCTGGTCCAGAGCCGCGACGCGTTCGGGGGTGCCGGCGATGTTGCGGTAGACCGCGATCGTGGGCCCGTAGTTCTTCTTGAAGTAGTCGCCCACTTCCCCGGGGGTCGTGAACCGGTCCACGCGGACGGTGCCCCGCCGGGCGTGTACCGAGGTGACGCGCTCTCCGAGCAGTGCCCGCACATGCCCCTCGTCACCCCACATCGGCGGGGGCTGCGCACCGGGCGGCGGTGGGGGAGCGTAGGGCTTCATCGTCGCGAACATGCGGCCGATGAAGCCTTCGGGGGTCCAGTTGAGCAGCCCGATCGTGCCCCCGGGCCGGCAGACGCGCAGCATCTCGTCGGCGCTGGCCTGGTGGTGCGGTGCGAACATGACTCCCACGCAGGACATGACGGTGTCGAAGGCACCGTCGCCGAAGGGCAGCGCCTCCGCGTCGGCCTCGCGCCATTCGAGCTCCGCGCCGAGTCCCTCCGCGATCCGTCTGCCCACGTGGAGAAGGTCGGGCGTCAGGTCCGAGGCGACGACATCGGCCCCGGCCAGCGCCGCCGGGATCGCGGCGTTGCCGGTGCCTGCCGCAACGTCCAGCACCCGCGTCCCGGCGCGGATGCCGCAGGCGTCCACCAGCGCCGTGCCGAGTGCCGGGATCAGCTGGTTCGCCACCGCGGCGTAGTCGCCCAGCGCCCACATCGCCCGGTGCTTGGCCTTCACGGCCCGGTCGGCGTCGCTCTCGCCCGACGCGTCGCCCATGACGGACACCTCCCTCGCCGTACTGCCGCCGGAGCGTACGGGACGGCCCTGCGGCCACGTCGTCCTGTCCCATCATCCGCCGCGGACCCTTCCGGCGCCGTTCGGCGAGGGGGAGGGGGCGGCGGGCGCGCCCCGGCCCCGCGGCTCGCCGACCCCGGTGTGGAGGACCCGTTCCCGCAACCGCCGCGTGCCGCGTCCCAGCTCGTGAGGCGTGGCCCCTGCGGTTTCCCCGTGCGTGGAGCTCTGCCGGCCGGGGGCAGCGGGGCGAGGCCGTGGCCGCTGACCCGCTCGGTGTCCGAGCAGCTACTGCCGGTGTTCGGCAAACCGATGGTCTGCTCCCCGCTTTCCACGTTGGTGATGGCGGGCGTCTGCGAAATCCTGGTCATCACGACCCCGGATCGGCAGGGCCGGTTCCGTCGGCGGCTCGACGACGGCAGCCGGCTGGGCCTGCGGATCACCTACGCGGTGCAGGAGCGGCTGGCAGCCACCGCCGCCCGGGACCGCGAGAACCGGGTCTGGTGGGAGCCGCTCGAGGCCGGGGCGGCGCTGCGATGACCACGAGATGGCTGGTGACCGGCGCAGGAGGGATGCTCGGCCGCGACGTCCTCACGGAACTCGCCGCCGGTCAGGGCGCCGACGTCACCGGACTCACCCGGCACCAGCTCGACGTCACCGACCCGTCCGCCGTGTACGCGGCCGTCGACGGGCAGCGCGTGGTCGTCAACTGCGCGGCGTGGACGGACGTCGACGCCGCCGAGGCCGCCGAGGAGACGGCAACCGCCGTCAACGGCACGGGTGTCCGCCATCTCGCGCGCGCGTGCGCGGACACCGGGGCCCTCCTGCTGCACCTCTCCACCGACTACGTCTTCCCCGGCGACGCCCACGATCCGTACGCCGAAGGGGCGCCGACCGCCCCGGTCAACGCCTATGGGCGGAGCAAACTGGCCGGAGAGCATGCGGTGGCCGAACTCCTGCCCGACACCGGCTACACCGTGCGCACCGCCTGGCTCTACGGGACCCACGGGCGCAACTTCGTGACCACGATGCTCGAACTGGCGCGACGGCGCGAGACGCTGGACGTGGTCGCGGACCAGCACGGTCAGCCGACCTGGTCCCGCGCACTGGCCCGCCAGCTGACCGCGCTGGGCCGCGCCGCCCTCGCCGGTCTGGCGCCGGCGGGCATCTACCACGGCACGGCGACCGGCCGCACCACGTGGTACGGGCTTGCCCGGGAGACCTTCCGGCTGAGCGGTCTCGACCCCGAGCGGATCCGCCCGGTCGGTGCCGCGGCCTTTCCGCGGCCGGCGGCCCGCCCGGCGTTCGCGGTGCTGGGGCACGGCCGTTGGCCGGCCGCCGGCGTTCCGTCCCAGCCCCGGTGGGACGACCAACTGCCGAAGGCCCTGAACACGCCCGCGTTGGCCGCACTGGCCGCCGCGGCACGCACCTCTCGCTGACGCAGGACCCGGCGGTACCACCAACGCACCGGTGGCGCCCGGTCCCTGCCCGGCCTGCGTCGGTATCGGGGGGGTTGAGGAACATCGGAACGAAAACCGGCGCTAATACTCCAGTGTGGTTTCGTGATCTATCCAGCAGGTTCGTCGGCGGATCGTCGTCGGTAGTGGCTGTGGCGGGCTGTCGCCTGGTGGCGTCTGCGCCAGATTGACCAGTGCAGAAGCCTGGCGGCAGTCAAGGCGGGCTGGCGGAAGACTGCGGTAAGCAGGTGGCGGATCTCTGGGACGGTCAAGGAGATCGGTTCGCTGCTGCGAGCTGAGCGGTGCGGATCGGCGGGCCGCTTCGGTGCCGCGTCGGCGGCGGCCAGGAAGACCAGAGCGAGCATGGCGAGTGTGATGTGCCGGTGCCATGAGGTCCAGTGCCTGACCTGGTAGTGGTCGAGTCCGACTTGGCTCTTCGCGGCCTGGAAGCACTCCTCGACGCTCCAGCGGACACCGGCCACGCGTACCAGCTCCGGAAGGGTCGCCGTGGTGTGTGACCAGCACAGGTAGAAGGCCAGTTCACCACTGGTGCGGTTGCGGCGGATGAGTGGATGGCGGTGTTCGTCGACGCCGATGTGGATCCAGGCCCAGTCGTAGCGCGGGCCCTTCGCCCCGGAGCCGGCACTTGCCGCTGCCAGGCGGTGGCGGGCAGGCGTTCGGCGAGGTGTCCGCGCGGATGGGGGTGCGTCCGTGATTGATCCGCACCCTGGTCGAGCAGGCGACGGCCAGCACGTAGCCGGTGCCGCGTGCCTCCAGGGCGGCGCGGAGCTGTGGTTCCTGCCCGTAGGCTTCGTCGCCGGTCACCCGCGCTGCCTCCACTCCGGCGTCCAGCGCAGCGGCGATCATCTCCCAGGCCAGGCGGGGCTTGGCCGCGAACCGCACCGTCCCGGGTATCCCGGCCGCCTGGCGGCGTTCGGGATCGGTGCACCAGGACTGCTCGGGCAGGTAGAGCCGACGGTCGATCAGTGCCCGCCCCCGGCTGGTGGCGTAGGCGAGGAAGACGCCGACCTGGGAGTTCTCGATGCGACCTGCGGTGCCGGTGTACTGCCGCTGGACGCCTGCTGAGGTCCGACCCTTCTTCAGGAAGCCGGTCTCGTCCACGATCAGCACACCGTCGTCGGTGCCGAGGTGATCGACGGCGTAGGTGCGGATATCGTCGCGGACGGCGTCGGTGTCCCAGCGGGCGTAGCGCAGCAGCCGCTGCATCGGCCCCGGCCGGACGTGACCAGCCTGTTCGGCCAACTGCCAGCAGTTCTTCCGCTCCGCCTGCGACAGCAGCCCGAGCAGATAGGCACGGGCACTCGCCCTCGGCTCAACACGGCGAAAGCGGCCCGCGATCCGGGCCATGACCTGGTCGAACATCATCCGCCAGAGGGCAGGATCCACGTCATGGCCCGCGGCCACCGAACGATCTTCGTTTGTCCACACACCAACCGGTAATCACGCGGTGGCCGCTCCCGTTCCCAGCCGGGCCCGTCACAAGATCGCGCAATCAGAACGGATTACCAGGAGCCCCGTCGCCGTCGACATTGGCCACCATTCTGCGCAGCACCTTGAGCGCGGCCACGTACTCCTCGTCGCTGATGCCCTGGTGGACCACGGCACGCACCTCGGTCGCCAGCTCACGGAGCCGTACTCTGGCGGCCTCCCCTGCATCCGTGAGGTGCAGACACTGCCCGTCGTCGATCCGGAGCCATTCGCGGTGGAGCAACTGGTCGACGACCCTGGCGATCTCGTGCGGCCCGTCGGCAAGGTGCGTCAACTGCGCGACGACATCCTCGCGGCTCGGCGCCGCGGGGCCACCGTTCACGCGGTTGAGCACCCAGTACTGCGGCTGCGTGACGTCGATCCTGGCCATGCCGTCACGCAGATGCCGGGTGACGGCCGCTTGGGTCAGGCCGCACCAGTACCCGACTGGCTGAGTGGCCAGCATGTCATCGGTGGCGGCCGGGTTCGCCGGCGCCTGGTCGGTGGTGGATCCCGTCAGTAATTCCATGATCGCGACGCTACACTCCTCCGGCGCGCCGAACCATCGGAATGCGACATCTACTGCAACTCACCCCGGGTGCACATCGGAACCACCAGCCACCGTACTCTTCGGGCGCGTCGCAGCCCGGGCCGTCATGCCGAAGCCCACCGCGGCCTATGCCGACGATGGCTCACCCACGCAGCCAGCGGGTGCATCACGAAACCGCACTGGAGTACTAACGGCCTCGCCCGCGATTGAGGTGTGAACTTGCTGGGTTGTGGTTCGGCTGGTGGGTGATCAGCAGGCAGTGTCGCGTGCGAGTACCAGTTCGGTGCTGTGTTCGTGGTGGGTGGGTCGTTTGGTTGCTCGGTCGGAGACCAGGCCGGCGATCGCTCGTGGGGTTTGCGTGTAGGTTTCGCGGCGTTGGGTGAATCTGCGCATGGCTGCCCATTGCCGCAGTTCGGCATTGGTGTGCTCGACGCAGATCCGGGCCGAGGACTGCCGGCGTCTGGCCTCGCGCCAGGCTCTCTTGTCGCCGTCGCAGGCGCAACGTAGAGGCGACCAGGCACGCCGCGGCCCCGGAATGCCATGTTCTCCACTTTGGTCAACGGACAAGGACCCGAAGAGCCTTTGCCGAGGGCTCCGGGGCGAGAGAGGATGTGTCGATGATCGACACGGATGAGAACCCCGAGGAACAGGTGGCAATCGCTGCGGCGAAGGACGGTGAACTGCGCCTGCATGACCCCGCCGTCCGCGCCTCCGCGGTCGGCGTCCGGCTGTTCGACCCAGATTTCGTCGAGGTCGGTGCCTCCGGGCGGCGCTGGACGTACGAGGAGATGGTCGCGGCCCTGCCCACCCTGCACGGCGGAGCGGACAGCCCGCACATCGAGGCCTCCGGCATGCGCGGGGTGCTCCTCGCCCCGGACCTCGTGCACCTGACGTACGAGAGCGTCATCGCCGGCCGCCGGGCCCGCCGCAGCTCCCTATGGCGCAAGGGCGAGGGCGACAGCGGATGGCGGCTCTACTACCACCAGGGCACCCCCGTCCCCGAGGGCTGAACCGTCCCCGGGTCTACTCCTGAACGATGTCGTAGACAGCCCGTTGAGGGTCGGTTTTGGCGATGAGCCCGTCCGCGCACAGGTCGCGCAGGATCTGCCGGACCCGTTTCTCCGCTGCCCGTTGGTCTTCCCACGTGTGACCGTGGTCGCCCAGTGTCGAGTACGGCGGTGAATGGCTCGGGTGGAACGTCGGCGTCTACTCCGGCTACCACTGGCTGCCCGACACAACAAGCCTTGCGAGCGAGCAGGAGCCCACGCGTCCGACGTGGGCAGGCAAGGACGGCGCCGTGGACTTCAAGAAGGTCCCGGCTCGCGTTCAGGTGGCCGACGAGGACGGCACGCCGGCCATGAACAGCGACGGTTCCGCCGCCA
This sequence comes from Streptomyces marianii, assembly GCF_005795905.1. NCBI lineage: Bacteria > Bacillati > Actinomycetota > Actinomycetes > Kitasatosporales > Streptomycetaceae > Streptomyces > Streptomyces marianii. The sequence continues at coordinate 8,121,769 of NZ_VAWE01000001.1, forward strand.
CCGTACCCTTCCCCGGAGCTGACGACGCACCGGGAAGGAACAAGCGGGCGCCGTCTGATGAGGCACAGCGTTCCGTCACCGTCGACGATGACGGGCGCGTCGTCGAAACCGCGGTGGTGCCACTCAAGAGGCCGCTACCGTAAGACGTCAGCGCGCGAGGTCCGATGGCCCCTCCCGGGCGCACGCGCCGCGCCCGGGAGGGGCCCGCTGAGAGGGGGGCCCAAGAGTGGCTCGGAATGACAGCAACGAACCTCAAGCCGTGGGCCGGCGTACTGCCGCGCAGATGTGCGGCGTACTTGCTCTCGCCGCTGTGGCGGCCTTGCTCATCGTGACATTGGTATTGCTTCTCCAAGGGCCCGAGTTCGCTATGAGCCGCCTCATCAAGGAGGGCAGGCTGCTCCCCTTCGCTGCGGGTGCGGCGTTCTTCGGCGCGGCATGGGGCTTGCTCCGGCGCCCGTGACGAACGCGACGACGGGGACTCTAGTTCCGCGCCGAGCGCGGGCGGGGCAGCCCGAGATGGACGGTTGGCCTGTGAGTGAGGCGGGCTGCCTCCGCCTGTTTGGTGCGCAGGAAGGTGATCGTCATGTCGATACCGTCGATCTCGCCCGGCCACTGTTCTTCCTCGGCGCGTTTGCGGCGGGCGAGGAGGTCCTCTTCCAGTTCCGCGAGGCGGAGCAGCACCTTCGGGTTGACCTGGAGCATGGGGCAGCAGATGCACCGTTGACTGAACGAACCACGTTGATTGTGCAGTTCAGGGCGCGGGTGAGGTTGTCGCCCAGTACGGTCTGCGGTCGTGATGAACGATGGTGTGCCCGAGCGGAATCTGTCGAGGTTGACCGTTCCTCGGTGGGGCCGGCTGGTGGAGACCGGCGACCGGTACGAGCCCTACCGGCTCGTCGACGCCGACGGCGCGGCCGTGATGCCTGCTGCGGTGTTCTTCCAGGAGCTGCTCGCAGCCGGGAAGACGGCGGCGACCGTCCGCTCGTATGGCATGGACCTGCTGCGGTGGTGGCGGTTCCTGCATGCGGTCGAGGTGTCGTGGGATCGAGCGACACGCGTGGACGCTCGGGATTTCAGCTGCTGGATCCAGCTGGCGGTCAAGCCGCGAGCGACCGCAGCCAGGCGGCGGTCGGCCCGTACAGTCGGGGCCCCGAACCCGGTGACTGGGAAAACGGGCCCTGGGCTCGGCTATGCTCCGTCGACCGTCGCCCACAGTGAGACGGTGCTGCGCAGGTTCTACGACCTGCACCGTGATGCCGGATCGGGGCCGTTGCTCAACCCGTTCCCGCTGGACCTGGCTCGTCGTTCCGGCCGCGCGCACGCGCGCACCACAACCCGATGGAAGTCTGGGCGCCAGAGCGGACCGGCCGCTACCGGCCCACGGTTCCCCGCCGGATTCCGCGCTCGATCCCGGACGAGTGGTTCAACTCGCTGTTCGCGGCGCTGCGGTCGAACCGAGACCGGGCCATGATCGCGTTTTGGATCTCCAGCGGAGCCCGGGCCTCAGAGTTGATCGGCGTCCGGCAGTGCGACGTCGCCCCGGGGCAGCAGCTGATCAGCGCTGTGCGGAAGGGCTCCCGGGCCCGGCAGCAGGTGCCAGCCTCGGCAGATGCGTTCGTGTGGCTGCGGCTCTACCAGCAGGAGTTACATGGGCGGGTGCCGCGAGGCCGTACGCAGCCAGTGTGGTGGACGCTGCGGCGTCCGTTTCAGCCGCTGACCTACCACGGGGCCCATCGCATGTTCGAACGGGTAAACGCCACCTTCGGCGCAGACTGGACCCTTCACGACCTTCGTCACAGCGCCGCGCGCCCGCATGGTGCGCGACCCGGCGCTGACGCTGACCGACCTGCAGTGGGTCCTCGGGCACACGCATCTGACCACGAGCGAGATCTACCTCAACCCTGGGGAATCGGTGATGGACTGGGCCGTCGAAGCGGTCGCCGACTACGTCGAGAACGTCCGCCCCCGCTTCGGATTCCCTGATCACCCTGCTCTGTGGATCACCGAGCGCGGTGGCCGCCTGCATCCCGGCTCGATCAACGACCGATTCGAGGCATACCGGGACGCTCTCAGGCTGACGAAAGAGCTGACCCCGCACAGTCTTCGGCATTCGTACGTCACGCACCTGACCGAGGACGGCGTGGACCGGCGCTTCATCCAGCAGCAGGTCGGCCACGAGTGCGACAGCTCCCTGGCCATCTACACGCACGTCAGCGACGACTTCATGAACACTTCCCTGCACAAGGCACTGGCCCCGGCGTTCGCCGGGGCCTGATGAGGAGGGATCCGGCGATGGCCGCCAAGCTCGACTACCACTGGCACCTGCGCAAAGTCATGGCCGACCGCGGGATGTTCTCCACCACCGACCTCCTTCCACTGCTCGCCGAACGCGGCATCACGCTGTCCACGAGCCAGGTCTACCGGCTCGTCGTCGAGCGACCGGAGCGACTGAGCCTGAAGATCCTCATGGCCCTGCTCGACATCCTCGACTGCACCATGGACGACCTCATCGAGCCCATCGCGGCAGCCGGCACCGCGAAGAAGCCGAAGAAGGCAGCCGCCGCCGGCTCGGCGCCCGAGTCGGAGGGACTCGGCGGACTGCTGCCCAAGCGAGCACGGATCAGAGGAGTTGACGGGCCTTGACCACGGCTGACCAGCTGGATCGTGCCGTCGCGGACCCGATCGGCCTGATCACAGACCTTGTCGCCGATGTCGAGAAGGAACTCGGCGCCGAGAGGACCCGAGCCGTGGTCACCGCGGTCGTGGGCGGTCGAGCGAAGTCCCGCCAGGTGGCCAAGGCTTTGGTGATGCGGTCGGCCGTCCTGACCGACGGCAAGACCCCAGCGCCCCGGGCGATCGGCGATCTGCTCATCGAGCTCCGCAAGGCCGGCGCCTCGGCGATCGCGGCACCAGTCTGCGCGGAGTGCGGCAAGCAGCTGCGAACCATCCGGCGCAAGGGCCAGGACTGGTACTGCTCGGTCTGCGGGCAGCAGACCGTTGAGTGCACCACCTGCGGAAACGTCCGACGCATCAGCTTCCGGGACCGCAAGGGCCTACCCCGCTGCAAGATGTGTCCCGACAAGGATGACCGCGATCCCGTGACGTCCGTCCACGAACTGATCACCGCGATCGCCCCGGGCGCTGACCGCGACGTGATCGCCGAAGCCCTTTGCCGCACGGCACCCAGCTGTCCCACCTACCGGCAGAGACTGGTCTGGGCTCTGGAGGAGAACCCTCGTCTGCTGACCGGGGAGGGATACCTGGCGCCGCATCGCGCCATCCTGCGGTTTATCGACCTGCTGCACGAGGCTGGCGTCGCCAGGATCGTCCGGCCCGCCTGCCCTCGCTGCCACCGGGTGGTCCGCATCGACAAGCCGCTCGACGGGCAGCGGGTCTGCCGAAACTGCATCGCCAAGTCCCGACTCGAGGAATGCGTACGCTGTGGTGCTCGGCGAGAGCCAGCCACCAGCGACGCCGACGGGCGACCACTCTGTCCGAGCTGCCTGGTCAAGGACCCGGCAAACCTGGAGACCTGCATCGTCTGCGGCGAGTCACGCATGGTCAGCAACCGCACCGCCGACGGGCCGATCTGCCCCAACTGCCGTCCCCTGCCCATCCTGCCTTGCTCGATCTGCGGCCGCACCGCACCCTGCGCATGCTCTCGAAGCTCACCGGTCTGCCCCGCTGCGGCGGCTGTGACAGGCGCCAAGGCCACTGCACCGTCTGCAGACGAATGCGAGGCATCCACTCCGGCACCGCCGACGCCCCCGTCTGCGGCCCCTGCACCACGCCGGACGCCGAGCTCTGGCGCCCCTGTCCCACCTGCGGACAAGCCGAACGGCTGCACGCACCGGGACCGTGCCCCCGCTGCACCCTCAAGCAGCGGCTCCACGAACTCCTCGCCGATGGCACCGGCTCCATAAACCCGAAGCTACAGCTCCTTCACGACGCCCTGGCCGACACCGAACGGGCCGGCACCGCGATGCGCTGGCTCTCCCAGGGCATCGTCTCCACCGTCCTGTCCGATCTCGGCTCCGGCCGCAGGCCTCTCACTCACAAGGCCCTGGACGAGCTCCCTGAAGGCAAGGTCGTCGAGCACATCCGCAGCGTCCTCGTCGCCACCGGAGCCCTGCCTCAGAGAGATGAGCAGATGGTCCGTCTCGAACGGCACGTGAAGGACCTCGTCTCCTCCCACGCGACGGCCGAGGGCCGGAAAATCCTGCACCGCTACGCGACATGGCACCTCCTGCGCCGGCTCCGCCGACGCAGCCGCGGCAAGGACATCACGCACTACCAGCTCACGGTCGCCCGCCAGCATCTGCGGGCGGCAGTCCACCTCCTGGACTGGCTCGAAGAACATAACCTCACCCTGACCACCTGCCGCCAGGCCGACCTTGAACGCTGGATGACCAGCGACGACGCCCGCCACCGCCCAGGCCACTTCGTGCGCTGGGCCCTGGCCCAGAAGATCGCCCGCGACCTCAGCTTCCCGGCCGAGCGGTGGAACGGCCCCTCCCAGGCCATGGACGACGAAGCCCGCTGGGACACCGCCCGCCGCCTGCTGCACGACGACACCCTCAAACCCGAAGACCGCCTGGCCGGACTGCTGTTGCTCCTCTATGCCCAGTGGCCCGCGGCGATCTCCCGGCTCACCATCGACCACATCGAGGAGACGGACGGAGCCGTCCACATCCGCCTCGGCGCCGTCCCAGTCGAGCTTCCCGCACCCGTCGCTGACCTGGCCCTGCAACAGGTCGCGGTTCGCCGCAGCCATGCCGTCCTCGCCCAGACAGACTCACCCTGGCTCTTCCCCGGCGGCCAGCCCGGCCGTCCGATCAGCGCCTGGGCCATGGGCGAGAGGCTCCGCAAACTCGGCATCCGGCTCGCGGAAGCCCGCTCGACCGCGCTGTTCCAGCTCGCCACCGAGCTGCCCGCCGCAGTCCTCGCCCGCACCCTCGGCATCGACATCACCGTCGCCGTCAAATGGCAGCGAGCCGCCGCCGGGGACTGGGGGGCCTACGCGGCCGAGGTCAGCCGCCGTCACCATGACGTCTGAATCCAAAGGCAAGGGAGCAACACAGATGCTGCTACGTGATGTTGAGTACGGCGACGTCGACGCCTACGTCCGGATGCGATGCGACCCGGTCATGATGGCCGAGCTGGGCGGACCGGTGCCTCGCGAAGGCATGGAGGCAAAGGTCCAACGTGATGTTCAACGGGTGGCAGCGGACACCGACTGGACAAAGATGATCGTGCCCGATGAGGCCGAGCCGGGCGTGGTCGCGGGAACCGTGACGTTGTGGCCCCACGACGCAGACGGCGAGCGTATCTCCGAGATCGGCTGGATGGTGCTGCCGGAGTATCAGGGACGGGGACTCGGAAAGCAGGGCGTCCGCGCGCTGCTTGAACTGGCCCGCAACGACGGCCGGTGGGGCGTGGTACACGCATTCCCGGCGACAACCAACGCCCCGTCCAACGGCATCTGCCGCACGCTCGGCTTCCGATTCCTGGGCAAGCAAGACGTGCCCTTCGCCGGTCGAGTCCTGCAAACCAACCACTGGGCTATCGACCCTCGCACCGACCTGACATGATACATGTCCGCAGCACGCCGGGGACCCACGCAGGGCCTCGGGGGCGGGAGGCATTCGCAGAGTTCCAATACCCGACTCCACCATTAGCGATCTACCCGGCCGAGACCATCGAGGCTCACCGCGCCTTCATCACCCGTCGCAGGGCTGCCCGGCCCAGCGAAGAGTATCGGACCCCCACCGAGGAGGAATGGGACGCTTTCCTCAGGCACTTCGAGAAGCGCAAGGTCTCCATCGGCACCTGCGGCCGCGCGTTTTCAAGCCCTTGTGTCCATGAACACGCCTGCGTTCGTTGCTCGCTTCTCCGGCCGGACCCGGCCCAGCGCGGCCGGTTGGAGGAGATCCGCGACAACTTCGTCGCACGCATCGCCGAGGCCGAGCGCGAGGGCTGGCTCGGGGAGGTTGAAGGGCTCAGGGTCAGCCTGGCTGGCGCCGAAGACAAGCTTGCTCAGATGGACCGACGAGCTACCGGCGGTACGGCGATCGACCTCGGTATGCCGCGCATAGCCGCAGCTCGATCCACCCAGGCGGGGGGAACGGCTTCGCTGACGCAATCACTGGATGACCAGTAATGACATCCGGTTCGACTGCCAGCACTGTGGCGATGGCGGCCCGCTCGTGATCGTCCCCCGCATCGACGGAGCACCACTTACCGAGCTGATCGACGGGTTCGAGATCGCCGCCGGGATGCAGCCCGCAGGCGACGCCTACGGCGGTCTGATTCCGGAGTTCTTCCGGTTCGGCCCGATGCCGGGCCACTTCCTCGGACGGTCCACGAACGCGATGGGGCCGAAGACACCCGTTCTCGATTGTGAATGCGGCGAGTGGGGATGCTGGCCCCTCATGGCCCGCATCACCGCGACGGCCGACTTCGTGACCTGGGACGCCTTTGAGCAACCGCACCGCAAGGCCCGCGACTATGTGGCATTCGGTCCGTTTCAGTTCGACCGTCACCAATACGATGGCGTTTTGCGGGCCCTGACCTGCGTTCCGCGTAATTCGGGGGTTCTGGAGTCCCTACCGGGCTGAAGGTGCAGGTCAGCGGGCTGGAGGCTGGTGACGCGGGCAGATTCGCCTAGAGACGCGATTCTGCGGATTCGCCTGCGCTGACCTCGAGTTGCTCCGTAGGGTCTGGAGTCGTGTATGTGAAGACGACGAAGCGGGAGAACAAGTCCGGCACGGTCCGGTACCTGCACCTGGCCCACAACGAGTGGGATCCGGTAAAGGGCCGGGCGGTCCCGAAGGTGCTGTTCACGTTCGGCCGTGAGGACGACCTCGACCGGGACGCAGTGAGGCGCCTGGTCGCGTCTCTATCGAGGCTGCTGGAGCCGGGTGAGGCACTGGCGTCGACGGCGGCGGGTGACCTGGAGTTCGTCTCGTCGGTCCCGTTCGGCGGCACCTATGTCCTCGATCATCTCTGGCGTCGGCTGAGGATCGACAGGATCGTCGGGCAGGTCGGGCAGCCCAAACGGGGCCGGCGCCGGGACATGTCGATGACCGAGCGGGTGCTGTTCTCCCTGGTCGCGAACCGGGCCCTGGCTCCGTCGTCCAAGCTGGCCGCCGCGGACTGGGTCACGCACGACGTGCATGTCGAGGGCCTGCCGGCCATCGACGACGACGCCTGCTACCGGGCGATGGACTGGCTCCACGAGGTGACCGACGACCTGGAGAAGCGGGTGTTCGACGAGGTCGCGAACCTCCTCAACCTCGAGGTCGACCTGCTGTTCTTCGACACCACCAGCACCTACTTCGAACTGGAGGAGGCCGACGGACCCGTCGCCCGCGACGACAAGGGCCGCCTCCTGACGGACGACCGCCCACCCGCTGAAGAGGACGGCGAGAGCGCGGATCAGGCCGGGTTCCGTGCCTTCGGCAAGTCGAAGGACTCCCGCGACGACCTGCCGCAGATCGTGATCGGGATGGCCGTCACGAGGGACGGGATCCCGGTCCGCGTCTGGTCCTGGCCCGGCAACACCGGTGACAGCAAGCTGATCCGGCAGGTCAAGGACGACATGCGGGACTGGACCCTCAGCAAGATCGTGTGGGTCACCGACCGGGGATTCTCCAGCGAACGCAACCGCCGCTACCTCCGCCAGGGCGACAACGCCTACATCGTCGGCGAGAAACTCCGCTCAGGCAGCCCGGAGGTGAAGGCCGCCCTGTCCCGCCAGGGCCGCTACGGCGAGATCGCCCAGAACATGCGGGTCAAGGAGGTGCGGATCTCCGACACCGAACGGTTCGTGATCTGCCACAACCCCGAAGCCGCCACCCGTGACCAGCACATACGCGAACAACTCGTCTCCCAGCTCACGACCCTGATCGAAGACACCGACAAGCTCAGCGACTTCAAGCGTGGCGAACTCCGCGGCAAGATCGCCGACAAGCCCGGCCTCAACCGCTACCTCCGCACCACCCCGTCCGGCAAGCTCCGCATCGACACCGCGAAGATCAAGACCGAGGAGAACCTCGACGGCAAGTACCTGCTGCGATGCTCCGACCCGGACCTGTCCGCCGAGGACATCGCACTCGGATACAAGCAGCTCCTCGAAGTCGAGCGGGGCTGGCGGGACATGAAGCAGATCATCGACCTGCGGCCCGTCTATCACCGGCTCGAGGAACGCATACGCGCACACGTCGTCCTCTGCTGGCTCGCCCTCCTGTTGATCCGCATCATCGAGACCAGCGCCGACGCGACCTGGACGACCGTCCGCCGCGAGCTCGACCGGCTCCACCTCGGTACGTTCACCGGCCCTACCGGCCTGTTCCGCCAGGTCACCGCCCTCACCAAGCCCCAGAGGGACCTGCTGGCCAAGCTCAACATCCCCGCACCGAAGCAGATCATCGCGCTCGAACCCGCACCCCGCTGACCAGCACGAACACCAGCGCCTAGAGAAACGCCTCTCAGGCGCCCTCACCCATGTCCGCGCAGGTCAGACCCCAGATTCGTGACTCTAGGACGCTGAATTACGCGGAACGCAGGCCTGAGCACGGTGATCGGCTCCAACGTCGACGACACGCGTGCATGAGCGCCACCAGGCGCGGCCTGTTGAGCTAAGGGATGGGGAAGCGGTTCATGGAAAGGTTCGAGACGGAGAGTCTGGCGCTCATGCCTGGCCAGAAGGTGCAGGTCAGGGTCCTCAGCCATCACCCATGGGGTGTTCTCGTTGAGATCGTTGGTTACGAGAACGCTGGCCTGTCTGCCTCTATCGACATGATCCAGCAGTTCTCCCAGACCACGCGCAGCCACGACGAACTACTCGCACTCTTTCCACCCGTCGGTTCGCAGATCGATGCAGTGATCGAGCAAATCCACCGCTGGCATCCGCCGGTATCCGTTCGGCTCACCATCCGACCTGCCGACCTGGAGTCGCTGGTCTGGAGCTGCGATTTCTGTGGTGAACCGATCACGTTGGGCTCAGGTGGAGACGCCCTCGTCCTGGACTCGCGCAGCAGCGACGGTCCAGGAAGCCACACCATCATCTCCCACCGGCACTGCCTGGCCGAGCGCATCCGCCCGGAGAACAGTGGAGAGCGGGCGCGAGCATTGAAGATCGGGAAGATGTGCCGAGGTCGTGAGGCCCGCGCCTGCCGGCAATGATTCCGATGTTCCTCAACCCCCGTATCGCGTTCGGCGCCATCTGGCGGCTACCTGTCCGCGCCCGTATCGGATGAGGTGCTCGGCCGCGTGGCGTCCCTGAACTTCTTCGGTACCTGGGAGTGCAGCGACGGATCGGCCGCGACGGCACTGCGGTAGGCGGTCCGCGCCTCGCCGTCCCGGCCCTTCCTCGACAGCGTGTCGCCGAGCTGGAAATGGGCCGTCGACGCCTTCGGATTGTTGGCGACGGCCCGCTCCAGCAACGTGATCGCCCGGTCGGGATCACTCGTCTTGAGCAACACGGCCTGGTTGAGGAGGGCCGAGGTGAACGAAGGGTCGATCTTCAGCGCGGCCACGTAGGCCTTCAGGGCCTCGTCCGGCCTGCCGTCCCGCGCGGAGACGACGCCCACGTTGTACCAGGCGAGCTTGTTGCGCGGTTCCATCTCCAGGACCCGTTTGTAGGTGGCCTCCGCTCCGTCGAAGTCCTTGTGCTGTGCCTGCACATGGCCGGCCTGCAGCAGTGCGTGCGCCGTGAGCGGGGTGAGGGGTGCCTCTTCGGACTTGCCGTCCGGGGTGGTCGCGGGGTGGGACATGACCGCCCAGGTGACCGCCCCGGCGGCGACCGCGGCCGATGCGCCGAGGCCTGTCCACAATCGCCAACTTTTCACTTGGCCACATCTCATGGGGTGGGAGCGGCCGTCCGGTTGCCGCCGGACGGCCGCAGGAGGGATGTCGGGGACGGTGCCGACGGGAGGGAACCGGAACCACCGTCACTGCCGCCAAAGTTACGAGTTGTTCCGGTATGTCGTCAGCTGTCATGGGCACTTGAGGCGAACAGACCACCCGAACGTACGCACTCCGGTACCGGTCACACGCGATTCCCGTGATCGTGAAACTGGCTCAGGAGATCGCCCGCGAGGTGCTCACGCCGTGGGGGAGGCCGGTCCGGCGGGAGTCGTTGGCCGGGAGCCGGACCGCTTCGGCAGCCGTCGGCCGGGGCGCGGTGAGCGGTACGTGCGGCCGTCCGGCGTACAAAAGTCACGAGACGGCACGGGATCCCGTCCGTTCGATCAAGGGAGTTCGTCGAAGGGTGGATGGCCGCCGGCAGGAGCGGTGCGATCCGGGCACCGGGGAGGCGTTGACACGGAGCGGGAACGCATAGCCGCGGACGAGGCCCGAGCGGCGCGTGGGTTGCGGTTCTCGCAGCTGCCGGGGCGTGTCCGGTGGGACGGCATGGTCGAGGAACGGCCGGCCGTTGACGCACGAACCGGCGCGGTTCGCGTACGACCCGGACGAGTGGCTCGTTCGCACCCGCCTGTGAGCCGTCGTGTTGTGACGGCAGGCGATCGTGTCCGGCCCGTGCGCCTGAGGTGGTCGGGCGAGTGCCGGGTCCGAGGCGCACGCCGCTTCGCGGACCGCCTACTTCGCGCCGACGGAGAACAGCAGGTAGAGGAAGCCAGCCACGAGGTGCCCCGCCACGATGTAGGCGAACAGGCGCAGCGCGAACCCCTTGGGGAACCGGCCGTCCCCGCGTTCGACACCCGTCTTCTCACTCGGCACGGTCGTCTCCTTCGGGAGGGCTCGTGCGCCGTCCGGCGCCGAGCGAGGTCGGACGCTCCCCGCCTCCTACGCACAGATCACTCGCGTGGCTCTGCAGGAGGGTGTGGACGAAGAGGAGGTCCGCGCCCCCCGGCGACACGGCGCTGATCCGGTGGGGGGTTTGGCTGTCGTAGTGGGCGGAGTCGCCCGGCTCGAGGGTGTGCTCCTTGCCGCCGAGCGTGAGCCGGAGCCGGCCCGTGAGCACGTGGAGCCACTCCTCGCCGGCGTGGACCCGGACCAGCACGTCCCGGACGGTCCGCGGGACGTGCAAGCGGAGCGCCTGCATCGCGCGCTGTGAGCCGCCGGCCTGCCGGTAGGTCCACCCGTCCGCTCCCACCGACCCCGTCACCGAGGCCCGGATGACGGGGTCCCGCTCGGGAGGGGTCTCGCCGAGCAGATCGGAGACCGTGGTGCCGTAGATGCGGGCCAGAGTCAGCAGCATGGGCAGCGACGGCTGGCGCTGCCCGGTCTCCAGTCGGGAGAGGTGCGCCGGGGACAGCCCCAGCCGCAGTGCGGCGGCCTCAACGGTGAGGCCGCTGCGTTTGCGCAGGTCCCGGAGCTGTGATGCGACACTGGAGAGTGCGGCACTCGTCTCCCCGGTGTTCCTCGCCGTGGTGTCTTCGGGCATGCCGCCATTGAGCCACACTCATTCCCTCTGGGGCAAATGTCTTGCCTCAGAGGCAAGGGGCTGCGCTCCGAGGGCCCTGCCGATGTCGCAGCGTTGCCGGATCGTGCGCCCCCGAGCTCTCCGGAAGTCGCACGGGCCGGACTGCGGCCCCTGCTTCCGCGGCCCCTGCTTCCGCCGCCCCGGCGGCCGGCCGACGAGCTTGCGTCGACGTTCCGTTGCCCGGCCGGCAACGAGGGGACGGGTGGGGCCGGGAGCGGAGGGAGGTCCGGAAGCGAGTCCTCGGCGCGTTGAGCGCGCGATCAACGGAGCCGTCGGCGGCAGTCAGTCGCCGTTCCCCCGATGCTGTCACGGCTCCACGCCGTGGTCCTCAAGGGGCACCCACCGGGCACGCTTCTGGGCGGGCCGGGGGTGGAGGCCGACGGATCCCGAGGCGACGTCCCGCGTGGGGCGACCGAGGTCCCCCGGGGCCGGCGCGTACGGCTTTCCGCCGGCCGTCCGATGCCCGGGACAGCAGGACCGCAGCCGTGGCTGCCTCGTCCGACGGCTCGGGAGACCGCTCGACGGCGGCGCCGCGCGCCAGTGAGGCGCCCGTGCGCGGCCGGCTCCCTCGCTCAGCCGGCGCGCCGGCGGGCCGCATCGAGCGCGCGACGCCAGGAGGCGACGTGCGGGGACCGGCGCAGCAGCGCGCGACGTTCCCGCTCGGTCATGCCGCCCCACACGCCGAACCGGACCCCGGTGTCGAGTGCTTCGGCCAGGCACTCGGTCTGAACCGGACACGTCGCGCAGATCGCCTTGGCCTTGTTCTGCTGGGTGGCCTCGGCGAACAGCTCGTCCGCCTCACTGCCGCTGCAGGCCGCCCGCTCCCGCCAGTGCTCCCCCGACTCCATACCGGGCTTCCCCTCTTCCATCTTCTGTTCTTCCCAGTGCCGACATCCCGTGCCACGCCGCTGGTGCGCGGACGAACGGCCAGTGGACGATCAACGTTCGCGTCGCTCTCACCGCATTGCCCGCGAGGGCCGGGCCATGCCTGCGCGACAAGGGACGGCTCCTCCGGCTCCCCTGTGAGGCCGACGGGTGGGGTACGCAGCCGGCGGGCGACCGTGGCGGTGCCGCTCGAGGACCCGTTCACCGCCCTGGCGGCGAGCCGGGCCGGTTCGGATGTCACCGCCAGCCGAAACGGCGGTCCACCACCGCGGCGAACTCCTCGAGGGTGAGCACCGCGTCCCCGTTCTGGTCGGCTGCGTCGAACAGCGCCGAGGAGGCATCGGCGTCCCCCACGCCCCAGAACGGAAGATCGCCCGCGGCGGCCAGGTGCGGGCCCTTCGTCCGCAGGGCCGTGATCACTTCCTCGCGGGTCAGCGTTCCGTCGCTGTCCAGATCGAGCGCCTCGAACAGCTTGCGGGCCTTGTCGCTCATCACGTCGTCCCCGTCCCCTTCGTCTTCACGGATGGGCGGCGCGGCCGGCCGCTCAGGGGATCAAACGCCGATCGCCGCGTCCTGGTTCCGTCGTGCCGGTACGCGTGACCGGCATCGCATCCGCGGGCGGCGTTCGTCGTGCACGGCCGCCCGGGCGGTGGGACGCCGCCGGCCGGTCCCCGAGGACGCGCCGCGCCCGCGGGGGGGGCCGGCCTCCCCCGGGGCCGGTGTGCCGGACCCGAAGCGGAGGAGCTGAGGGCATCGGCGGGCCGGACGGGCGGGCGGCCCGGATCCACGACCTCGACGGTGCCGCGGTGTTCGCGGAACTCGCAGTCCACGGCTCATGGTTCGCGACCGACGGCGCGTGGGGGCGCGGTCGGCTGCGTGAGTGGGGTGCGGCACCGTCGGGTGCCGCGGCAAGACCCCTGTCCGTGCCGCTACACCCCGGGCGCGACGTGGCGCGCGGGCCCCTGCCGTGGTCGCGGAGCGCTTGGGCGGCGGGCCGTGCCGGGCCACGCCCCGCGCCGGCCCCTCGGATCAGGAGTACCGCCGTTTCAGGGGGGCTGCCTGGGCGGGGGAGACCTGCCGTGAGTGTGGGTTCGGGCCTTCAGCGGGCCCAGGCGTTCATGGTCCTGGCGACCGGCCTGTACCGGGCGGGCCACCTGGTGGTGGGTGAGCTCGCGGTGGTTCAGCACCAGCGGGGCAGTGCCCTGTCCGGGGCCGGGATCACGGGCGCCGTGTCGACGAGTCTGCTGGTCTTCGGCACGGCCCGGGCCAAGGGCTGGTTCGGCACCTGGCCGCCCCTGATGGACCTGGGGCTCGTGGGATGCGTACTGCCGTTCCCTGTGTACGCGGGTGGTGCCCACCGGCCGGCGGACATCGCCCGGAGTCCCGCCCGGGAACCGCGCCGCAATCACCGGAAGGGACCGGCGGCTGGCCCGAACGGCTGTCCGTGCGGCCCCCGCTCGCCGGTGGGAGCCATGACCGGCCGAACCGGCGGCCCGGCCCGATCCGGCACGGACCGTTCAGCGGGCGCCGGTGACGTTGGAGGGGCGGAACTCTTAGACAACGCCGTTGCCGAACCGGACGGCGGGCGCACAATGAGAGTGTGCGTGTGCACTGGGCAGATGCCATCGTCCCGTCGGGCGAGGAGGCGGCCGTCCCGGCGGTCGCCGACCAGGTGAGCGGCCAGGGCGGGAACCTGTCCCTGCTCAGGAACCACAACGCGTCGCTGGTGCTCGATCTGCTGCGGACGGCCGGGGAGGTCGGCATCAGCCGTCCCGAGATCGCCGACTACACGGGCCTCACCCCGCAGGCGGTCAGCAAGATCACGGCCCGGCTCCGGGATGCGGGGCTCCTGGCGGAGGCCGGACGGCACACGTCGACCGGGGGCAAGCCGCGCACGGCGCTGCGCCTGGAACCCTCGGCGGCGTACGCCGTGGGCGTGCAACTCGACCGGGACGAGATGACAGCGGTCCTGGTGGACCTGTCCGGTGCGCGGGTGGCGACACGGGCGGTGCCCGCAGACCTCGGCGCGGGGCCGGACGTGGTCACCGACCGGGTGGCGGACCAGGTGCGCGCGCTGCTGGACCAGTCGCTGGGCGGCCGGCCCGGAGGCGGCTACGGCCGGGCGGGCGCCGGCGGAGCACTGGAGGCGGGGGAGTCCGGCCAGGGGCGGCAGGGACCCGAGGGCGCTGCGGACGCCGGCGGCGAGGGGGCGCCGCGGGTGCTGGGAGTCGGAGTCGCGATGCCGGGGCCTCTCGACCACCGCGCGGGCGTTCCGCTGCGGGTCACGGGCTACCCGGAATGGGACGGTTACCGGCTGCGCGACGAACTGGCGAGCCGGCTGGGCCTGCCGATGGCCCTCGACAAGGACACCAACGCCGCAGCCCTGGGGATACTGCTGCAGGGCGAGAGCGGCTCCTTCGCCTACCTGCACCTCGGCACCGGCATCGGCGCGGGTCTGGTACTGGAGGGGGCCGTGTACCGGGGCGTGCGGACCGGGGCCGGGGAGTTCGGGCACCAGGTCGTCCAACTCGACGGACCTGTCTGCGCCTGCGGCAAGCGAGGGTGCCTCGAAGCACTGTGCCTGGCCGCGATCGCCCGTGGTGACGTCGCCGAAGCCGCCCGCGTCCTCGCCGTCGGTGTCACCAACCTGGCCGAACTGCTCGACATCGACCAGGTGTTTCTCGGGGGCCGGGCCGTCGCCGCGGCGGAAGCGGAGTTCGTACGCGGTGTGCGGGCCGAGCTCCGGTCCCGGACGCACCTGATGGTCGCACCGGCGGGAGGCAGCGCGTACCGCATCGCCGAGGGGGCGGCCCAGCTGATTCTCGCGCCCGTGTTCGGGCGCACCGAGACCCCCTCCGGGCTGCGCATGCACTGACTGGGTGCCGCCGCGTCCCGCTCCGGGACCCCTTCAGCCGGTTGCCGGAGGGACACCGCGCCTTCGCGCACCTCCGCGTCCTGTTCACCCACGCGATGCTCGCGGAGCCGCGCCTCGCCCTCGGCCGGCTCGCTCCGCTGGGGCCCCTCATGGCCGAACCCTGCCACCGCAACGTCCAGATGTTCCTCGACCTCGGCCGGTCCTTCCCGCCCGAGTACCCGGTGACGACGCCCGTCGAGGAGACCGTTCTCGACGAACACGCCCTCGCCCGCATGCTCGACTACGGTCTGATCGCTCCACGGCTGACCTCGCTCTACGAGTTCTCCGCCGCTTCGCTGGACGAGCCGCGGCTCACGACCCTGCTGGACGACGGGATTCCGTCCTATGCGTGGCCGCACACGGACGTGGCGATCTGGTACGTCGGCAACACGGGCCGCCACCTCCGGGCCATCGCCCGTGCCAGCGGAGCACACCTTCGCCGGGGGCCGTCGCCGGTGCGGCCTCCCCACCGCGGACGCCGCCGGTGATCGCACTGCGCACGGACGCCCGTCATCCGTTTCCGCCGTCCTCCACTTGCGCGGCGATTCCGGGTGCGCCCCAGAGGGGGAACCACCGGCTCAGATCGTCCTCGACGGGCAGGTCGTCCGCGAGCAGGGCCCGGACCTGGAGTTCCAGGGCGTTGTCGCGCTTCTCGGCGCCTCCTGGAAGAGGGGCGAAGGGATAGAAGGTGCCCCGCTTGTAGAGGTACACCAGGGCGAGGTCCCGGTCTGCGGTGGTGTCGCGGAACCCCACCAGCGAGCAGAGCAGTTGCGGGCCGAATCCGGCGTCCTGGAGGAGGATGTTGACGGCATGCAGGTCGTTCACCAGTGAGGCCGTGTCGTCGGCCGGGTGTCGGGCCAGGAGCCACGTGTAGCCGTACGTGTCCCGGGTGAACTCCACGGGCGTGCCGCCCCGGCCGGTGTCGGCGTCGAGCAGTTCGCGCACGTCGCCCTGGATCCTTGCGAAGGCTGCGCCCTCGACACCGGCGAAGCACACCGAGCCGGCCCCGGTCGGGGAGAAGCCGGCTCCCGCCTGGAGGGTGATCGCCGCGGCGGGCAGGCCGAAGAGCCGGTCGAGGTCGGGCCGCACCGGCTTGCTGCGGCCGAGGATGGCGTCGAGGAGTCCCATGGAGAAGTGTCCCCTTCCTGGAGAAGTGTCCCCTTCCTCGGGTGCCGGCCCTTTCCCCCGGGTACGGGCCGGGAGGGTGCCGGGCCCGTCACGAGCGGCCGAGCCGCTGGGAGATCCTGCTGAGCTGGTCGAGGCGCTGCTCCAGCGTCGGGTGGGAGGAGAGCAGCCGGCTCAGGCTCTCCTTGGAGGAGAAGGCCGGGGCGAACCAGAAGGCGTTGAACGGCTCCGCCTTGCGCAGGTCCTGCGTCGGGATCCTCGCCATCTGGCCGGTCACCTTGGTGAGTGCCGAGGCGAGTGCCGACGGGCGGCCGGTCAGGAGTGCGGCGGCGCGGTCGGCGGACAGCTCCCGGTAACGGGAGAGCAGCCGGGTCAGCAGGAAGCTGATCACGTAGACCGCAGCGCTCACCAGGGGTATCACGAGAACCGCTATGGCCGTGTTGCTGTCGCGGCTGCTCCGGCCGAGCCCGCTGTAGAGCCAGACCCGGGCCATCATCCCCGCGAGTACGCCCAGGAAGGAGGCCACGGTCATCACCGCGACATCGCGGTGGGCGACGTGCGACAGCTCGTGCGCGATCACTCCCTCCAGTTCCTCCGGCTCCAGGCGGCGGAGAAGGCCGGTGGTGGCGCAGACGAGGGCCGTCTT
The DNA here is from genome assembly GCF_005795905.1 of Streptomyces marianii. Taxonomy (NCBI): domain Bacteria; kingdom Bacillati; phylum Actinomycetota; class Actinomycetes; order Kitasatosporales; family Streptomycetaceae; genus Streptomyces; species Streptomyces marianii. The sequence goes on from NZ_VAWE01000001.1 coordinate 8,138,788, forward strand.
CTCGCTGCGCCCGGTGGCGAACGCGTTCGGTACGTCACTGTCGGCGATCGCCACCCGCGGCTTCGGCATGTCGGCCAGGGCACAGACGCGGTCCACGGTCCCGTGCAGCTCGGGCGCCTGCTCGGGGGTGACCTCGCGGGCACCCATGCTGTACGCGGCGATCCGGTCGCTGAACCAGAACTGCGCGATGAACAGGCTGCCCGCGATCAACAGGACGAGGGGCCAGGAGTCTCGCAGGACGGCGAGCAGCACGCCCACGAAGACGACGTACAGCAGCCCGATCAGGAACATGGTCGTCACCATGCGGGTGGTCAGTCCCCGGTCGGCCGCATAGCGTGAATGAGAACGGGTCCCTGGCATCGCTCACACTCCAGGCGGAATGGTTCCCCCACCCCTCGGTACCGAGTATGCGCCGATCCCGGCTATGGCGTGGATAAGGGGGACCTGAGGCCTCGGGCGTGACGGGCGCTTGAGCGCTTGCACGGACTGCGGTGGCGGCGGCTGTGCCGGGAGGATGTCGCCCGCACCCTCGACGCCGTGCGGCCGGAGCACTACCGAGTGCCGTCCTTCCGCAGCGCCTCCAGGTGGCCGGACAGGGTCGAGACGCTCTGGAACGTCATGCCGAGCAGGGAGACGTGCTTCCAGTGGAGGGACCCGTCCGGGGCGATCAGGAACACGGCCCGGCGCAGACCGATGCCCGGGGCGCTGATGCCGAACGCCTTCGAGACCGTGCGGTCGGTGTCGGCCAGGAGCGGGATCCGCAGCGAGTGCTTGCGGGCGAAGGCCTCATGGCTGTCCACGCTCTGCGGGCTGACGCCCCAGACCAGTGCGGCGCAGTCCTCGAACGCCTCCAGCCCGCTGGAGTAGGAACACAGCTGCCTGGTGCACACCGGGGTGTCGTCACCGGGGTAGAACGCGAGTACGAGCGGCTTGCCCCGCTGTTCGGACGCGGTGAACTCACGACGCTCGAACACGTCGCCCACCAGGACGCCGCCCGGCAACGAGAAGTCGGTGATCTGCTCGCCTGTCCGAGGGCTCGTGCTCATGTCCGCCTCCGCATCGCAACGACCGTGATGAGCTGTCACCGCCCGTGTCCGGTGCAGCGGCGCCCATGCTGTCAGGCAGTCCGGAGGGCGGCGCCACCGGGGCGCTCCGGCACGCCGGACGATCCCCCGGCCTCGTCGAGTCCGGCACCCACGACGAACTGCGCACCACCGGGGGCCCTACGCGGCGCTGTGGGAGGCCTGGTCGGACACGCGCGACACCGGGCTCCCGGCCGCCGTCCGGCACGACCGTTCCCGTCGCCCGCACGCCCGCTGAAGCCGACACCGTACGCACGCTCCACCCTCACCACCGCTCCGCCGGAGTCCGAACGAAGGGACGACCGATGCTCCGCTCCCGCAGAGCCCCACGCCTCGCCGCCGCGCCGGCGTCCGCCTTCATGCCGCTCGCCACCGCAGCGTGCGGAGGCGGCCCCGGTACCGGCGGCCTCGGACCCGGTGCGAGCACGTCCGGCGGCGGCTGAGGCGCCGATGTGACGGCGGCCGTCCACCTCCAGGGCGGCACGGAGCACACCCACGGTCTCGCGTCGACCCTGCGGTCGACCACCGCGGCCCCGTGCCGGGGAGATCTGCGGCGCGCTCTTCGCGCGGCGTGGGGTGAGCGCGCCGGGAAGGGGGTTCCGCCGCCTGACTTCGCCTCGGCATCCCGGGACGAGGCGAGGCCGGCGGCCGTGTCGGGAGCCCGTCGCGACGGCGCCCGGCTCCGCTCACCCGGTCTTCTCGGGCGCGAGTTCCTCGATCAGTCCCTCGACGAGCCTCCTGATCTGGTCGCGGATCGGGCGTACGGCCCCCACCCCCTGGCCCGCGGGGTCCTCCAGCGCCCAGTCCAGGTAGCGCTTGCCGGGGAAGACGGGGCAGGTGTCGCCGCAGCCCATGGTGATGCAGACGTCGGACTCCCTGACCGCGTCCACGGTCAGGATCTTCGGCGTCTCGGCGGAGATGTCGATGCCGACCTCTCGCATGGCCTCGACCGCGGCCGGGTTGACCTGGTCGGCGGGAGCGGATCCGGCGGAGCGGACCTCGATACGGTCGCCGGCGAGGTGGGACAGCCACCCGGCGGCCATCTGGGAGCGGCCGGCGTTGTGGACGCAGACGAACAGGACGGAGGGCTTCTCGGCCATCGCGGGTCTCTCTCTTGTCTCGCGTACGGTGTCCTGCCGTGTCGCGGTCTTGCCACGTCACGCAGGGGCGTCAGGCGGGAATGACATCAGCACCTGGTGGCGTCAGCGGCCACTGATGTGACAGTATCAGCCCATGATGACGTCAGTCGACGCTGACCTGATTCGGGTTCTGGCCGACCCGCTCAGGCTCCGGATCGTGACCCTCCTCGCCCAGGAGACGCTCTGCACCACCCACCTCGTCGAGGAGACCGGCGCCAGGCAGACGAACCTCTCCAACCACCTGAAGGTGCTGCGCGAAGCGGGCGTCGTCGAGACCGAGCCGTGCGGGCGCTTCACCTACTACCGGCTGAAGCCCGACGTCCTCGACTCGCTGGCCGGTCAGTTCGCCGATCTGGCCAGGGCCGCGCACGCCACGGCCGAGGCGAACACCAAGCGTTCCTGCCCCTGAATCACCGCGCACCCGCGACCGCACGCATCAAGGAGTTCTGTTGAGCGCCACCGAGGCCGCCTCCGCCCGCCCGGCCGGTTCCGCCATGGCTCCGGCCGCGGACCCGCGGCCCGCGCCGGGTGCCACGCCGCCCCGCGCCCCCCTCCTCGCCCGGGCGGCCGCCGAACTGGTGGGCACCGCCGCCCTGGTGGCCGTCGTCGTCGGCTCCGGTATCCAGGCGACCGAGCTCACCCGGGACGTCGGCCTCCAGCTGCTGGCCAACTCGCTCGCCACGGTCTTCGGGCTCGGCGTGCTGATCGTCCTGCTCGGCCCGGTCTCCGGGGCCCACTTCAACCCCGCCGTGACGCTCGCCGAGTGGTGGACCGCCCGTCGAGGCGGCGGCGTCACGGCCCGCGAGGCCGCGGTCTACATACCGGCTCAGATCACGGGTGCGATCGCGGGCGCCGTCCTCGCCGGCGCCATGTTCGGTGAGCCCCTGGTGAAGTGGTCCACACACGAGCGGTCCGCCGGCAACCTGCTGCTCGGCGAGGCCGTGGCGACGGCCGGACTGATCCTGCTCGTCTTCGGCCTGGCGCGCACCGACCGGCTCCGCTTCGCCCCGGTCGCGGTCGCCTCCTACATCGGCGCCGCCTACTGGTTCACCTCCTCGACGTCCTTCGCCAACCCGGCGGTGACCGTCGGACGGGCGTTCACCGACACCTTCGCCGGCATCGCCCCCGCCTCCGTCCCCGGGTTCGTCGGCGCCCAACTCGCCGGTGCCGTCGTGGGCCTCGCCCTGGTCGCGCTCATCTTCATGCCCGGCCGCACCGCCCAGGCGCAGCCCGCCGCATGATCCGGGCCGCGCGGCGGTCCCGGTCGTGGCCGTCCGGCCCCGCCGCCGGCTGCTCCGTTGCCCACCTCGCCGCCGAGTCGGCCGTTCCCGTCCCCCTCGCCGAGACGGCGTGGCACACCGCCATGCAGGCCGCCATGCGGACCGCGGCGGCGAGGAAGGCGGCCGCATCCGCCGGGGTCGGGCCCGATGCCGCGAGGTGGCCGCCAGTCCAGGACGGGAACGACGCGCCGGCTCCGACGAGGGTCCGCACGGGTCAGGAGGGGCTCCGCCACCGCCCGGCGTCTCACGGTGGGCGGTTCTCCGGGGTGCCGCCGCCTTCGGCCGGAACGCCTGCGGGACGCCCTCGGCCGGCCGGCGTCCCGGGGTCCCGTCCGGCGGTCACACGGCGGGGGCCGCGGCCGTGGCCGTCGTGAGGAGTCTGCCCATGGCCGCAAGGACCGACGGCTCCACGCGGTAATAGACCCACGTACCGCGCCGCTCCGAGGTCAGCAGCCCGGCCTCCTTGAGCTTCTTCAGGTGGTGGGACACCGTCGGCTGGGACACGCCGACGTCGGAGATGTCGCACACGCACGCCTCACCGCCCTCGTGCGAGGCGACCGAGGAGAACAGCCGCAGCCTGACCGGATCGCCGAGCGCCTTGAACATGCGCGCGGCCGTCTCCGCCTCCTCGGCCGTCATCGGCCGCTCGGTCAGAGGGGGCAGCACGGCACGGCGTCCTCGTCGGTGGGCTCGACCAGCGGCAACGTCTTCGCGTTCGACATGCGTCTATGTTGACATGTGTCGAATCAATCGCCCAGTGGCAGGTGTGGCCCGCCCTGTCGGCCCCTGGTCCCAGGTGGGATGGCGCGCTGCGTCGCCCCGCTCCCCGCTCGCGCAGTCCGGCTCTGTTCGGGCGTGTGCGGCGGAGGCTGTCGCGCCGCTCCGGTCCCTCGCGCGCCGGACGTGGATCGTGGGCGGCGACCGGAAGTCGACATCGATGCCTGTCTATATTGACTCACATCTAAGCAGGTGCCATGCTGGCGGAAACAGGTCATCGACGGATGTCGAAACAGAATGGGGAGTCATCGTGAACGTGCCCACCGCCACCCTGCCCGTCGTGGTGATCGGGGCCGGCCCGATCGGTCTGGCCGCCGCTGCCCACCTCGTCGAACGAGGTCTGGAGCCCCTGGTCCTGGAAGCCGGAGCCGGTGCGGGCAGCGCGGTGCGGGAGTGGAGCCACGTGCGGCTGTTCTCCACCTGGGCCGAGCTCGTGGATCCGGCCGCAGAGAAGCTCCTGGCACCCACTGGCTGGGTGAAGCCGGACGGCGCCGGCTACCCGACCGGCGGCGACTGGGCACAGCGCTACCTCCAGCCCCTGGCCGATGTCCTCGGGGGCAGGGTCCGGTTCGGTGCCCGCGTCACCGGTGTCTCGCGCGTCGGCCGCGACCGCGTCGTGGACGCCGACCGCGGACGGCAGCCCTTTACCGTCCACCTCGTCCACGTCGACGGCACCGAGGAGCGGATCACCGCCCGCGCCGTCATCGACGCCTCCGGTACCTGGTCGACTCCCGGGCCCCTCGGCGGCGACGGCCTGCCGGCCCTCGGCGAACGGGCAGTCGCCGACCGCATCTCCTACCGTGTGCCCGACCTGCGCGATGACGCAGTACGTGCCCGGTACGCGGGCAGGCGCACCGCCGTCATCGGCACCGGCGCCTCCGCCTTCACCGCCCTCGCCCAGCTCGCGGACCTCGCCGTGGACGCCCCGGGCACACACGCGGTGTGGATCCTGCGGCGCGGCATCTCCGGCTCCACCTTCGGCGGCGGGGCGGCCGACGAGCTCCCCGCCCGCGGCGCGCTGGGCCTGGCGGCGAAGGCCGCCGTGGACGAGGGCTGCGCCGATGCCGTCACCGGCTTCCGGACCGATGCGATCGAGAGGAACGGCGAACAGCTGGTGCTCGTCGCCGAGGACGGCCGCCGGCTGGACCCGGTGGACGAGGTCATCGTCCTCACGGGCTTCCGCCCCGACCTGACGTTCCTGACCGAGCTGCGTCTCGGCCTCGACGAGCGCCTCCAGGCCCCGGTGGCGTTGGCACCGCTGATCGACCCGAACGTCCACTCCTGCGGAACCGTCTACCCACACGGAGCGGGAGAGCTGTCGCACCCGGAGGAGGACGTCTACCTCGTCGGCATGAAGTCCTACGGCCGCGCCCCGACGTTCCTCGCCATGACCGGCTACGAGCAGGTCCGCTCCATCGCCGCCGCCCTGGCCGGTGACCACGAGGCCGCCGCCCGCGTCGAACTCGCCCTCCCCGAGACCGGCGTCTGCGGCGGAGCCGGCCTGTTCGACGAGCCCGAAACCGCCCAGGCCGGCGGCGGCTGCTGCGCCACGCCCGGCGCCCTTCAGATCGGTGCCGGCGCCCCGGCCGCCTCCGGCGGCTGCTGACCACCCACTCGAGCAGGAGGCTCCTTCATGTCCCGCCTACAGCTTGCTCTCCGTGTCCCCGACCTCGCCGCTTCGGTCGCGTTCTACACCAGGCTCTTCGCCACCGAACCCGCCAAACTCCGCGACGGCTACGCCAACTTCGCCATCACCGATCCCCCGCTCAAGCTCGTCCTCGTCGAAGGGAGCCCGGAGGAGGCGACCCGCATGGACCACCTCGGCGTCGAGGTGGACAGCACCGACGCCGTCCACGCCGCCGCCGGCCGCCTCGCCGAAGCGGGGCTGTCCACCGAAGAGGAGAACGACACCACCTGCTGCTACGCCCTCCAGGACAAGGTCTGGGTCCACGGCCCCGGCCGGGAGCCGTGGGAGGTCTACGTCGTCAAGGCCGACGCCGACACCCTGACCAGACAGCGGGGAAGCACCTGCTGCACCGGTCCCGGAGCCTCCCGCACACACCCCACCCACGCCCCGCGCAACCCCGCACATCGAAGCTGAGGCAACGTCACCCGAGTGTCCCGGCGCCGCACTGCGGTGAACGGGCCACTTCGGGGGGCGGGTTGGGCCTCGCGGCTCCCGATCCGTACGAGGCGGCCGGCTCCGTCACCGGTGAGCCCGGCAAACGACGGACAACGCCCGAACGGGGCACAATGTGCGGATGGACGAAGTGCCCATCAGTGACGAAGACCGGCGGCTTCTCGGCCGCTGGGCCGCAGACTGCGTCGAGCGGGCGCTCCCGCTGTTCGAGGCTCGGGCTCCCGGCGACTTCCGACCTCGCGAGGCGATCGAGGGCATCCGGGCCTTCGTGCGCGAGGGGAAGCGGACCGGGCGGCTGCGCTCCCTCGCCTGGGCCGCCCACGCGGCCGCACGCGCAGTCGACGACCCGGCTGCCGCAGCCGCCGCCCGCGCCGCGTGCTACGCGGCGGCGACCCCCTACATCCACCCCCTGGCCACCCCTCACCAGTCGAAGCACGCCCTTGGACCTGCGGTCCATCAGGCACGGGCCCGTGAGCTCGCGTCGGGCGACGACCCCGGGGTCGGTGACGAGGAGCTCCGGTGGGCGATCGAGCACGCCCCGGAGGAAGTCCGGGCGCTCCTGCGGCGGATGCCGGCGCGCAGCCCGGGCCGCAGCCGCCTGGACACGCTTTACCACCGGCTCGACGCGGCCCTGCGCAGCTGACCGGCGAAGTGCGCTCCGCCTCGATCGTTCCGGAATCCTCGTGGTGGCCGCACGAATCCCGATCTCGTTACCCGTCCCGCCCGCGTCGGCCGGCGGGGGCGCCGCCCCGCGGTGGCGGTGCTGGGTCCGCGCACCGCGCCCGTATGCCGGCTGTTCCGCTCGACGACCGCGCCCCGGGGGCGCGTGCCGGCACCGCCGGTCTGGGTATCCCGCACCGGTGACGGTGAGTACGTGCGCTCATGCCCGCCGGCGTCCCGCGCCCGACGATGGGGACCACCATCGCCGAGACCGGGAGCCCACATGCTCAGCAGCCTCGCCAAGGTCCTGGTGCCGGCCGTCGGACGGCTCACCGTGACCACGGACGCCGGTACCGTCCTCGCACCGGGCAGCATCGTCGCCGCCAACCACACCTCGCTCACCGACCCGGCCGTCGTCCTCGCCGCGCTGCACCACCTCGGCGTCGAACCCGTCGTCATGGCGACCGCGGGTCTCTGGCGCATCCCCCTGCTGGGTCGTGCGCTCGCCGGCGGAGGCCACATCCCCGTGCACCGCAACGACCGGCGCGCCGCCCGATGCCTCGACCTCGCCGCAGCGGCCCTGGCCGAGGGGCGGCTGGTCCTCATCTACGGCGAGGGCGGACTCCCGCCCCGTACGGACGCCGCCGAAGCCCCGCCCGTCGCCTTCCGCAGCGGCTTGGCGCGGCTCGCCGGGCTCACCGGTGCGCCCGTCGTACCCGTGGGCCAGGCAGGTGCCCGCCGGATCACCTCGGGGAGCGCCGCCAAACAGATCGCGGGGCTGGCCACCGCTCCACTGCGCCGCCCGGCCCTCCACGTCCACGTCGGGACACCGGTGCGTCTCAGCGGTGACCGGTCCGCCCGTACGGCGGAGGCGCACGGCGTGGTGACGGCCGCCTGGCGGACGGCGGCGGCCCGACTCGGCGAGCCCGCCACGCGCCGGCCGCTGAAGCCGGGCACTGCCCCGGCACGAGGCGTGGCGCCGGAGGAGCGCGTCGCACTTCCCGAGCTCGTGCGGAGGCGGTGACACCGCACTGTGCTGCTCCCTTCCGCCGGCGGCGACCCGGCTTCCTGACGGACGTGCTGAGGACGCCGTGCCGGCCTGCGCCTGCGGCGCGACAGCCTTGGACCAAGGGCGCCCGCAGGAGTCCGAGCGCCGTTCACCCCCAGGACGGCCGTGCAGCGTTCGCCCGGACGTGCCAGACGGCGGGGCGACCCCGTCACCGCACCGCGAGAACCTCCCGGGCGGACGGTCCGGTGCCCCGTTCCGGAATCCGCAGGACCGATGAGGGCCCCGGCCTCGACCGCTCACCGCCGATCGACGCGCCCGCGGCAATTCGCTACCGCGGCGGCCGGAACCGGCGGAGACTGCTCCCATGACTGACATGGGGGCGTTCCGGGAAGCGGTCACCGCGTGGGCGGCAGGCGGCCCCGGCGACCCCGCGCGGGACCTGGCCGCGCGACTGCGCGTCCGGGCCGTCGTCCTGCTCGAAGGGCCGAGCGACGTCGCTGCGGTCGGCGCGCTCGCCGCAGGCCGCGGCCGGAACCTTGCGGCCGAGGGGGTCTGCGTCCTGTCGATGGGCGGCGCGATGAACGTCGGGCGCTTCGCCTCCCTCCTCGGGCCCCCCGGTCTGCGGCTGCGCCTCGCCGGGCTGTGCGACGAGGGGGAGCGTCGCCACTACGCGCGCGGCTGGGAGCGGGCCGGCGAAGCACGACAGGGGTTCTTCGTGTGCACGGCGGACCTGGAGGACGAACTCGTCCGCGCGCTGGGGGAGACACGGGTGGAGGAACTCGTCCGGGCCGAGGGCGACCTGCGCGCCCTGCAGACCTTCCTGCGCCAGCCCGCACAGCGGGGCCGCCCCACACGGCAGCAGCTGCGGCGCTTCTTCGGCACGAAAAAGGGACGCAAGATCCACTACGGCCGCGTTCTGGCCGAGGCCCTCGACCCCGAACGCGTACCCGCGCCCCTCGACGAACTGCTGGCACACGTCCGACGGTCACCCGCGCCCCCGTCCCCGATCCCCTGAGGTCGTTCCCGGCCCGCAGCGTGATCCTCTACGAAGCCGGGAACGGGGCCGTACCGACCGGCACGAAGATGCGCTCCCAGGGCGACGAACCGGTCCAGGACTCCGCCGCGCCCCCGGCGACAAGCTGCCGCAGGCCGCGCGCCCGTACCCGAACATGTCCCGCGTCCGCAGATCGGCCGCGCGGCCGCGACTGTCGGCACCCTCGCGACCGCCCGCTTCACCGGCTGCGGTCCAGCAAGGAGACGAACAGCGAGTCCAGTTCCCCCGCCGCGTCCGGCGCCAGTGCCGGCCCCCGCAGCGCCCGGCGCGCGGCGTCCAGATGCCGGCGGGCCTCGCCGCGGGTCGCGGCCCGTCCGCCGGCCTCCTCGACGAGCACGGCGGCACGCGCCGCCGTGGCGCGGTCCGGCGGCTCCGGCGACTCCAGCAGCGCCGCCAACTCCCTTGCGGCCGGCCCCTCCCCGGCGAGCGCGGCGAGAACCGGGAAGGTCTTCTTGCGCTGCCGCAGGTCGCCGTGGACGGGCTTCCCCGTCACCGCGGGCTCACCCCAGATGCCCAGCAGGTCGTCCACCGCCTGGAAGGCCACACCCAGATGCCGCCCGGCCCGCTCCAGCTCCGCCACCGTCGCGGCGGACCCGCCGCCCAGCACCGCGCCGAGCGCGACCGCGCAGCCCAGCAGGGCCCCCGTCTTGTGCTCCGCCATCGACCGGTACTGGTCCATCCCCACCGCACCGGGTCCGCTCCACGGCTGCCGCTCGAAACGCAGGTCCTCCGCCTGGCCGCGTACCAGCGCGTTGAGCGTCCCGCACAGCCGCCGGACCGCCTCCCCCGTCCACGGACCCGGTGCCCCGGCCAGGCACTGCACGGCGAGGGCGTGGAGCGCGTCCCCGGCGAGGACGGCCGGACCCGTCCCGTAGGCCTTCCACACAGCCGGGCGCTGCCGCCGCAGCGCGTCACCGTCCATGATGTCGTCGTGCAGCAGGGAGAACGTGTGCACCAGCTCCACGGCGACCGCTCCCGCGACGGCCGCACCACCGTCCGCCCCGACCGCCTCGGCCCCCAGCACGGCCAGAGCCTGCCGCACTCCCTTGCCCTCGGAGCCGTCCGGATCCGGTGTCCCCGCCGCATCGCTCCAGCCCAGCGCGTACGCGGCCATCTCAGCGGTCCACGGATGCAGCCGCCCCACCGTCTCCACCAGCGCGGGCCGCACCAGTTCCCGGCATCGACGCAGAACACCGCCCACCGTGGAGTCGCGGCCGTGCGGCACACCTGCCGCAGCGATGTCCGACGGTCCGGAAGGGGAGCACACCGGCGAGAGGGAGGAACTCACCGCAGCCCCTCCGCGTCCGCCGTCCGCAGCCCTTCGACGTCCGCGGTCCGCAGCGCCTCCGCGCCGCCGGCGGGCAGCACCCGCTCCCCGCCCCCGGCGGCCGCGTGGCCGTCCGGCATCGGCCCCACACCCAGCTCGGCCGCGGCCTTCTCGACCATCTCCCGGGCGTGCCGCAGTCCGATGCGGTCCAGGGCCGAGCGCAGTTCAGCCAGTTCGGCGGCGGTCCGAGCCGCGTCCCGGCCGAGCCGGGCGCGCGCCTTGACCAGCCCCAGCCGCGACAGTGCCGTCCCCCGCGGCTCCTCGATCTCGCGGAACTGCTCGAGCGCCCGCTCGTACAGTTCACGTGCCTCGGCATACCGGCCCGCCCGGTACAGCACGTTGCCCCGCATCTTGTGGTTGTAGGCGAGCGCGCTCGACAACCGCATGTCCCGGCAGGCCTCCTCCGCCTGCGAGAGCAGCGACAGGGCACGCTCCACATCACCGTCACGCACGGACACCACATCCGCGATGCCCCGCAGAGCCCACGCCCACCCGCGCCGGTCCTCCGCACGCAGCGCCGTGTCCGCCGCCTCCTCGAACAGCGCCAGCGCCTCGTCGTAGGCGCCGGTGTTGCGGTGCATCTGCGCGATGCCCTCGAGCGCCCACACCGTGTGCCTGGCCTCACCGCGGCGGCGGGCCTCGGCCAGCAACTGCTCGTGCAGCCGGCCCACGGCCTCGTAGTCGCCCTGAATGCGCCCCGTTTCGGCGAGTCCCGCCAGCGAGTAGCCCCGTACGACGACATCGTCGCCCCGCTCGCCCATCTCGGCCGCCAGCCGCAGCAGCCGGTACGCCAGAGCGAACGAACCCCGCTGGCGGGCCAGCGTGCCCCCGCTCCACAGGGCCCACGCCATCGCACCCTCGTGGCCGGCCGAACGAGCCGCCCGGTAACTCGCCTTCCACGCCCGGTCGGCCTCCTCGATCCGCCCCAGCCTCCGGCTCGCCTCCGCGACTGCCAGCCCGCAGCGCGCCACCTCCTGCCGGTCACCGGCCCGCTCCGCCGCCCGCAGCTCCTCGGCGCCCCGGGCGAGCACCTCCGGAAGGGAGGCGTTGACCGACAACGACCCAAGAGCTCCTTGGTATTCCGGAGCGGAAGCCTTCGCCCGCTGCGTCCCATTCACCTGACTGGCCATCAACTGTCTCTCTTCTCCGGTCGACTCGGTGATCAAGATGCCGACGGAGAGCGGAGGTTCCGCGGAAGCCGCGATATCGGCCTGGATGGGGGGGCCGGGTCATACTCAAGTGCTACGGGCACGCGTCGAGGTCGTCATCGAGACGTACGGCGGACCCGTGATCGTCCGGGCGCGCCCATGACGGGGTACTCGAGCGACACGTTCCGGCGGCACCGCCGCGGGCGCGTCGTCGGGCCCAACTGCGGGTCTTTCAGGACCGGCCCGCCGCCGGCGCCCTGTCAGCGGTGACCGTCCGGAGTGGCTGCCGGTGCGCTGCCGACATGCCGCCCCGGTCCGGCGCCTGGGTCACACGACGCCGACCCGTCCCGAGTCCGGCGGCGGTTCCCGCCCGGTCGTGACGACGGCTGCCAGGTCGGAGCCCGCTCTGAGCAGCGCCACGGTCCGCGCGGCGATCCCGTCGAGACGCGTCCGCACAACGCGCCGGGTCTCCTCCAGGCCGGCGGGCCGGTGCAGGGTGCCGAGCAACTCGCGCACGGCGGGAACGCCGTAGCCGGCGCTGCGGAGGGCCGCGACGATCCGGGCCGCCCCGATGTCCGGAAGGTCGTACCGACGTGCTCGCAGCGACGTCACCCGCTCGGGCGCGAGCAGCCCTTCCTGCTCCCAGAACCGCAGGGTCGAGGGGCGTACACCGAGTGCTCCGGCGAGTTCGGTGATCGTCATGGCGTCGCCGTCCCGCTCGATTCCCGCGGTGCCGGTCTCGGCCCGTACCGCATCGAGCGCTTCCTGGGCCCGCAAGGCCTCCTCCCGTTCCCGCGCGAGCCGCACATGCAGTGCGCCGACCGCCGCCGCCGCCTCCGTGACGGTCGCGGTCCACAGCCCCGGCAGTATCCGGCGTGCCTCGACGGGTCCGACGGCGGCCGCGAGCCCTCGGTACGCGCGAAGGGCTCGCACATGGGCCGGTGTGTAGGAGCGGTAGCCGTTGTCCGACCGGGCAGCCGGGGGGATGACCCCCAGCCGCTCCAGGTCGCGTACCTGTTGCAGCGAGTAGCCGGACTGTCTCGCGACGTCCGCGGTGCGCAGCGGCCCCTGGTGCCGGCCGCTCGGCTGCTCGTCCATGGCCAACCCCACACAAGCACTTGAAGGTGATGCTCGAAGCATGAGTATGCAGCAGATCATCACCGTCGTTCGGGGCTTCCACGGCGCCTTCGTCCTCGTCCCGGAGCCGGGGAGCGACTTTCCCGAGCCGGCGTGGGGGGACGCCTTCTTCTACTACGCACCCGACGGGCGGATCCCTCGGAACCAGCAGCCGTACGCGACCGTGGTCACCAAGGACCAGCCCGACGACTCCGCCTCCGTTCTCGACCCACCGCACCGATGGCGGGTGAACATCCACGTCGACCGGGCGACCTTTCGTGAACTGACCGGGGAGGACCCGCGCAGCCTCGGCCGGGAGCGCGACCACGCGGCAGCCGACCAGGTGATGCCGCACCCGGTCTACGGTGCGCTCGGCTGGGTGTCGGTCGTCAATCCCGGAGAGCGCACGAGGAACACGGTCATACGGCTTCTCCACGAAGCCCACCACGCAGCTCGGGCACGATTCGAGCGGCGGCACGCAGGAGGGAGGCCGCCGGGAGGCGACTGAGACGGCCCGAGGGCGCGGAGAGCCACAACGGCGCCGCGCGCGGCGGCCCGAAGCACGCGGCGGCCGTGCCCTCCACGGCGTGACGCGTCAGCCTGGGGAAGGTGCGGACCGGGCCTCGGCGAGTTCCGCTCGCGCCGCCTGCTGGGCGATGTCCGGGTAAGGGCTGCCCCGGGGACTGCGGGACAGCCCTTGGGCGTAGGCGCCATCGCCGACGGGAATCATCATCGCCGCCGACGCGCCGGCGGCGATGATGCCGAGGACCCGGGCCGCGAGGTTCTCGGGTCGTCCGGAGGCCGGGTCGCGGTCAGCGCTCCGGGGGCGTGCGAGGGCGCACCCGGAGCGCTGCCGGGGCGCTCCCCGCGCAGGCCATGACCGGTCGACGACCGCTGGCGGCCGCGACGGCCGCGTACGGCTGGGGCGTCGTCCCCACGGCCGGCTCCTGTCGCGGCCGTGCCAAGATCTGAGGCTGTAGTACTCGTCCGCGAAGCGCCGAAGCGGGGTCGATTTGCCGATGCCAACGGGCGCGGTGAGGAAGAGCACCGCGAAGGAGTCCGCCGGGCCCTCGACGACCGAGCGGAATTGAGCCAATTCCTCGTGCCGTTCGACGAAGGTGCGCAGTCGGTTGGCGCTCAAAAATTGGCCATGAGTGGCGGGAAAACGGTCGTCACTGCGAGGCGTCTTCGGTAGGACTCCATGGGGGAGTGAACGGCTTTGCGAACAAGACGGTCACTGCAATGATCAGGTCCCGCGCGGCGCGCCCGGGGGCGAATCCCTTGCGTGCATGGGGTGGTGACCCTGGAGGATGGCTTGTGGGCCGGCGCCTGCCGACTCGCTGCTCATTTTCGCCGAGTGGCTTTCCGGGCGGTTTCCGGGTGATTTCCTGGCGGCGTCGGCGCGGTAAAGAGCCGCTATGGGTGGTCTTGCCTGCCGGGCCACCTTATGATCGGATGTGAAATTGCGTGATCGAAGTTGGTCGATGAGGGGGAAAATGCACGCCTCTTCGTGGTCGATAATGGAGAGAAGCGAGAAAGTGATTTCTGGCCCGGCTTCCGCGAGGGATCCCATTTCCCGAGCAGAAGTGCGCGGTCGGGAAAAACAGCTGGCCCAGACCAGCGCTCAGCTGCGCCGAGTGGCGCGCGGCGGGCGCGGTACGGTCCTCCTGGTGGCGGCGGCACCCGGCGCGGGGAAGACCCGCCTCCTCGCGGAAGCCGCCAGGCTCGCAGACGCCGACGGCTTCGTGGTCGTGGGCGGTGTCCCGGCCGGTTCCGACGCCGCGATCGAGGCGGCACGGACCCGGCTTCGCCATGCCGGTGGCGCCCGCACCGCCGTCGTGCTCGACGATCTGCACCTGGCGAGCCCGCCCGCCCTGACAACGTTGTGCGACGTCATGGTGGCCCTCAGGGGGCACCCGATCCTCTGGGTACTCGCCTTCGCGACGGACCGGGGTGACGCGCCGCACGAGCCGCTGAAGGACTGTCTCGGCAGGCTCCGGGCCGTGCTTCCGGTCGAACGGGTCCGGGAGTTGGGGCCGATCGAGGGCGAGGCGCTGGCGCTCCTGGTCGCCGACTGCACCGGGGCCGCCCCCGACCCGGCGCTCCTCGCCCTGGCGGAGAGCGTCAACGACACACCCCGTGCCGTGATCGAGCTCCTGCGCGGGCTCGCGGACGACGACCTGTGCGCGGTCGACGGCACCTCCCGGCCACGGTTCGGCCCGATCGGCGGCCCCCTCGTCGGGGGCGGTGTGCCCGCGCCGGTGCCGAAACGATTCTCCATGCTGATCCAGCAGAATCTCCGGTCACTCTCCGAGCCCACCCTGAAGGCGCTCAGGCTGGCCGCGGTGCTCGGATCACCGTTCGCGCCGGAGGATCTGTCGGCCCTGCTCGGCGAAGCACCCGTCGGCCTGCTCGCGGCGGTGGACGAAGCGGTCGACCGGGGGCTGCTGGTCTGCGGTGAACACGACCTCGCCTTCCGGACAGAGCCGATCTGGCGTGTCCTGCTCGACTCCGTACCGCCGCCGGTGTGCGCCCTGTTGCGCCGACAGGCGGCGGCGATGATGCTGCCGCGTTCCGACGGCGTCGAACGCGCCGCCCTCCAGCTGGTCCACGTCGCCCAACCCGGCAACGCGGACGAGATCCGCGTCATCTCCGAAGGGGCACGGAAGTTGC
The DNA here is from genome assembly GCF_005795905.1 of Streptomyces marianii. Taxonomy (NCBI): domain Bacteria; kingdom Bacillati; phylum Actinomycetota; class Actinomycetes; order Kitasatosporales; family Streptomycetaceae; genus Streptomyces; species Streptomyces marianii. The sequence goes on from NZ_VAWE01000001.1 coordinate 8,154,193, forward strand.
TCATCGCCGATCCGTCCACCGCGGCGTCGCTGGCGACCCGTTGCATGGAACTGCTGCCGCCCGGGCGGGCCGAACGCGTACGTCTGGCGCGCACCGCGGTCGAGGCGTGCACCAGGGCGGGCCACCTGGAGCGGGCGATCACCCTGGCCAAGGCCGCGATCGACGACACGGCGCCACTGGCTCCCCCGTTACCGGCGGAACTCGCGGAGGACGTGGCCGCGCTGCAGGCGTCGATGTCGACCGCGCTGCTGCTACTGGGGAACGTGCAGTCGGCGCGCCGTGCCGCGGGCGACGCGCTGGCGGCGCGACACGGCGGCGGCCAGCACCGCGAAGCCATGATCGCCCACCTCGCCGCTTCCTATCTGACCGGCGACGGTACCGCGGTGGACCGTGCACACAGGATCCTCGACGCTCCCGACCGCCACACCCGCGCCGTACTGGTCGGTGCGATGACCTTCCACGCCTTCGGCCAGTGGCGTGACGGCGAGGTGGGAGAGGCGGTGAGCACCCTGCGTGAGGCGGTCGCGCTCGACCGCACGGGGGAGGAGGCGCAGATCCTCGATCCGCGCTGGTTCCTCGCCTTCGCCCTCACCAGGACCGACGAGTACGAGCAGGCGGCGGCCGTCATCCAGAGTTCCGCCGCGACGTCCGCACCGGAGTCCGGAGCGCTGACCGCCGCCGTCCCGGCCGTGCTCCGCGCCCAACTGCATCTCGCCCAGGGCCGGCTGGACGAGGCCGAGGGGGAGGCCAGGACCGGTGTGGGCACCGACGGCTCCCACGTCCCGATGCTCGCACCGCAGGCGTGGCTGGTCCTGGCCTCCGTCGCGCTGCGCCGGGGGTCGCTCACCCAGGCCGAGGACCACATCAGGACCCTGGAGAAGGACTTCCCCCAGCACGCCTCCAGCCCCTGGTGGGCCGCGCGTCTCCTGCTGAACGCCCAACTGGCCGAGGCTCAGGCCGACCCCCTGGCGGCGGCGGACGTGCTCGCGGAGATCGGTGCACGGGCCGGTGCGCTCCGCGAAGCCGTCCTGGAGGACCCGGCCGCCGCGGCCTGGTGCGTGCGCTCCATGCTCGCCGCGGACCGACCGGATCTCGTCGGGATGGTGATCGACACGACGGAGCACCTCCTGGTACGCAACCGTCGCCTCCCCTCGGTGCTGGCCACCGCCATGCACGCTCGCGCGCTCGCCGAGGGCGACGCCGACGCCCTGGCCCGCGCCGGCCGGCTGCACCGCAACCCGTGGGCACAGGCCGCGGCAGCCGAGGACCACGCCGCTCTCCTGCTCGACCGCGGGGACCACGAGAACGCGATCAGCGAACTGGACCGGGCCATGAGCGCCTACGGCGCGCTCGGCGGCGAGCGGGACGCCGCCCGGGTCCGGGCCCGCCTGCGCCGGCTCGGTGTACGACGCCGGCACTGGACGCACGCCAAGCGGCCCGTCTCCGGCTGGGAGAGCCTCACCAAGACCGAGCGCAAGGTGGCGGAACTGGTGGCCGGCGGCCTCACCAACCAGCAGGCCGCCCGTCATCTGTTCATCTCCCCGCACACGGTGGGGTTCCATCTGCGGCAGATCTACCGCAAGCTCGGGATTCGGTCCCGTACGGCGCTGATCCGTCTCAGGGCGTAGCGCTCCGCGACGGGTTCGGCGATCGCATTCCGGTGCGCAGGGGCTGTGTGGCCGAGCGGCGGCTCCCTCGTACGGCCCGGCGGCGCCGTCGTGTGCGCTCGCTCCCTCCGCTCTCGACCGCTCTCGACCGCTCTCGAGCCGAACGGGCTTCCGCGGAGGAGCCGCCTGTCGGCGCAGCCCCGTGCCGCCGTCGGGCCTTCGCCCCTCAGGGCGCCCTGCGCTTCCTCAGCGGCTCCCACCACTCGCGGTTGGTCGTGTACCACTCGACGGTCTCGGCCAGGCCCTGGTCGAAGGGGATGCGCGGGGCATGCCCGAGGGCCCGCAACTTGGCGTCGGTCAAGGAGTAGCGGAAGTCGTGGGCCTTGCGGTCCGGGACCCGCTCGACGCGCCGCCGGTCGGCGCCCAGTGCGTCGAGCAGCCGGACCGTGAGCTCCAGATTGGTCAACTCGGCGGTGCCGGCGACGTGGTAGACCTCACCGGGTTGCCCGCGGTCGGCGACCAGCCGGACGGCTCGGCAGTGGTCGGCCACGTGGATCCAGTCGCGTACGTTGGCGCCGTCGCCGTAGAGCGGGACGGTCAGGCCGTCGAGGAGGTTGGTGACGAAGAGCGGGATCACCTTCTCCGGGTACTGGTACGGCCCGTAGTTGTTGCCGCAGCGGGTGATACTGACCGGCAGCCCGTGGGTGCGGGCGTAGGCGAGCGCGATCAGATCGCCGCCGGCCTTGGAGGCGGCGTAAGGGGAGTTGGGGCTGAGCGGGGCGGTCTCGTCCCAGGAACCGCTGTCGATGCTGCCGTAGACCTCGTCGGTGGAGACGTGGACGATTCTCGGGGTGCCCGCGTCGAGGCAGGCCTGCATGAGGGTCTGCACCCCGAGGACGTTGCTCCGGACGAACTCCTCGGCGCCGGCTATCGAACGGTCCACGTGCGACTCGGCGGCGAAATTGACGACGGCGTCGTGGCCGGGCACCACCTCGGCCAGGAGCGCCGCGTCGCAGATGTCGCCGTGCACGAACGTGAAACGCTCCTCCACGGGCTCCAGGCTGGCCGGGTTCCCGGCGTAGGTCAGCTTGTCGACGACGGTCAGCTCGTCCTCGCCGGCGAAGGACCGTACGAAGTGGGAGCCGATGAAGCCGGCGCCGCCGGTCACGAGGATTCTCATGACGCCACCTGCACCTTGCTGTGGTCGCCGAGGACGAGGCGGTGGGCCCGCAGGACGCGGGGCGTCGACGTCACCTCGACCTCGCGTCCGATCAGCGAGCGCTCCACGCGGCGCACCCCGGCGATCGACGCCCCGCGCAGCACGATGGAGTACTCCACTTCGCTGTCGACGACGGAGCAGCCGCTGTCGATGGAGGTGAACGGACCGATGTAGGAGTTGTGGATGCGTGAACCCGCCGCGACGACCGCGGGACCGACGATCCGCGATCCCGTGACGGTCGCGCCCTTCTCGATCACCACCCGGCCGATGAGCTCGCTGGACTCGACCTCGCCGGAGCAGTCGGTCTCGACGCCGTCCAGGACCAGACGGTTGACCTCCAGCATGTCGGCGACGTTGCCGGTGTCCTTCCAGTAGCCGGTGACGAGCGTCGACTCCACACGGCAGCCCGAGTCGATCAGCTCCTGGATCGCGTCCGTGATCTCCAACTCGCCCCGCCACGACGGCTTGAGCCTGCACACCGC